>NZ_JBIAHQ010000017.1:0-165772 GCF_042870725.1 Micromonospora sp. NPDC006431
GCGGGAAAGGTCTCTCACCCCTCCTCGATCAATCAGCGCTACATGGCGCACAGCTCCGCCGCGAAGAAACTCGCCGCGGACTTCAGGATCTGGTTGGCCCGCCGCAGCTCACGATTCTCCCGTTCCAACGCGGCGAGGCGTTCGGCGTCGCTGCTGGTGGTGCCCGGACGGTCACCGGCGTCGGTCTCGGCCTTCTTCACCCACGTGCGCAACGCCTCCGGGTGAACCCCGAGCTGACCGGCGATCCGACGGATCGCTCCGACCGCGCTGGCCGGATCCCGGCGGGCCTCGACCGCCAACCGGGTCGCACGCTCACGCAGCTCATCGTTGTACTTCTTCGGTGCGGGCATCGCTGGTGTTCCTCCCAGGTTTCGATGTCTCCATCAAACCCGGTGCGGGACAGAGCCTGCCCGGCCCAATGCTGATGCATGTGCGACAGCAGTTGGGCGTGTGCGATGGGGTCGGCTCCTGGTTGCCATGAGGAGAGGTCTTCGAGGACCAGTGCCGTGCCTTCCGGGGTGATCTCGGAGTGAAGGCAGGTAGGCACTCGGACGCCCACGACCGGCGCGATCTCGCGATAGAAGCGCACCTCGGCACGGAACATGTCCAGGACCTCGGGAATCGAGCCTGGCTCTGGTATGCCGCGACGCTTCACAAACCCGTGCACGGCGCTCATGTTACGAGAACTGCCCGGAACAGGCTGACCGTGCGACATTCCGGTGACTACCGCTCCAGGGCCGCGGCGAGAGGAGGCCTTCGACAGCAACGGTGACAGACATCCGGCCCGGACGAGGACAGCCGCCAGCGGCCGAGCGTGGTTCATAGCCGGAGGTCTACACGACCCAGCTCACCCTACGGTCGCGATTGCCGCGATGGCGGCATGTGGCCGATGAGCGCCTTCGCTGGGCCGCTGCAGACGCTCAACTTCCGTGAAGCCGGCTCGCGCCAGTCGTTCGCAGAACTCGTCAACGGGCCAGCGATAGGCGGTCACGACCTTGTGGTCGAAGGCGGCGACCTCGTCACCTACGAAGAGACCAAGCACTAACGTCCCGGCCGGGGCCATTACTCGCCGGAACTCAGCGAGCACGCCGTCGAGATCTTCCGGCGGCAGATGGATCAACGAGCCCCAGGCCAGGATGCCGGCGATGGAGTGGTTGGCGACGGCGAGATTTTCCATCGACCCGAGCTGGTACCTACCGTTCGGGTGGGCTGCCCGCGCATGGGCGATGAACTCGGGGACCATGTCGATTCCCATTGCGTCGACACCCAACGAGCGGAGGTAATCGGTGATATGGCCGGGCCCGCAGCCCAGATCGAGCACCGTGCCAGGTCGGCCCGCCAGGTGTCGCCCGACAAAGGCGAGGTCGTCGGCGTGTACCTGCTGGCTTGTACCGAAGAGCTCGATGTAGAGCTCTGCGACGGACGCATATGCCTGCCGGACCTGCTCCATCTTCACCCCGTGACTATATGAGCTCTCGGATTGGCAGAGCAGGGCCGGGCCAGCGCTGGGTTGTTCCTCGCTCGGCCCAGCGCCTCTACATGCTTGCCGTTGGCGTCGGCCCGCTCGTGGGCGGGTGCCGCGGGGGCCGGCCATCCACTCAGCGACCGGGGCCAGGTCGCCGGTCGGCCGCCGGTCGAACTGCCGATGTGCGGACGGGTTGGCTGGGGCCGAATCGTGCTTCCTCGGGTTCGCTGGGCGGTCAGCGAGGTGTTGGGCTCTTCGTGGCCAGGGCCGCGATGGATGCCGTCATGTCCTGGACAAAGGCATCTCTGGTTGGAGCAGCAACCCGGTCCAGAGAAAGGTAGGGGTTCAGGTCCTCAAGTTCGACGAGTAGGAGTTCGCCGGTTCGTGTGCGACAGGCGTCGACGCGCTGAATGCCGTGGCTGATGTCGTTCCAGTCGATGAACCGCTGAGCGAACGCCAAATCGGCATCGGTTGGTTCGTAGGGCTCGAGCAGCCACCGCTGGTCGGCATGAGGCGCGTACAACGCGTACTGGAAGGTGCGGTCGACGAAGTAGAAGGAGACTTCGTACTCGAAATCGACACGTGGCTGGACCAGCAGGTTGTCGTAGGTCAGGTCCTGCAGTTGCTCGCGCTGAACGAACTGCAGACCAACGGAGTCAGCGCCGAACTTTGGCTTGGCCGCGTACTGGGTGGCCGGTGGCAGGCGTTCGATGTCCTGCAACCGGTCAACGGTCGGGATGACGGGGTAGCCGGCTCCGTACAGATCCAGCAGGTACTGCTTGCCGGCCATGTCGGCCTTGCCGGTCAACTCGGTAAAGACTCGCACACCCGTCTGCCGCGCACGAGCGCGGAACTCGTCGTGATGATCCTGGTAGTACAGGACGGGGCCGCTGTTGCGAACCACGACCACATCAAAGGAATCCATCAACTCAACTGCATCGATCGGATGGCACAGGGCGATGTCGAAGTGCTCCCGCAGTTGGGTGGACAAGAAGATGTCCTCGTCGCAGTAGCGGCGCCCGCGCGCCTCGTATGCCAGATCGGTGACGTAAAGGACGCGGGTTCTACGGGGCGGCACGGCGGTTCTCCTGTTGGTCGGGCGTGGGTGCAGTCTCGCCGGATCCGGCGCGAAGGAGTCTAGGTGGCCCCCTGCGGCCTCGACCTGCCGCACGCTCGCCGCACTCATCCAGCCGCGAACCGCTCGTCACCAACGGTGACGGGCCCCCTCTTGCCCACCATCCCGGCCAATGACGGTGCGTTCGATCTTGGCAGGGGAGCTACCGCTGGCCGGCGTACGCGGTCGATCTCTCCGACCTGGGCTGGTGCTGCCGGCGAGGCTGGCTTCAGTTAGCGTTGTCGAGCACGAACGCCCGCATGAGCTTGGCGCATTCGGCCGCGTGCGTCTCCAACAAGAAGTGCCCGCCGTCGTAGATGTGCGCGTCCATGCGCTCGAGGGCGCGGTGGTAGGCGAGGACCTCGTCAACGTCGAAGTACGCGTCGCGCCGTCCCCACAGCACGAGCGCCGGCGGCTGGTGAGCCCGGTGGTACTCGGCGATCTCATCGAAGCGGGCGACGTGGCTGGCGTAGTCGCTGAAGAGCGCGAACTGCGCGTCGATGTTGCCGGGCCGGCTCATGCGCTCCCAGTCGAGGTGCCACGACTCGGGAGGGTGCAGCGTGCGCAGGTACTCGGGCAGCCCGGCGAGGTACTGGTCACGGGTGCCAGCGAAGTTCAACCAGTCCGGCAGCTCGGCGCGCTTGGCGTCGGTCGGGTCGGCCCAGTACGCCTTGGCGCTGTCCCACTGCTCGCCGAGGCCGTCCTCGTGCGCGTTGCCACTCTGGACGATAAGGCCGCGGATGCGACTCGGGGCGCGGGTGGCCAGGTGGTATCCCACCGGTGCGCCGAAGTCGTGCAGGTAGACGAAGAAGCGCTCGACCCCAAGCTGGTCGAGTAGGTTCTCGATCGCCCGTGAGAGGTTCTCGAAGGTGTAGTCGTACTTGTCGACGGTTGGCGACGAGGACATGCCGAAGCCGGGAAGATCAGGCGCCACCACGTACGCGACCTCGGCCAGTGTGGGCATGACCTCCCGGAATGTGTGCGACGAACTCGGGAACCCGTGCAGCAGCAGTACGGTCGATCGGCCGGGGCGCCCGGCCTCGCGGAAAAACATCTCCAGACCGTTGACGTCGGCCTGTCGATGGCGGACCTTCTGGATCGCCTGCATTGCGTCCTCCTCCTCTTCCTACGTCGGTTAGCGAGGGTCCCCGCGCAACCACCCTCAAGCTGACCGAACTGGGCATGGCAGGGATTCGGTGTTCGCTTGCCGACCGCTACCCACTGTCACCCCCAACGGATCAAGCCAACGCCCGGGCGTGCGGAAGAGGGGATGCTGAACTCACCGACTGCACCGCCGGGACCGGGCGGCTATCCGAAGCGGTCAGCCAGCTTCGTCAGCTTGGTGACGTACGCCGGCCAGTCATAGCCGTGAGGGATGTTGGTGTTCTCCCGCCGCAGGCCGATCGCCGTGTCGTGCTGCTCGCGCATGATGTCGGCGTGACCGGCGTGACGAGCGAGGTCGCAGGTCACGTGGACGATGATCCTTTGCAGCGTCACGGCCTGTCTACCTGGCCGCCACCACGGCACCCGCCCCGGCGCGTCGAGCGGTAGCTGTTCGATCGTCTGGTCCGCGAACACCCCGACACGGCGATACAGGTCGATCAGCCCGTCCTTCGTCTCCTCCTCCCGCGCGTACCAGTCTGCCTGCGGGTCCTCCTCGAACGCCTGCATGGGGACCAGTTCCTCAGGCGTCGGGAATTCGCGCCCGAAGGTAGGCCCGAAGTAGCCGGCTTCGACATTGAGGCAGTGCTTGAGGACTCCCAGCAGGTTGTTGCCGGTCGTGGTGCGGGGCAGTCTGGCTTCGCGTTCGCTCAGCCCGTCGAGCTTCCAGATCAGGTCTTCGCGGGCCGCCTGGAGGTAGTGGCGTAGCGCAGCCTTCGCATCGTCCAAGTCAGCCATGCCCGCCAGTCTTCCTTATGCGCCGAGCCATCGTGCGAGGTGCCGTCTGCAAGATCAGCGCCCGGCTGGAGCGGTCGGCATCCTGATCTAGCCGCAGACCGAGCCGTATCAGTCGGTGCCAATCGCGGTCAGGATCTGCATGGCGTGGTGTTCCCTGTCGGCGAGTTCGGTGAGGATTGCCGAGGCGCGGGTCAGGTGGTCTGGGTCGGCGGTTTCTCCGGCGGCCGTGATGTAGTGAGAGACCTCGGTCCATAACGGGGCGATCTCGGCGTACAGCTGGTGACCGAGGCGGAGGTTGTCGTCGTCGACGATCGTGGCGCATTCGGCGAGGAAGTCGCGATACATGTTGCGAAACAGGGCGCCGCCGGTCCCGCCGCGTTCCATCAGCGCCGCGGCCAGCGGGAGGTCGCGGGACGGGTCGCTTGAGCGGTCGAGCCACCGCGCCACCTGTCGGGCTGCCTTGGCGATGCCGCGGTGACCGAGGTTGGCGATGGGTGGGTTGAGGAAGGCGTGTGCGTTGTTGCGGATGGCCGCCCGGATGGCGTCGCCCAGATCGTGCTGGCCGGTGGGGTTGGCGATGGTGTAGGAGAGGTTGCGGGCGGTCATCGGTCCGCGTTCGTCGCGGGCCCGTTCCAGGCTCGTCAGCGTGGTCGTCACGGTGCCGCCCTGCTGGGCGGTGTCGATGAGGTAGGCGTGGGTGTCGTCGTAGCCGTACATCGCGGCGAAGTGGCCCCCGAAGTGGACTTTCGTGGTGAAGTAGTCCAGGTGGTAGCAGTCCAGTTGCAGGCCGACCGGGCGTCCGGCGGTGAGGGCGGCGGCGACGTTCTGCCAGGCCTTTCGAGGCGAGGCGGTCTCCTGGATGTGCAGCGTCAGGCCCAGCCGATCGGCCAGGGTCCGGGTGATCGCGGTCGGCTTGGTGCGGCCGCCGAGGAATGGAAAGTCCATGTTCTTGGCGTCCCAGTAGACGAAGCCCAGACCCTCGCCGAGGCCGAACAGCATGGGCTCGGACAGGTCGAGGCCCTCGTGGCGCAGCAGGGCGCCGAGCGTGGTGGTCTCGCAGTGCTGACCGGCGGGGAACGCCACATTATCGATGATCATTCGGTGTCCTGATCTGCTGGTCGGGCGGGCCGGACGGGGGTCGGACCGGCCAGGCGATCTCCGTGCGGAGCGCGGCCGCGGGTACGCCGGGCGCGGGCGGGACGAGATAGCGCTCCTCTGCCGGGCCCGCCAGCACCCGGTCCTGCTCGGCGATCCAGCGCCCCAGGGACCGGTAGGCGGTCTCAAGGTCGTCGTAGCCACCCTCGTGGACGGTCGCGGCGAGCAGGCAGCCCGCCAGTTCCCCGGCCGCGATCGTCGCGGTCGGCCGGGGTGGTCGCCCCACCGGCACGAACACCTCCACCTCCAACTCCGCCGCGTCGAGGTCGTCGCTGAGGTAGCGGATCCCGGCCGGACCCGCCGGGGCGATCCCCTGCGCGGCGAGGCCGGCGAACAGCCGCGCGAACCCGGGCGCGAGCGCCTCGGCCAGCCCGCTCAGCGGGGTACGCACCAGCACGCGGGCGGTGGGCTGGGCGGGGCGCCACCGTTCGTACCCGTGCAGCCAGCCCGGCACGCGCCCCGGCTCGGCCAGCACGGCCCCCAACTGCCCGGCGATTTCATCCAGCCGGGCCGCCCGCGCGGCCACGCGTTCCCGGTGCCGCTCGATAACGGCGCGTGCCTGCTCCGGGGTGTCGGCCACCAGGATCTCGGCGATCTCGGGCAACGGCACCTCCAGCTCTCGTAGCCGTCGGATCAGCCCCGCCCGGGGGAACTGGTCGACGCTGTACCGGCGGTAGCCGGTACCCGGATCGACCCACGCCGGGACGAGCAGACCCAGCCGGTCGTAGTTGCGCAGCGCTCGAACGGACAACCGGGTCGCTCGCGCGAACACTCCGATCGGCATCAGCCCCGTCACCAGCGCCTCCAACAGCCTCGGCTCTCTCCCTGGGAGAGGGTCAACCCCGGCGCGGTCCTGCCGCGCCGCACCTGGAGGAAATCATCGTGGAACAGGTGCTGCCGTCCGCAGGGTCCCACCCGCTTGCGGACCATTGCTCCGGCCGCGTGATCCGAGACGCAGGTCCGTCTGTCATGATCGAGGACATGGCTGACTCGTCGACTGATTGACCTCAACGGTGGATGTCGAACGAACCCACCCTCTCGACGAGCCAGGTCACATCGGCGCCGCTCGGAACCTCGACCGGCGCGGATCCTCGGCAGAAGACTCGCGCGCCCGCGGCTACGCCATCGAGCCGCATGGCACCGTCGCTCACCCGCAGCCAGGTGCCCTCGCGCATGGCGAGCGCCGGGACGTCGTTCTCCTCGAGGAACTGGGTGAGCCGCTCCTCCCGGGTCTCGCCCTGGTGCGTCGAGGCCGGATCCGGGTCGAGGTAGTGGGGGTTGATCTGGAAGGGCACGAGGCCGAAGGTCTGGAACGACGGCGGCTGGACGATGGGCATGTCGTTTGTCGTGCGCAGGCTCGGCGTCGCGACGTTGGTGCCGGCACTCGAGCCGAGGTAGGGCATCCCCTCGGCGACCCGGGCGCGTACGACGTCGATCAGGCCGAGCTCGTGGATCGCCTTGACGAGGCGGAAGGTGTTGCCGCCGCCGACGAAGACGGCCTCGGCACCGGCGACCAGGTCGTGCGGCGTGCCCTCGTGTGCTCCGCGGACGGTGATGCCCAGCGGCTCCATGGCACCACGGACCGTCTTGGTGTAGGCGTCGTGGTCCGCCAGCGCGAACGGGACGAACACGATGGAGCGCAGGCCGTCGAGTGTCTCGAGGATCGCCTCGCGTGCGTGCTCGAGGTACGTCCGCCCGGGGGCCGTCGAGTTGGACAGGAGCAGGAGGTTCTGGTGGCCCTGGGGCATGGGTGTCTCCTCGCGGTGGTCGGTCTGGCTCAATGGCGCGGCGCTCAGTGGGCTCGGGTCGGCTCGGTCTGCCGGGCTACGGCGGCCGAGTTCGCCCGGTTGTCGAGCAGGGCGGACAGTTGCTCCGCCGCGGCCTGCAGGGCAGGCAGGTGGTCTCGGATGTCGTCGGAACGCGCCGGATACTTGCTCTCGCCGAGACTGAGCGAGCCGACGGGCCGCCCTCTGAGCATGATGGGAACGGCGAGCGCCCGGGTGGCGTAGTCGTATTCGCCCTCGGAGTAGGCGTACCCCTGCGCGACGGCCTCGACGAAGAGTCGTTCGAGCTCATGCTCGTCGACCCTTGTCAGCTCGGTGAATGTCGCGAAGACCCGCCCCGAGATGAGGGCACGCCGCTCGTTGCCGTCAAGGAAGGCGAAGTAGCCGCGGGAGGTGGCTCCCGCGTTGGCCGGGTACAGCTCGCCGACGAGCGGATGGCTGCGCAGCGGTCCGCCGCCGTCGACGGCCGCGACGCACCGGACGTGGAGCCCGTCCGGGACGGCGAAGAGGGCCGTGCGATCGGTCTGGAAGGCGAGCGGCTCCAGCACCCGGTGTGCCAGGGCGGCCAGGCCCCCCGTGCGCTCCCACAGGGCGGCCATTCGCCACATCGTTGGGCCGAGGCTGTAGCGCCGGGAGACCGGATCGGCGCTGAGGAAGCCGCGGGCGGCGAGTGCGGCGAGGATGCGCTGCGCGGTCGACTTGTCGATGGCGAAGGCCTCGGCAAGCTCCATGACGCCCCAGTCGCGGCGCCGCTCGGTGAACGACAGCAGGACCTCCAGGGCGCGGTCCACGGTCTGGAGCGGCGAGCGGGGGCGAGCGCCCGTGTCTGACATGGGTCCTCCGGGATGGGCGGGACGGGTGAGAACCTACCGCACCCGGACCCAATCAGGGACGCCCTCTCAAATACAGAGAAAGTATTGCTCAGGGATGACGGGCGAGCGAATCCTGGGCGCCGAGACCAGGTCAGACCCAACGAAGCGCAGATTGGAGGTGGCTGTGAACCACGTGGTGCGACGAGTCCTCGCGATGATCCCGGCACTCTTCGGCGTCGTGCTCTGCATCTTCCTGCTCACCCGCGTCCTGCCCGGCGACCCGGCCCGGACTCTCGCCGGGGAGCAGGCTGACCCGGCGACCGTCGACAAGATCCGTGCCGAGATGGGCCTCGACCAGCCGCTGGTCGCTCAGTTCATCTCCTACGTGCGCGGCCTCTTCGCCGGAGACTTCGGATTCGCGTGGCACACCGGCCAGCCCGTCCTCGCGGACTTCGCCTCCCGGCTGCCGGCGACGGTCGAACTCGCCATCGTGGCGATCCTCATCTCGCTGCTCCTGGGGGTCCCCATCGGTGTCATCAGCGCGACGCGCCGCGACCGGCCGATCGACCACGCCAGCCGCATCTTCTCGCTGATCGGGGCGTCGATGCCGCTCTTCTGGCTCGCCCTCATCGTGATCTTCGTCTTCTACAACAAGCTCGGGTGGGAGCCGGCCCCGCTGGGCCGCATCGCCCAGGACGTGAACCCACCGACGTCGATCACGGGCCTCTATGTCCTCGACTCGCTCCTGACCGGCGACCTGGTCGCGCTGAAGTCGTCGCTGGCCCACATAATCTGGCCGGCCCTGTGCCTCGCCACCGGGAGCACGGCGATCATCGCCCGGATGACCCGGTCCGAGATGCTCGAGGTGATCAACCAGGACTACGTGCGCACCGCTCGCTCCAAAGGCCTGCCGCCGGCCAAGGTCATCCTCAAGCACGCGCTGAAGAACGCCGCCCCTGTCGTCGTGACCGTCGTCGGGCTCCAGTTCGGCCAACTCCTCGGCGGCGCGGTCATCACCGAGACCGTCTTCAGCTGGCCGGGCGTCGGCTTCTATGTCGTCCAGTCCGTGCTCGCCACCGACTATGCGCCGGTCCAGGCCTTCACGCTGCTCGCCGCGGCCATCTACCTGACGGTCAACCTCTGCGTCGATCTGTTCAACGCCCGACTGGACCCGAGGATCGAGAATGCCTGACACCACCGTCTCCGCCTCTGCGAGCGGCGTCCGGGCCGCGTCGTCCGACCGGGCGGGGTCGAGGCCCACGACGGCCTGGCGCCTGCTGGTCCGCAACCGCCTGGCGATGGTCGGCCTCGTCTTCATCGCGATCTGGACCATCGGCGCTCTCGTGGCCGGCCTGCTGCCGTACTCGCCCACCGCGACCGGAGCTGGAGGCCTCCTCGAGCCGCCCTCCGCCGCGCACCTGTTCGGCACGGACAACTTCGGCCGCGACATCCTCGCCCGGGTGCTCGCCGGCGGGCGGATCTCTCTCTGGACCGGGCTCATCGCCGTCGGGATCTCGCTGCTCATCGGTGTCCCGATCGGCGCCATCT
Organism: Micromonospora sp. NPDC006431; assembly: GCF_042870725.1. Classification (NCBI taxonomy): domain Bacteria; kingdom Bacillati; phylum Actinomycetota; class Actinomycetes; order Micromonosporales; family Micromonosporaceae; genus Micromonospora; species Micromonospora sp. NPDC006431. The sequence continues at coordinate 9,778 of NZ_JBIAHQ010000017.1, forward strand.
CCGGCTTCCTCGGCGGCGTGGTGGGTGCGGTGCTCATGCGGGTGATGGATGTGCTGCTCGCCTTCCCGTCGCTCGTGCTGGCCATGGCGATCGCCGCCGCCCTCGGCCCGGGCCTGGCCAGCGCGATGATCGCCGTGGGCGTCGTCGGCATCCCCGAGTTCGCCCGCATCGTCTACAGCCAGACCCGCTCGCTCCGGGAGCGTGACTTCGTCGAGGCGGGGCGCGCCATCGGCCTGCGTGACCGGACGATCCTCATCCGTCACATCGTCCCGAACACCGTTGCCCCGATCCTCGTCCGGGCGACTCTCGGCATGGGCTACGCGATCCTCACGGCCGCCTCGCTCAGCTTCATCGGCCTCGGCGCGCAGCCGCCGACGGCGGAGTGGGGCGTCATGATCTCGGACGGCCGTGGCTACATCATCAGCGGCGAGTGGTGGATGACCGTCTTCCCCGGCATCGCCATCGCCACCTCGATTCTCGGCTTCAACCTCGTCGGCGACGGCCTACGCGACGTCCTCGACCCGCGCCTGCGGACGAGCCGATGACCCGGTTCGTATCTGCGACGGGCGCCAGCCCATCCACTCCCTTCCATCGCATCTTCCCCCACCCGTACATGAAGGAGAACAGCGTGAAGCGCAGCGCCACCCTGGCCGCCGCGGTTGCCGTCATGTTCGCCGCAGCCGGCTGTGGAGCCAACGCCAACCAGGGCGGCTCCTCGCGTGCCGGTGCGGCTGGCAAGGACACCCTCGTCGCCGCCTACTCCGAGGGCGGCAAGACCCTCAACCCGGCCGAGGCCAACGACGTCACCTCCGACACGTTCGTCGTGGCGGCCTACGACCAGCTCGTCACGTACGACCGCACGACGACGAACGGCAAGCCGACCGCCAAGACGGACAAGATCGTGCCGATGCTCGCGGAGTCGTGGAAGGTGGGCGACGACTCGAAGAGCTACACCTTCACGCTGCGCCAGGGCGTGAAGTTCGAGGACGGCTCGGCCCTCGACTCCGACGACGTCGTCAAGTCGTTCGACTTCATCAAGAAGTCCAAGTCGGCGAGCTTCCTCTACGGCATGGCCGGCATCGGCACGGTGACGGCGACCGATGCGCGCACCGTGAAGATCGACCTCACCGCGCCGAACCACCTCTTCCTCCAGATCCTGCCGATGTACTCGTTCTCGATCATCAACATCGACAAGGTCAACGCCGAGGGTGGCGCCGCCTGGCTCGACACCCACACCGCGGGCTCCGGCCCTTACCGGGTGACGAAGTGGGACCCGGCGACCGAGGCCGTGCTCGAGCGCAATGACACGTACTGGGGCGAGAAGCCGGCCCTGCGCAAGGTCAACACGAAGTTCATCGGCGAGGCGAGCAACCGCGTCCAGCTCCTCACCAAGGGCGAGGTCGACCTCGCGCTCGAGGTGCCGGCGAAGGACGTCGACACCCTGTCGAAGCAGTCCGGCGTCGCCATCGACTCCCGCGCCAGCAACAAGATCCTCTTCTTCGGGATGAACAACGCCATCAAGCCGTTCGACAGCCCGAAGGTCCGCCAGGCCGTGTCGTACGCGATCCCGTACGACAAGCTCATCAGCGACGTCATGAAGGGCCAGGCGTCGTCGATGCGCTCGTCCGTGGCCAGCTCGACCCCGGGCTTCTCCGACGCCGGCTACGGCTACTCGCACAACCTCGACAAGGCCAAGGCGCTCCTCGCGGAGGCCGGCTACCCCAACGGCTTCAGCTTCGACTTCACCCTCGGCAGCGGCTTCGACGACTGGTCGGACGACGCCGTGCTCATCCAGGCCGAGCTGGCGAAGATCGGCGTGACGATGAACATCCACAAGATGGCGCGTCCGCAGTTCCTCGAGGCGCTCGCGACGAAGAAGGTGCAGAGCTACATCAGCCGCTGGACCTCGTTCGTCAACGACCCGGGCTACCACCTCGGCCTCCTGCTGACCAGCGACGGCACGAGCAACTACGTCAACTTCAACAACCCTGAGGTCGACAAGCTCTGGAAGCAGGCCTCGACCGAGCCGGACCAGAACGTCCGCAACGATCTGTACGGCAAGGCGCAGGAGATCATCAACACTCAGGCGCCGTGGGCGTACCTGTACGAGTACAACATCGTCGTCGCGGAGCGCGCGGGCGTGCAGGGGTACACGTCGTACCCCGACGGGATCATCCGCTTCTTCCAGTTGAGCAACAAGGGCTGACGCCGAGCAGGGGAGGCGCGCCGCTGGGCCCGCTGCCATCCCGACGCGCGGCCAGCGGCCGCCTCCCCGCGCACCATCACGAATCCGACGCCCCGCACACGAAACGACACTTGGAGCCTGACGTGGCCACGCAATCCTCCGACTGGGAGACCCGCGTCCTCGACGAGATCGAGCGCACCCGGGACGAACTGCTGACGCTCGCCGGAGACCTCATCCGGATCCCGAGCGAGAACCCCCCGGGGGACTGCACGGAAGTCGGCACCTTCATCGCCGACCATCTGCGCGCCGAGGGCCTCGACCCCGAGGTCCACGACGCGGGCGATGGTCGCCTCAGCATCGTCGTCCACCGTGCCGCGAGCAACGCCGCGGTGGGCGGCGACCCCACGACGGCGCGCCACCTCGTGCTCGCCGGCCACACCGACGTCGTTCCCGTCGGTGACCTCAGCCGCTGGACTTTCCCGCCCTTCGCAGGTGACGTCGTCGACGGTTACCTGCGCGGTCGCGGAGCGAGCGACATGAAGGCCGGTCTCGCCGGCGTCATCCACACGCTCGTCGTCCTCCACCGCCTCGGTGTCCCGCTGGCCGGGAGGCTGTCGCTCGCCGCGGTCCCCGACGAGGAGCAGGGCGGCTCACGCGGGGCGGACTGGCTCCTCGACCAGGGGGTCCTCGACGGCGCGACCGGCGCGATCATCGCCGAGCCCGCCGAGCGGACGCACCCGACGATCGGCCAGAAGGGCAGCAACTGGTTTCGCATGACGATCGACGGCAAGCCGGGGCACGGCAGCCTCCAGCCGCTGCACGGCGTCAGCGCGAACCTCCTCGCGGCCCGGGCCGTCGTCGCCCTGCAGCAGCTCTGGGACATGAAGCCGTCCGCGCCCGAGGACGTGCGCGACCTCATCGAGAGCTCGAAGACGTTCGCCGAGGAGCGCGAGGGCTACGCTCCCGGCATCGGTGCCGTCTTCGAGCACGTCACCGTCAACATCGGCACGATTCGCGGCGGCACGTCCTCCAACGTCGTCGCGGACCGGTGCGTCGTCGAGGTCGACACCCGCGTGCCGATCGGGTTGACGCGCGCCGAAGTCCTCGGCCGGGTCGACGAGCTGCTCGCCGAGGCGGGCGTCGAGGCGACGATCGAGCCGATCGGCTTCTGCAGCGAGCCGAACTGGACGCTGCCGAGCGACCCCATCGTCACCGAGCTCGTCGCGGCCCTGCGCGAATTGACGGGGGACCCCACCACCGAGGGCGTGCTCCAGTGGGCGTCCTCCGACGCCCGCACCTTCCGCAGCCACGGCATCCCCGTTCTCCAGTACGGGCCGGCCGAGCTGGCCACCATCCACGGCTTCGACGAGAAGGCACCAGTCGCCGACGTCGTCCTCGCCGCGAAGACCTACGCCCTGACCACCCTCCGGTACCTCGGCGTCGCCGAGACCGCTGTCGAAAGCGAATGATCGTGCTGTCCCACGTCCTTACGGCCCTCGACCTCCTCGACCGCCCCGACGCATCCGGTGATCTCGTCGCCGAGCACCTGGGTACCCTCGGCGACAGTGCCTGCTCGATCACCGTCGAGACGGTGGCGGGTGAGCTCGGTTCGACCGACTTCATCTGCGTCACCGTCCCGGGCAGCCGCGGCAAGACCGCCGGCGGCGACGCACCGACGCTCGGTGTCGTCGGGCGCCTCGGCGGCATCGGCGCCCGGCCGGAGCTGATCGGCTACGTGTCCGACGGCGACGGGGCGACCGCCGCCATCGCCGCGGCCGCCAAGCTCCTCGCGATGCACGCCCGCGGCGATGTCCTGCCCGGCGACGTCGTCATCTCGACGCACATCTGCCCCGACGCGCCGACCCGTCCACACGATCCCGTGCCCTTCATGGACTCGCCCGTCGACATCACCGCCATGAACGAGCACGAGGTCACCTCGGAGATGGACGCCGTCCTGTCCATCGACACCACGAAGGGCAACCGCCTCATCAACCACCGTGGCATCGCCATCTCCCCGACGGTCCGCGCCGGCTACATCCTCCCCGCGAGCGCCGACCTCATCGGCGTCCTCGAGACCGTGTCGGGTGAGCCCGCCGTCGTCTTCCCGCTGTCGACGCAGGACATCACGCCGTACGGCAACGGCCTCTACCACCTCAACTCGATCCTCCAGCCGGCCGTCGCGACGGCCGCGCCCGTCGTCGGTGTCGCCATCACGACGGTGACGCCCGTGGCCGGCTGCGCGACCGGCGCGAGTCACGAGGTCGACATCGCCCTGGCCGCGCGCTTCGCCGTCGAGGTCGCCAAGGGCTTCACCGCGGGTGCCGTGTCCTTCCACGACGAGGCCCAGGCAGCGCTCCTCGAGAGCCTCTACGGCCCGGCCACCCACCTGCAGACGAGTGGGCAGGTCCCCGCGCACGCCTGAGCGGGCGAGCGAGACCGAGCCCAGCGGCATACGGAACCAAGGAGCACGGACATGGCTGACACTCTGCTGTCGATCGAGAACCTCTCGATCCGCATCGACACGTCCCGCGGCCCGATCCACCCGGTCCGGGGCCTCGACCTGACCATCGCACGCGGCGAGATGGTCGGGCTGGTCGGCGAATCGGGCTCGGGTAAGAGCGTCACCGCCATGTCGATCACGGGATTGCTGCCGGCGCGGCAGGCGCACATCATCGGTGGGCACATCCGCTTCGACGGCCGCGACCTCGCCGCACTGTCGGACCGGCAGATGCGCGGGATCCGCGGCAAGGACATCGCGACGATCTTCCAGGAGCCGATGACCGCGCTCAACCCGGTCTTCACGATCCGCGACCAGCTCACCGAGCCGTTGCGCCAGCACCTGCGCCTAGGCCGACGGCAGGCGGCCGACCGAGCGGGGCAACTGCTCGACATGGTGGGGATCCGCAAGACCGCACGCGTCCTGGCGGGCTACCCGCACGAGCTGTCCGGCGGGATGCGCCAGCGCGTCATGATCGCCATGGCCATGGCATGCGAGCCCAAGCTGCTCATCGCCGACGAGCCGACGACGGCGCTCGACGTGACGACCCAGCTGCAGATCCTCGACCTCATCATGGACCTGCAGGAGCAGCACGGGACGGCGGTCCTGCTCATCACGCACGACCTCGGTGTCGTCGCCCAGACCTGCCAGCGGGTCGCCGTGATGTACGGCGGTGAGCTGCAGGAGACGGCGCCGACGGAGCAGCTCTTCGCCGCGCCGCAGGCCGAATACACGAAGCGGCTGCTCAGCTTCATCCCCTCCGCCAACGAGCACGTCATCGAGGCGGTCGAGGCGCTTGCCGAGGGAAGCACGGCGCGCGACGGCTCCGGGCGGGTTCGAGTCGAGGCACGCACGGACGCGCCCACCGAGGCACCGGATGACGACGCGCCGGTGCTGCTCGAGGTCACCGACCTGACGAAGGTCTTCACCGGGCGACGCCGCCGTCTGGGACGTCCGGCCGACACCATCACGGCGGTCGACGGCGTGTCCTTCCGGGTCCGCCGTGGCCGCACGCTCGCCATCGTGGGCGAGTCCGGTTCGGGCAAGTCGACAACCGGTCGGGCCCTGCTGCGCCTACATGAGCCGACGTCGGGGACGGTGACCTTCAACGGGGCCGACCTCCTCGGGGCCGGTGACGACGAGTTGCGTCGCCTCCGCTCCCAGATGCAAATCGTCTTCCAGGACACGTACGCCTCGCTCGACCCACGGTGGACCATCCACCGGGCACTCGCCGAGCCGTTGCGGTTGCACACGGACCTCGACGACGCGGCGATCCGCGCCCGCATCGTCGAGGTCCTCGAGACGGTCGGCCTGGGGGAGGAACACATCGACCGCTTTCCGCACGAGTTCTCCGGGGGTCAGCGCCAGCGGATCGGCATCGCGCGGGCCCTCATTCTCAACCCGAGCCTCGTCGTCTGCGACGAGCCCGTATCGGCACTCGACGTGTCGGTGCAGGCCCAGGTGCTCGACCTCATGAAGCAACTGCAGCGAGACCTCGGACTCACCTACGTCTTCATCTCGCACGACCTGTCCGTCGTCGAGATGATGGCCGACGAGATCGTCGTCATGAGCCAGGGCCGCGTCGTCGAGCAGGGCACCGTCGAGCAGATCTTCACGGCGCCTCAGCACCCCTACACCAAGGCGCTCCTCGCCGCGATCCCGATCGCCGACCCCGACGCGCGGGTCGACCGCGCCGTGCGACGGCGCATCGTCGAGCGTGGCGTCGCGGCCGCGGACCTGCCCGAGAAGGCGGTGGCGTGATGCACGTGCCGGCTGTGGGCCGGGCGAACCACGTGAGGCCGACACTCGGTCTCGTCACGATCGGCCAGGCGCCCCGCACCGACCTCATCCCCGATGTCGAGGCCGCCCTCTCCGGCGTCGACTGGGTCGAACACGGCGCGCTGGACCTCCTCGACGCGGACGGCATCGCCCGGCTCGCGCCGCGTGCCGGGGAGCGCACCCTCGTTTCCCGCCTGCGGGACGGTTCGCGCGTCCGCCTCGGCGCGACGAGCATCGCCCCAGCACTCGACGACGCCATCCGACGTTGCGTAGCCGATCGGTGCGGGGTCGTCGTCGTGCTGTGCACCGGCCGCGTCGAGCACGGCCCGACGTCGGTGCCGGTGCTCCACGCGGAGGACCTCGCCCACGAGCTCATGGAGCAGCTCGTCGGCGAGGGCCGTCTGGGCGTGCTGTGCCCCGTGCCAGAGCAGTTGACGGACATCCGGGAACGGTGGGAAGGGCGCCTGGGCCGCTCGGTCATCGCGGCGGCCGTAGACCCCTACACGGCTGGACTCGACGAGGTAGCGGCCGCCGGACGGCGGGTCACCGCGGGTGGAGCCGACGTGGTCTTTCTCGACTGCATCGGCTACACGGGCGAGCAGCGGGAAGTGCTTGCCGCCAAGGGCATCCGAGCCGAGACCGCCCGCCACCTCGCGGTGACGGGCGCGGTGGAGCTCCTGTCTTCCGCCTCGTACGCTGACCATGAACGTTCACCGGGTTGGTGAGCGGGGAGTTCCGCATTGAGGCGGTCCGGCCAGTCGGCAAGACCGCCCGCCAGGAGCGCATCCCGCCAGTCCGGTGCCGGGCGGGCACAATGGGACAGTGTCAGATCTCTCCGAACCGCTTGGCTACCGCCTAATCACCGGACCCGATGATGCGGCATTCTGCGCCCGCGTCAGCGGCCTGCTCGACCAGGGCTACCAGCTGCATGGGTCGCCGGCGCTGACCTTCAACGGTGAACGCGTCATCGCCGCTCAAGCGTTGGTGCTGCCGCACCGCGTTCGCCCTGATACGTCCGAGGGCAGCGCCAGATAGCGACACACGCTCGCAGCGCGCGGCGGCGCCGGCGCGTCCGTCACCACCGGTAGCCGTCGACCCAGGCGCGTACGGGTGCGAAAACGCCTGCATGCCCTCCACGCTCCCAGTAGTGGTCCGCCCCGGGGCCGGTCCTCTCGAGTTCGTACGTGTCGGGACCTATCGGGAGCCGGCAGCGTCGAGTGCGGCGGAGATGGGCTCGAGGTCCCCGATGAGCTGGTCGAGTTCGCTCGGCTCCAGGTTGTCGTACGCCGGTGCGGCGAGGTCGTCGGTGAGCGATTCGATCCGCTCCTTGGTCTCCCGGCCGTCGTCACTGAGCCAGCCTGAGGCGTCGATGAGGCCGCGGGCACGCATCCCGTCCACAACCGCCGCCAGCCGGGCCGCGGGGAGGTGGTGGACCCTGCCGAACTTCTCCGCGGGGATCCCCTCGGAGAGCGCGTGAAGCACATGGGCCTCCGTCCCGCCGATGCCCGCGGCGACCAGGGCGGCGACGTGACCGTCCCCGCGGTGCTCACGGAGCAGGGTGGCCGCGTGCCAGAGCCGGGCCACGGGCTCCTCGGGTACGGGGAGCACCCGGAGTCCGGCGTACATGATCCGTCCCTCCACCGGGGCGCTGGTCGCCGCCCTGGTGGCGAGGTCGGCGGCACGCGCGAGACCGGGGGCGTCGGCGAGATCGCCGAGGATCCGCCTCAGCGCCGCGACGCTGCCCTTCTCGCGAGCGGCGAGCGCCATCTCGGGAGTGGCCGTATCCCAGACGCGGGGAATGTGGCGGGCGACCTCGCCGTCGGCGAAGTTGTAGAAGATCGCATGGACCACCTCGGCCGGGACCCGGCCCAGCGGTGCGGCTCGTCCGGCGAAGTAGCCGTCCCAATAGTTCCGGTGGCCGAGTGCCATGAGCGCATCGGTCGGCTCGTCGGCGAAGTAGGTGACCAGGTGGATCGGCTCCACAAGCCGGTACAGGCGGCGGGCGGTGGGCTCCATGGCCGCGACGATAGCGGCCCTCGATGGCGAGGCGAGGCGCTCACGCCCCACCGGAACTCGGACGAGCCCGACTGGCCAGCCGCGCCCACCCGCTCCACATCCGCATTACCGCCGACCGCGCGCCGCCAGCCGCTGCCGCCCGACTCTGCAGATGAGCGGATACCCGGGCAACGGTTTGCCAACGCCTCGTCCCGGCGGCCGTCCCGGATTGCGGCAAAGCCCAGTGCGTCGGGGCCTCCCTCGTATGGTGGTGGGGTGACTGAGCGATCCCTGACCTTGATGGCGGTGCATGCGCATCCCGACGACGAGGCGACGAGCACGGGCGGCATCCTCGCCCGGTATGCGGCGGAGGGAATTACGACAGTGCTCGTGACCTGCACGGATGGGCGGTGCGGCGACGGGCCCGGTGGGGTCAAGCCGGGCGACCCGGGGCATGACCCGCAGGCCGTGGTGGCGATGCGCCGCGCCGAGTTGACGGCCAGCTGCGAGGCGTTGAAGGTCACGCACCTGGAGACCCTCGGCTATGCCGACTCCGGAATGATGGGTTGGGCGGCCAACGACGCGCCCGGCGCGTTCTGGAACACCCCGGTGGGGGAGGCGGCCGACCGGCTGGCCGAGTTGATCCAGCGCTATCGGCCCGACGTCGTCGTCACCTATGACGAGAACGGCTTCTACGGCCACCCGGACCACATCCAGGCCCACCGCATCACCATGGCCGCGGTCGAGCGTACGGGCATCCCCGCAAAGGTGTACTGGACCACGGTGCCGCGCGGCGCGTTCCAGGAGTTCGGCCGCGTCATGAAGGAGATCGGCGTCGAGTTTCCGGAGCCGGAGGGACCGTCGGGGGAGATGCCGGCGCTCGGCCTGCCGGACGACGAGATCACCACTTGGGTGGACACGAGCGCCTACGGCGGGCAGAAGTTCGAATCCTTGGTCGCACACGCCAGCCAAGCCGAGAACATCTTCTTCCTGCAACTCGGTCAGGAGCGGTTCACCGACCTCATGGGCGTGGAGACCTTCGTCCGGGTCCGCGACACCACCGGTGCGCCGACGCCGGAGGACGACCTGTTCGCCGGGCTACGCTGACCGGCACCGAGTGGGCGGTCGGGCCGGTCCTGGTGCCGGCAGTGCCATCACCCAAGGGCGGCTTCGGCCCGTTCGCGCGAGCGGCAGCGGCGAGGACAAGGGCTGACTGCTCCGCCAGCGCCCCGGTCGCCTCCCCGAGCGAGTCGTTCACGCCCGCTGCCGGCGGTGGGGCCGTCGCTGCCCGTGCTGGCACGGCCACCGCAGCGGGTATCATGCATCAGGCTCAGGGGAGTTCGGGCAGTGGTCTAGAGGAAGTTTGGGAGCTATGTCGGCGGCGCAGAGGGCATCCGCTGGGGTCGCCGAAAACGACGTCTCGAAGAAGGACGTGATCGTCCAGAGGCTTCGTGAGGAGATCGTGTCCGGGGCTATCGCGCCGGGGGAGAAGCTCTCAGAGGCGCGCCTCGCCGAGCGGTTCGGGGTCAGTCGGATGCCGGTGCGTGAGGCGTTCAAGGAGCTCGAAGGTGCCGGGTTTGTGTCGATTGAGCGGCGCCGTGGCACTTTCGTCAAGAGCCTTAGCCGGCACGAGATCCTCGATCTCTTCGAGGTGCGTGAGGCGGTGGAGGGGATGACCGCCCGGCTGTGCGCGAACCGCGCCAACAACGAGCTCATCGCGCGGATCGACGAGGTGATGGCGTCGATGCAGGACTGCGTCGAGGCTGGCGACACCGACGGCTACAGCGCCGTGGACGCGCGGTTGCACGAACTCATTACCGAGGGTGCTGGCAATGAACGGTTGAGCGACCATTACCGGTTGCTGGTCCAGCATCTGAACCGCGGCCTGCTGTCGTCGATCGTGACCAGGCGAGAGGGGCGGATGCGGCGGTCGCTCGCGGAGCACCGCGCTGTGGTGTACGCCATCCGCGCGCGGAATGCCGATGCGGCGGAGGAGGCCATGCGTGCCCACGTGCAGCAGGGCCGCCTCGAACTTCAGGACGAGGTCACGGCGAAGTTCGGTCGCTGACCGGTCCGGCGCTTTCGCGCTCGACCTCGACGGCGAGGAGAGGCGCGTCGCCGGACTTGAGCAGCGGTCCGACCCCGCCATCCCGTATGTGAGCCCAGCCCGGCACCGGCACGCAGCCGTTGATCGCGGGTCCGGGTCGGCACGTGCGCGCAGTCTTGCCGTCCTCGGCCGGTGAGGCCCTAGCCGGCCTGGCTGGCCCTTGCATCCACCGCCGTTCCTGTGCCGACGCTGAGTCGGCCTGGCCTGCGGCACGTCATCCGGAGTTCGGGTCGGGTCAACCTCTTGACAACTGGTATGGCAGATCAGCAGTATCTGGTGCACGTTACCGCGCTCCCGCAGTCTAGGCGCTTGCATCTGCCATACCAGTTTTCTTCACCGGTCCGTTTCACCCCCTGTTACCTGCACGGGCAGCAGCCGACGAAAGGGCTCGCATGCGTACCAAGATCGCGATCGTGTCAGCCGTTACCGCCATACCCCTCGCACTCTCGGCGTGTGGGGCCTCGGGCGACGGAGCGGCTGCCGACGGGACCAAGAACATCGGTTTCATCTCCCAGGCCCCCCGCAACGACGGCGGGTTCACCCAGTTCGGCCTGGCCGGCGTGAACGCGGCGGTCGAAGCTGACAAGAACCTCAAGCTGTCCTCCATCGTCGACAACGCCGCCAACTCACAGGAGCAGATCCAGGGCTTGGAGTCGCTGGCGGCGAAGAACCAGATCGTGGTCGCCGACGGCGCCTCGTTCAACAAGGCCGTCGCGGTCGTGGCGCCGAAGTATCCGAAGGTGCACTTCATCCTGGTAGCCGCCGACCTCGACGCCTACGCCGAGAACGTGACCTCGGTCAGCGCCGCCGTTGGCTACAACGCCATCGTGGTCGGGGCCGTCGCTTCGGCCCATTCCCGGACCAAGAAACTCGGGATGATCGCCGGCCTCCAGGTTCCCGCGTCGGGCGCGTGGTATTACGGCATGGCTCAAGGCGCCGCGCTGGAAAATCCGAACACCAAGGTCGTGCAGACCTACACCGGCGACTACAACGATGTCGGCAAGGCCAAGCAGGCCGCCGAGGCAATGATCGCCAGTGGCGTGGACTCGATCCTCTCCGACCTCGACAGTGGCTCCGGGGGCGTCTACCAGGCCGTCGGCGGGTCCGCCAGCCCCGCCGACGTGTACGACGTTTTCGCCCTGCACTGCGACTCGAGTCCCCACATCATCGGCTCCGGCGTAGTGAGCTGGTCCGACATCCTGAAGAACGCTGTCTCCGACGCCGCTGCTGGCAAGCTGCCGGCCGGCGCCATCAGCTACGGCCTGGGCACCGGCGCGCTGCGATTCGAGTTCTGTCCGGGCAAGGGGACGGCGGAGGAGAAGGGGCTCGTCGAGAAGATCACCAAGGACATCACCGACGGCAAGATCGTCGCCGACAAGGGTGTTCTCCTCCCCAAGCCGGCCTACCACTTCGAGCAGCGCTAGGCCGCCGTCGATGAAGACTCGTCCCGATTCCGGCCCCGCCCGCCGCGGCACGGGCACCGGAGCTCCCGCTCTCCGGCTCACCGGAGTGACCAAGAGGTTCGGCTCCTTCGTCGCCAACGACGCCGTTGACCTCGACATCGCCTGGGGTGAGATCCACGCCCTCCTCGGCGAGAACGGTGCGGGCAAGACCACGCTCATGCGGATCGTCACCGGCCTCTACACCCCCGACGAGGGTGGCATCGAGCTCGACGGAGAGCCGGTGCGTTTCCGCAAGCCCGAGCATGCCTTGCGGGCCGGAATCGGGATGGTCCACCAGCATTTCACGCTGGTACCGACACTGACCGAGCTGGAGAACCTCGCTATCGCACCAGCCGCCGTTCCATGGCACAACGGTCTGACCGAGGCGCGCCGCCGGTCGCAGGAGGTGGCTACGGCAACCGGGCTGCGGATCACGCCCGACCGGCTGGTCGCCGACGCGTCGGTGGGGGAGCGGCAGCGGCTGGAGATTGTCAAGTTGCTGTGCCGCGGTGCGCGGATCCTAATCTTCGACGAGCCGAGTGCCGCGCTGAGCCCGGGTGAGTGGGACGAACTCGCCAACCTGATGCGGCGGCTTGCCGCCGACGGTCATGCGGTCATCCTGATCTCGCACAAGCTGTCGGAGGTTTTCAGCGTCGCGGATCGGTACACGGTGCTGCGCCGCGGCGCGGTGAGCGGTTCGGGAACCATCGCGGAGGCAACCCCCGACCACCTGGTGACCCTGATGGTCGGTGATCGAATGGCCGACCGCCCGCCGCTTCCCGCCGGCACGCCGGGTCCCGCCGTCCTCACCATCCGCGGTCTCGACGTCGCTCGGGACCACAATCAGCCGGCCGGCCCGAAGGCGCTCCAGGGCATCGACCTCGAGGTGCGACGGGGCGAGATCCTGGGAGTCGCCGGGGTCGCCGGTAGTGGTCAGTCCGAGCTCGTCGAGGTGCTCATGGGCATCCGGCCGGCGCTGTCGGGCGCCATCGAGCTGGCGGGGCGGCCCTTCACCCATCGGTCGCCGCGGAGCTTCTTCCGAGCCGGCGGTGCGGTGATTCCGGAGGACCGGCACCACGCGGCGATCGTCCCCGGGATGACCCTCTGGGAGAACATCACCCTACGGTCGCTGCGCTCCGCGCCGTTGAACAGGCAGGGATTGCTCGACGTCCGGGCGGCGTCCGCCGAGGCGCGTCGGCTGATGCACGAGTTCGACGTACGCGCCGACAGCGAGAACCTGCCGATCGGGCGGCTCTCCGGCGGGAACCAGCAGAAGGCCGTCCTCGCCCGGGAACTGTCGGGGAATCCGGCCCTGCTGATCGCCGCACAGCCCGTGCGCGGTCTCGACGTCCGGGCGGCGGACTTCGTCTACCGGAGCCTCGTCGCGCACCGCGAACGCGGCGGTGCTGTGCTGCTGATCTCGATGGACCTCGACGAGGTCATCTCGATGTCCGACCGGATCGCGGTGCTCGCTCACGGACGCATCCAGGGCGTCGTCGACGCCGCGAAGGCCACCCGCGCCAACCTCGGCGCCCTCATGACGTCGTCCGGAGAGGCCCTCTGATGCTGTCGAAAGACCTGATCATGCGGTTGCTCGTGCAGGTGGGAGTGGCCTTGGCGGCACTGGCCGTCGGCGCGCTCCTGCTGGTGGCGATCGGGGTGGCGCCGCCCGACGCGCTCCACGCCTTCTGGAGCGGCACCTTCGGGACGCCGACCAACGCCGGCACGACCCTCACCCAGGCCGTGCCGCTGCTCCTGGTCGCGCTCGGCTGGATCCTGACCACCCGGGCCGGACGCCTGCACGTCGGTTTTCCCGGTCAGATCCTCGCCGGTGGATCCCTGGCCACGGCCGTCGGGCTGCAGTGCGGTAGCCTGCCCGGCCCGGTCGCGGTGGTGCTCACCGCCATCGCCGGCATCGTCGGCGGCGTCCTCTGGGCAGGCCTGACCGCCTGGTTGTGGGCCTCGCGCGGGGTACTTGAGATCGTCTCGTCGCTCCTGCTCAACCTGGTCGCGATCCAGGTCGCGGACTGGTTGGTCCGGGGACCGCTGCAGGGCTCCCTGGACGGTCAACCGCAGTCGGCGAACTTCCCGGCCGCCGCACTGTGGCCGAGCGTCGAGTCGATCCCTGGCCGCACCCTCTCGTACGACGTGGTGCTCCTCCCGGTGTGCGCGATCGCCGTGGTGCTGTTGCTGTCCCGCACCGCGTTCGGCTTCCGCCTGCGGGTAGCCGGCGGCAACCAGGAGGCCGCTCGGTGGTCCGGCATCGATCCGGTCCGCGAAGGGGTCGCGGCCATCGTGATCTCCGGTGGGTTCGCCGGTCTCGCGGGCGCCGCGCTGCTCTTCGCCGGTTCCGCGCCCTGGATGAGCGACGGATTCGAAGCCGGCGTCGGCTTCAACGGCATCGCCGTCGCCCTGCTGGCACGCAACTCACCAGTCGGCGCGGTCGCCACCGCCGTCGTGTTCTCCGCGCTGAACGTCGGTGGGACCGCCATGCAGGCCCAGTTGGACGTGCCGTCCTCGCTGGCCTCGGTTCTCCAGGGCGCCGTCATCGTGCTGGTCCTGGTGGCGGCCGTCGTCCTGCGCGGCCGCACGAGGGCGCCGTCCGCGGCCAAGCCCGCCCCCGCCCGGCGACGCTCCGGCGTCGTCGCCCACAGCGGTGCCCGGACCGAGGAGGCCTGAGATGGGTATCTTCGACGTCGCGTTCCTCGTCTCGGCGATCACGATCGCCGCCCCGATCCTGCTCGCCGCCACCGGGGAACTCGTCTCCGAGCGAGCCGGCGTACTGAACGTCGGGCTCGAAGGCGTGCTGCTCGTCGGCGCCTTCGGCGGCTACCTCGTGATGGCCGGCACCGGGAACATCGCGGTCGGCTTCCTCGGCGGCATCGTCGGCGGCCTGCTCTTCGGGGCGCTGATGGGCGTGCTCGCGATCGAGACCAAGGTCGACCAGATCGTCTCCGGCATCGCGCTGACCCTGCTCGGCTACGGCCTGACGGCGTTCCTCAACGACGACGTCTTCAGCAAGCCGCGCGCCTTCGAGCCGCTGCCCCGACTCGCGATCCCGGTGCTGTCGGACGTGCCCGTCCTCGGGCCCGCCCTGTTCACCCAGGACGCCTTCATCTACGCCACGGCCGTCATCGTCGTCCTCGTGGCCCTGGCACTGACTTGGACGACCTGGGGCATCAACCTGAAGGCGACCGGTGAGAGCCCGGTATCCGTCGACGCTGCCGGCGTCAGCGTCCGCGGGCTGCGCTGGGCCGGCGTCCTCTTCTCGGGCGCCTGCGCCGGAGCGGCGGGCGCGTACATCTCCATCGGTGACGTCGGTGTCTTCCGCGAGGCCATGACCGGCGGGCGTGGCTATCTGGCGATTGCCGCGGTCCTGTTCGGCGGCTGGCGGCTGAGCGGGCTGGGCCTTGCCGTCGCGATCTTCGCGGTCACCGATGCCACCCAGTTGCGGCTGCAGGCCGTCGGCGACATCCCTCGTGAGGTATGGGTCGCCGCGGCCCTACTCATCCTGGTGGCTCTCGGCACCCGGCGCGTCCGGCGGGCGGCGGCCACCTCCCGCCTCGACCGGCGGCGGGTCAGCGCTGCCGGGCTTGCCGGCTCGGCCGCGGTCGCGGTGCTGGTCGTGCTCGCCATTGTCCGACCGGCCGTGACGTTGCCGGTGTCCCTGTGGCTCGCCATGCCGTACGTGTTGGCGCTCGTTGCCCTCGCCGCCGAGGGCAAACGGCGGCACAAGGCACCAGAGGCGCTCGCCGTTCCTTATCTGCGAAGTGAGGTCTGACTTTGATCACCGACGTGCACACGCACTTCTGGACCCGGGAGCACCAGCGCTCTCCCTGGACGGACGGGCTGGGACGGGTCTCGAAGACGCTGGCCTCCGACGAGATCGACCTGGTCACGGTGGAGTCCTACCGCCGGGGCGTCGCGCCCGCCGAGCGGACGATCGTCTTCGGACTCCAGGCGCAGGCCTCCGGGATCATGGTCCCCAACGACGCCGTCGCCGCATTCGTACGAGAAGTCGGCGGTCAGACCGTCGGCTTCATGTCGGTCGATCCGACCCGCCATGACGCGGTCGACGAGGTGGAGCGCTGCCACGCGGAACTTGGGCTGGTCGGCATCAAGATGGGGCCGATCTACCAGGGAACCTCACCGCTGCACCCCATGACTATGCGGGTCTTCAAGACCGCGGAGCGGCTCGGCCTGCCCGTGATGATCCACCAAGGCGCGATCTTCGCGAACGCCGGCCGACTGCCCGACGCCAACCCGCTGCTGCTCGACGACGTGGCGTGCACCTTTCCCGACCTGCGGATCGTGGTCGCACACATGGGCCACCCGTGGATCTACGAGACCGTCGTCGTGATGCGCCGGCACCCCAACGTCTTTGCCGACACATCCGCGATCGCGAGCCGTCCGACGGTGCTGGCGAACGCCTTCTCGGCCGCCAAGGAGTACGGCGTCCTGTCCAAGGTGCTCTTCGGTAGCGACTCGCCGATGGTGGCCGCGGCCAGCGCCGCCGCCGCCCTCGAACGGGTCGTCGCGCGGATGCGGCAGATCGCGCACACGCCCATCACCGACGAGGAACTGCAGGGGATCCTGCACCGCCCCTCGTTCGACCTGCTCGGCATCGAGGCACCCGCAGTGCCCCCGCCGAGTCTGCCGACCGAGCTGACCCGAACTGCCTGCTGACCGTCCCACGGAGAAAGCCATGACGACGAACCAGACCACGAATCCGTCGGTGTTCCTGGACGCCACGGCCGTACTCGACGGCCCGCTTCCCGTCGAGATCTCGATGGAGCCGATCCTTCAAGGGGCGCCCTTCGCATACGAGAGAGTCCTGTACGACGCTGCCGGCGCATTCTTCGCCGTCTGGGCGTGCGACGCCGGGGTCTATCCCCGGGTGAAGGACAAGCGGGGCTCGTTCATGTACATCATTTCCGGCGAGGCCACCATCACGGACGAGGACGGCACCTCCCACGAGCTGACCGCCGGCAGCGTGATCGTGCTGCCGTACGGCTGGGTCGGCGCCTGGGACATCCGCGAGACCATCCGGAAGGTCTACCTGCACACGACCCCGGTGCCGCCGTACCGCGCGGGGGTGCAGCCGTCCGCCTTCCTGGCCGCGGCCGACGTGCTCGAGCGCGACCTGCAGCTCTCGGAGCCGGCGGGAGGGGCCTCCTGGGCGCCGCCGGTCGCCGAGACCGTCGTGTTCGACGGGCCCGACGGCCGGTGCGCCGTCCAGGAGCGCGGACCGGGGGTGTTCCGGCGAGCGGCGGCCGAGGGGGCCTCCTACCTGTACGTCATCTCCGGCGAGGCAACCGTCACCGATGCGGACGGCACCACGCACGAGCTGACCGCCGGCAGCGCCGTCGCCCTGCCGGACGGCTGGGCCGGCACCTGGGACATCCGCACCCCGATCCGCACAGTCCACGTCGACACCGCATCGATCGCCGACAAGTGATCATGACAGGAGAAACTGTGATCAACGACGACCCCTACGCAGCCGTGACCCCGGCACCGCCGCTGCGGGTGTTCAGCAACGACCTCGTCGACGGCACGGAAATGCCGCTGACCTACCGCGACCCGGACATCGGCGGCATCAACACCTCACCCCACCTGGCCTGGTCGGACTTCCCGGCCGAAACCAAGAGCTTCGCGATCACCTGTTACGACCCGGACGCTCCCACCGGGGTCGGTTTCATGCACTGGGCCGTCGCGAACATTCCCGCCTCCGTGACCTCGCTGCCCGCCGGCGCCGGCGGGCCGGACGGGCCGATGCCGGCGGGATCCCTCACCCTCCCCAACGACCTGCGGATGCGCCAGTACATCGGCCCCAACCCGCCGCCGGGCTCGGGCCGCCACCGCTACGTGTTCATCGTCCACGCGGTCGACGTCCCCGCGCTCGAGATCGATCCCGAGCTGACCCCGGTCGTCCTGGGCTTCAACCTGCACTTTCACACGTTGGCGCGAGGGAGCATGACCGTGTGGGTGGACGCGGCGGGGTGACGGTGACGTGATCGCTCAGCAGCCATCTGTCCGTTTCGTGGAGGCACTGAAATGACAGGAACTCTCTCGGCCGGCCCCACCAGCCGCTCCCGGCGTGCCGAGGTCGCGGGCGCCGGATTCGCCGGTCTCACCATGAGCATCGCGCTCGCCCGGCGTGGCTGGACCGTACGTCTGCACGAGCAGAACGACCAGGTGCGCGACTTCGGCGCCGGCATCCTGCTGTGGCGCAACGCGATGCTGGCCCTCGAAGTCATCGGAGTGGCTGGGACAATCCGGGCGAACGGCGTGCGACCCGGCACCTACGACACCAACCTGAACGGCGAGTCGGTCTCCTCGGAGTTGGCCGGCTACCCCTACTGGGCGATAACCCGGCCGAAGCTGCACGCGCTGCTCGTCTCTGCTGCCCGTGAGGCCGGGGTCGAGATCGTCACCGATTCCCGGGCGGTCGGCGCCGACCCGGCGGGCGCCCTGCTCCTGGCGGACGGGAGCCGGCTGGCGGCCGACCTGGTGATCGGCGCCGACGGCGCCGGATCGGCGGTACGCAACTCGCTGGGCGAGTTCACCCAGGAACGCAAGAAGTACCAGGACGGCGTCTGCCGGGTCCTGATCCCGCGTCCGGCGGAGTTCCAGGGCCCCGAGTGGGACCGGGTCATCGACTTCTGGACCCTGGAGCCGGACCCGATGCGCATCCTGTTCATCCCCACCGGACCCGACACGATCTACATGGGCATGATGGCGACGACCACCAACGAACGCGCCTCGCGAATCCCGATCGACGTCGAGGTCTGGTCGAAGCGCTTCCCGCACCTGGCCACGGCCGTGGAGTTGGCGGGCAAGGCCGAGGGTGGCCGGCACGACAGCTACCAGACCAACCGGGTGACGCCGTGGTCGACCGGTCGGGCGGTGCTCGTCGGGGATGCCGCCCACGCCATGTGTCCCGCACTCGGGCAGGGCGCCAGCGTCGGCATCGTCAACGCGGTCGAACTCGCCCACACCCTCGATCAGTACGACGAGATCGGCGAGGCGCTCGCAGTGTGGGAGGAGCGCGAGCGGGCCATGACCGACGCCGCCCAGGCCCGCAGCGCCTACATGGCCGAGACCCGCAGGCTGGCCAAGGGCAACGGCTTCACCCCTGAGGTCATGGAGACGGCGAACTTCGTGCTTCCCGCGGTGACCCCCGAGATCGAGGCGGCCTACCCGGTGCCCGCGGTGAACCGGTCATGACGACCGGGCCGCACACGGTCGTCATCGGCGACGTCGAGATCACCCGAATCCAGGAGTACGCCGGCGCCAGCCCGGCGACCCCCGGCTTCCTGTTCCCCGAGAGCGACCCGGCGTACTGGCGGGACAACGCCGGATGGCTCGACCCGGACTTCTTCGACGCCGGTCGGGGACAGCTCCGCTCGGTGCTGCACACCTGGCTGGTCCGCAGCCAGGGGGCGGTGATCCTGCTCGACACCGGCGCCGGCAACGGCAAGGAACGCCCGTACGCCCCGGTCTACGCCCACCACGACACCGCGTACCTGGCGAACCTGGCCGCCGCGGGGATCGCACCGGAGGACGTGGACATCGTCATCAACACCCACCTTCACGTCGACCACGTCGGGTGGAACACCCGCCTGGAGGGCCGCGGCTGGGTTCCTACCTTCCCGAACGCGCGCTACCTCATCACGCAGGAGGACTTCGAGTTCTGGGACCCGGTGAAGAACCCGCGGCCGGCGGCCGACGGCAACCAGAACGTCTTCGAGGACAGCGTCGTCCCGGTACACCGCGCGGGACTCGTCGAGCTCTGGAGCGGCGAGCACCGGATCGATTCCGATCTCGTGTTGCAGGCCGCCCCCGGGCACACCCCCGGCTCCGCGGTGCTGCGGCTGGAGTCCGGGAACGCCGGCGCGCTCTTCGTCGGAGACATCATCCACTCACCCGTGCAGATAGCGAACCCGGACGTCAACAGCTGCTTCTGCGAAGACCCGACGCTGGCTCGGGCGTCCCGGCGCCGCCTCCTCGCCGAGGCCGCGGAGCGCTCGTTGCTGGTCTTTCCGGCCCACTTCGGCGGGCACTCCGCCTGTCACGTCGCCGCCGCCGACGGCGTGTTCGTCATCCGCGACTGGGCCGACCTGGCCCGGATCTGAACCACCGCTCGGAAGGAACCCACCACCGTGACTGACGACCTGTACGAGGCCGGCATGGCGATGCGCCGCCGGGTGCTCGGCGACGCCCACGTTGACGCGTCGCTGGCTGCCGCCACCGACTTCTCGATGGACCTGCAGGAGTACGTGACGAAGTACTGCTGGGGTGACATCTGGAACCGCCCCGGGCTCAGCCTGGAGGAGCGCAGCCTGATCAACCTCGCCATGATCACCGCCCTCAACCGGGGCCACGAGTTCAAGGCGCACGTCCGCGGTGCGCTGAACAACGGGGTCTCCCAGGAGAAGATCAAGGAGGTCCTCATGCAGACCGCCTTCTACTGTGGCGGGCCCGCCGCGTTGGAGAGTTTCCGCCTCGCAGCCGAGGTGTTCGCCGCTGTGGACGCCGAGTGACCGGGATGGGAATCGAGCACATCGGGTTCATCGGCCTCGGCAAGATGGGCCGACCGATGGCCGCACGACTGTACGAGGCGGGCTACCGACTCACGGTGGCCGACGCCGCACCGGACGTCGCCGAGGGATTCGTGACCGAGCACCCGAAGGCGGTTACCGCCCATACGGTCGACGCATACCGCGCTGTGGACGCCCTGATCCTGATGCTGCCGAACTCGGCGGTTGTCGAGTCGGTGCTTGAAGGCGACGCGGTCGCGGAAGTGCTGCGACCCGGCACTCTGGTCGTCGACATGAGCTCCTCCGAGCCGCTGCGCACCCGCGCGTTGGCGCAGCGGTTGGCCGCCCGGGGCCTGCGGATGCTCGACGCTCCCGTCTCCGGCGGGGTACGCGGCGCGGTCGCCGGAACGCTGGCGGTACTGGTCGGCGGTGAGGAGATCGATCTGGCCGAGGTGCGCCCGGCGCTGCAGCGGTTGGCCCGGACCGTCATCCCGGTCGGCCCCGTCGGGGCCGGGCACGCGGCGAAGGCCCTGAACAACCTGGTCTCGGCCACCACCATCTCGGTGACCGTGGAGGCGCTCCGGCTGGGGGAGCGGTTCGGCATCCCGCCGGAAACCATGACCGAGGTGCTCAACAGCTCCTCCGGGCGCTCGAACACCAGCGAGAACAAGGCCGCCCAGTTCATGATCAGCGGCAGCTACGACTCGGGGTTCGCGCTGCAGTTGATGGCCAAGGACGTCGGGATCGCCGTCGACCTGGCACGCGAACTCGGCCAGGCCACCGAGGTTGCCGACGGTGTGGCCCGACAGTGGCGGCGCGTCGCCGGGGAAGTCACGCCGCAGACCGACCACACCGCCATGTACGAGCTGATCGGCGGTGACCGGTGAACGCCCCGCTGTTGCACTGGATCGGCGGCGAGGCCGTCCCCCCGATCGCCGGGGGTTTCCGCTCCGGCACCAATCCGTCGACCGGCGGCGTGGGGGCACAGGTCGCGCAGGGCACGGCGGCCGATGTCGACCTCGCGGTGCGGGCGGCCCATGCCGCGGCGCCCGGGTGGCGTCGGATCGCGTCGCTGGAACGCGGCCGGATCCTGGCGGCCATCGGTCGGCGGCTGCTCGCGGACCTCGACGTGCTGGCCGAACTGGAGAGCCTCGACACCGGCAAGCCGCTCCCCCTCGCCACGGCCGAGATCCGGGGTGCCGCGGAGTACTTCGAGTTCTACGCGGCACTGGTGAACCTGCCGGCGGGCGACGTGCTCGACATCCGGCCCGACCTGCACGTTTACACGCTGCGCGAACCGTTCGGTGTGGTCGGGGTGATCACGCCCTGGAACCTGCCGCTCAACCAGGCGGCCCGGGCCTGCGCCCCGGCGCTCGCCGCCGGCAACACGATCGTCGCGAAGCCCGCGGAGAGCACCTCCCAGACGACCGTGGCGCTGGCACGGATCGCCAGCGAGGAAGGGCTGCCGCCGGGGGTGCTCAACGTGGTGCTCGGCCGCGGCGACGAGGTCGGTACCGCGATCGTGCAGCACCCGCTGGTGCGCAAGGTGGCGTTCACCGGTTCGGTGCGGGTCGGGCAGGACATCGGCCGGATCGCGGCGGACCGGATCCTCCCGCTGACTCTCGAACTCGGCGGCAAGTCGGCCAACATCGTGTTCGCCGACGCCGATCTCGAATTTGCCGCCACCGAGGCCGTCCGGGCCTTCACGACCAACGCGGGTCAGGTCTGCTCCTCCGGAACCCGGCTTCTGGTCGAGCGGTCGGTCCAGGAGCGGTTTGTCGCCGCGCTGGTGGCGGCCACCCGGCGGCTGCGCCCCGGCGAGGACGTGGGTCCGATGATCACCCGAGGCCAGTACGACACCGTGCAGCGGTACTTTGCGATCGCCGCCGAGGAGGGGGCCCGAGCCGAGCTGGGCGGTGGCGTGGTCACCGATCCCGAGCTCGACGGCGGCTTCTACGTCGAGCCCACGATCTACTCCGGCGTCACCAACGAGATGCGGATCGCCCGGGAGGAGGTCTTCGGGCCGGTCCTGGTGGTCATCCCGTTCGACACCGAGCAGGAGGCCATCGACCTCGCCAACGACTCGGAATTCGGCCTGGTCGGGGGAGTCTTCACCGAGGACATCTCCCGTGCCTTCCGGGTCGCCGAATCGATCGAAGCGGGGCAGGTCTACATCAACTCATGGTCGACCCAATCCGTCCAGATGCCGTTCGGCGGGCACAAGCAGAGCGGCTACGGGCGGGAGAAGGGGATCGAGGCGCTGCACCACTACTCGCACGTCAAGAGCATCAGCGTGCGGCTGGCTCCCCGTCGCTGAGGTCGGCACGCCTGCATCGCGGCGGTGCCACGCCGGAACTGCTGGAATACCAGCAGCCGATCCGGTGGAACAGAGGATATGACCACCACGCTCTCTATTGGTATGGCAGAACTCTCAGGAGGTTGCAGGATGACGAGCATGCTCCGGACCGCCTCGTCGGTCGAGGCCGACATCAGGCTCGCGGAGAAGATGTTCATCGACGGCGAGTGGGTGGCGGCCGTCAGCGGTCAGACGTTGCCGGTCTATGACCCTGCCGACGGCAGCGTGGTCGTCGAGGTGCCCGCCGGCGACGCGAGCGACGTCGACCGGGCGGTCGTGGCTGCTCGTGCGGCCTTCGCGCCGGGCGGCTCGTGGCGGTCGCTCACCCCACAGGCCCGCGGCAGGCTGATCTGGCGGCTGGCCGACCTGATCGAGGAGAACGCCGAGCGGCTCGCCGTGCTCGACTCGATCGACAGCGGAAAGCCGATCAACGAGATGCGGTACTTCGACATTCCGTTCTCGGTGGACGTACTGCGCTACTACGCCGGCTGGACCACAAAGATCACCGGCGAGACGATTCCGATCTCCTACCCGGCCAGCCACGGCGGGAGGTTCCACGCCTACACCCTCAAAGAGCCGGTGGGCGTGGTCGCCGCGATCGTGCCGTGGAACCTGCCGCTGCTCATGGCCATCAAGAAACTCGCGCCCGCCCTCGCCACCGGGTGCACCGTCGTGCTCAAGCCGGCCGAGCAGACCCCGCTCTCCATCGCGCTGCTCGCGCAGCTCACAGCCGAAGCCGGTATCCCGGCCGGCGTGGTGAACTACGTGACCGGGCTCGGTGAGACCGCCGGCGCGGCCCTCGTCGAGCACCCCGACGTGGACAAGGTGACCTTCACCGGCTCGGTACCCACCGGCAAGGCGATCGTGCGAGCCGCCACCGGCAACCTCAAGCGCGTCTCACTCGAACTGGGCGGAAAATCGCCCAACATCGTCTTCGACGACGCCGACCTCGACGCCGTGATCGCCGGCGCGGCCGCCGCCGCCTTTGCCACCCAGGGTGAGAGCTGCATCGCTGGCTCCCGCCTCTATGTGCAGCGCGGCGTCTTCGACGAGGTCGTCCAGCGGCTCGCGAAGCACGCCGCTTCGATCACGCTCGGCCGAGGTACCGACCCCGCCACCCAGATGGGGCCCTTGATCTCGGCCGAGCACCGCGACAAGGTCCTCGGGTACGTCGAGATCGGCGTCGGCGAGGGCGCCGAGGTGGTCACGGGTGGCCGCGCGCCGCAGGGCGAGGCCTACGCCGGCGGCTACTTCCTCGAGCCGACCGTTATCGTCAACGCCCGCCCGGACTCGCGGATCATGCACGAGGAGATCTTCGGCCCGGTCGTCTCGGTCGTACCGTTCGACACCGAGGAGGAGGTGCTGGTGCTGGCCAACAACACCCGCTTCGGCCTCGGCGCCGGCGTGTGGACCCGGGACGTGTCGCGGGCGCACCGGATGGCCGCCGAGATCGAGTCCGGCCAGGTCTGGGTCAACTGCTACCAGGCGGCCGACTCGGCGCTCCCGTTCGGTGGGACCAAGGAGTCCGGCTGGGGCCGGGAGACCTGCCGGGAGTCGCTGGAGGAGTATCTCGAGACCAAGACAGTCGTGGTGTCCCTGTGAGTGCCTCCCGCGTCGGCTACGACTACATCGTGATCGGAGCTGGTACGGCCGGTTGTGTGCTCGCCGCCCGGCTCAGCGAGGACCCGGCGGTCCGGGTCCTGCTGATCGAGGCGGGCCGGGCCGATCCCAGCGAACGGATCACCACAACGTCCACCTGGCCGGCGCTGCAGCGGACGGACGTGGACTGGGCCTTCCGGACCATCCCGCAAACCGGCACCGGCAGGGTCCACGACATCCCGCGCGGACGTACCGTCGGCGGCACCGGCAGCATCAACGCGATGGCCTTCCTACGCGGCGACCGTCGCGATTTCGACACCTGGGCGTATCTCGGCTGTACGGGATGGGATTACGCCTCCGTGCTGCCGTACTTCAAGCGGTCCGAGACGTCCGCCCACGGCGACCCGGCGTACCGGGGGCAGACCGGTCCGCTCCGCCCGGCACCGGCCGCGCAGCTGCACCCGCTGTCTCAGGCATACCTGGCCGCCGCGGCCCAGGCCGGCCACCCGGTCGTCGACGATCTGAACGGCCCCGAGCTGCGCGGCGCCAGCAGCCACGACCTACTCATCGTCGACGGGCGGCGGCAGAGCACCGCGACGGCGTACCTTGAACCGGCGCTCGGCCGGGCGAACCTCGACCTGGTGACCGGGGCGTTCGTGGAGCGGTTGGTCATCGACGGTGACCGGTGCCTCGGTGTCGACGTGGTCGTCGACGGCGAGCGGCGCCACTACGCGGCAGAGATCGACACCATCCTCTGTGCCGGCGCCATCGGAACCCCACACCTCCTGCTCACCTCGGGGGTCGGCCCCGTTCAGGTCCTGGAGCGCGTCGGCGTCAAGGTGCTCCACGACCTGCCGGGCGTGGGGCAGAACCTCCAAGACCACATCATCCTGGCCGGCCTCACCGTCGAGGCCGGCCGCCCGCTCCCGCCCGCCAGCGGCAATCTCGGCGAGACGACGCTGCTGCTGGACAGTGAACCCGGGCGGGCGTCGATCGACCTGCAGATCGTGTTCATCCACGTCCCCTTCACCAACCCCTGGCAGTCGGCGCCCGAGCATGGCTACACCTTCGGCATCGGGCACATGCGCCCCGCCAGCCGTGGGGTGCTGGAACTGGCCAGCCCCGATCCGGCGGTGCCGCCCCGCATCGACTTCCGCTATCTCGACGAACCCGCCGACACTCGGGCCCTGGTATCCGGTGTCCGGCACGCCCTGCAGCTCAGCGAGATGCCGGCCTTCGACGACTGGAAGGCGAGATCGCACCTGCTCCTGGCCGCCGATGACGCCACGATCGCGGCGTTCGTCCGCGAGGCGGTGCAGTCCTACGGACATGCGGCCGGCTCGTGCCGGATGGGCGTGGACTCGCTCGCGGTCGTGGATCCGCAGCTCCGGGTGAAGGGGTTGTCCGGACTGCGGATCGCCGACGCCTCGGTCATGCCGACCATCGTGTCGACGAACACCAACGCGGCGACGGTGATGATCGCCGAGAAGGCCGCAGACCTCGCGCAGGAGGTCACTGCGGTCTGACCTGCCGGATCAGGCCCGGCGCCCCCGGGCCTGATCCGCTGGACGACGGGTTGTCTGCTGTACCTGTCCGGAGTCGACAAGACTTACCACGCCGTATGCCGTTGCGGCAGTCCTCGACGGCCCAGACGTGGTCTTCGCCGTGCCCGGCCGGCAAGCGCAGCAGCGACGGAACTGATCGGCCTGGCCGACGGCTGGCGAGTCTCCTACATCGACCACCGCGCACCTTCGACGAGTTCCTCATCGCGTCGTCCTAGGCCGTAGGGGCGATCCCCTAGCGGTCGGAAAGCAACGCGTCCGTCAGGAGGTGGACAGAGGCGTGGGACGGCGGCGACGCGAGTCGTACGGCCAGCGCGACCGCAGGACGATGCCGCAGGGGTGACGGTTGCCTACCGTCCTGGATGTGGAAGAACGTCTTGATGGCGTGGCGGTGCCTCGCCGGCGTGTCCGGGCAGGTTGGCGGCGTGCGTTGCTGCGGATTGTCGCTGGTCTGGTAGTGGTGTTCGCGGTGGTCAGCGGCTCAGGTTGGACCTACGAGACGCTGTCGAGGCGGGGCGACGGTCAGCGGCATCCGGCGCCGGGCCGGTTGATCGATATCGGGGGGCGCCGGCTGCATCTGAACTGCACCGGGTCGACCGGCAGTGCGCCGACCGTGGTGTTCGAAGCAGGGCTCGGCGAGTCGTCCACGACGTGGGCGACGGTGCAACAGATGCTGACCGACGGCTCGGCGACCGTCCGGGTCCGGGCGTGCAGCTATGACCGCGGCGGCTATGCGTGGAGCGATCCGGGGCCGGGTCGGCGCGACGCCGGGCGGCTGGCCGAAGAGTTGCACACCCTCCTGACCAACGCGGGCGAACATGGGCCGTACGTCCTGGTCGGTCATTCGCTGGGTGGGTTCGTGGTGCGTCTGTTCGCTGACCGTTGGCCTGGCGAGACCGCGGGTATGGTGCTGGTGGACGTCACCGACGAGCGCGAGACCGGGACGTTGAAGGCGAGCGCGCCTATCATTCGTGGGCAGATGGCAGCCTTCCGGTTCGCCGCGCGGATCGGTGTGGTGCGCCTGGCTCCGGGGATCGCCGCGAGCGCGGGCGCGCCGCGGGTGGTACGTGAGCATGCGGCGGTCGTGTATCGGAGCACCAGCATGGCAGCCGCCGCCAGCGAAGCCGAGGCGTCTGTGGACAGCGCCCGCCTGGTGCAGTCAACGGTGCGTCCTGGCGCCTGGCAGGACCGGCCGGTTGTCGTGATCTCCGCGGCCGGGCAGCCGCGCGAGGCGCTCGAGCATCACGCCCAACTGGCCGCCCTGTCCAGCCGAGGCCAACACGTCATCGCCGACACGGCCGACCACTACGTCCATTACGGCCAGCCGCAGCTGGTTGTGGACGCGGTGCGACGAGTCGCCTCCGGTGCTGCTCTGTAGACGACCGTCGGCCGCGCAGATCGGCAGGCATCACAAGGCGTCAGCGGACAACAACCGCCGTCGCCGCGCCGGCTGAGCAGCCCGCCCTGGCCGGCGGTCACGGGGCAGGCGCGGGGTCAGGGCGGCCATGCGAAGCGCATCGTGCAGCGCCGCGGCGGCGTTGTCGTCAACGGTGGGTAGGGTCCGCGCGGCGAGCCAGGCGGCCCCGACCTCGCCTGGCGCCGCGACGAGCACCGGCGCCGACCATCGGCGGGTGAGCCGTCGGCGGACCGCGTCCTGGAAGATCCGACCGGCGGTGAGGACACTGCCGGCGAGCACGATCGGTGTGGTGTCGGCGCTCTCGCGGACCGCGGTGACGGAGGCTACCGGCCGATCGGCGGCCGATCGGACGATCGCCCTGGCGTCCGGGTCACCGGCGTCGGCAGCGCGGGCCACCAGCGGTGCGAGCTGGGCGAGTCGGGTCGGCGGCCGGTCGTACACGGTGCGTACCAGCGCGTCGGCGCACTCACGGGTGGCCGTTTCGGGCTCTGTTCCGAGTAGCTGCCGCGTCACCAGTACGGCGAGCGGGCCTGGCGGACCGCCGGCGTAGAGCGCGCTGGCGACGGCCTGGGCGGCGGCCCGGCCCAGCCAGAACCCCGAGCCTTCGTCGCCGAGCAGCCAGCCCAGGCCGTCGACGCTGCGCACCAACGTGCGCTTGTGGAGCTGGGCGGCGATGGCCCCGGTGCCCGCGATCAGCACGGTGCCGGACGGCTGCCGGGTACCCGCCGCGAAGCGACCATCACGTCGCCGACGACCCGGACCGGGCAGCGCAGCCCCAGGCCCGCCCACGCGCGCTGGAAAGCGGCGGCTGTGGCCGGCTCGGCGAACGCGCCGGTACCGGCGATGCCGAGCACGGCGGCCCGGACCGCGCCCGGGTCGACACCGGCCAGGGCCGCGCGTACGGCCTCCGCCACCGTGGCGGCGGCGTTCGTCGGCGGCGTTGAGACCGGATTGGCGCCGCCCGCGCGTCCGTACCCGACCGGTACGCCGGTGGCGGTGGTGATCAACGCGCGCGAGGACGAGCCACCCACGTCGAGCCCGAGGACGAGAGGTTGACTGCCGGCACCTCCCACGCCCAGTACGTGTCGCTCAAGGGCGGTGCCCCCGCCCCCGTTGTTCCGCATGCCCAGGACCGGGCGATGTGGATGTGGGAGGAGTCGTCGTACAACCTGCGGCCGGGTGGGCGACGACGAGTACGGCCGCCACCTGCGGGCCGACCTCACCGCCGCAGGAGTCGCTGGGGTGCTGGTGGATCCGACCGAGCCCAGCGGACCCGCGCTGATCCTGGTCGACGCCGCCGGGGAGAACATGATCGCCGTGTCGCCCCGGCGTTAACGGCGCGGTCGACGACAACGACCTGGCCCGCGCCGTAGCCGGTCTGCGCGCGGGCGACGTTGTCGTTTGCCAGCTGGAAGTACCGCAACCGGCGGTTCGGGCGTTGGCGACCGCAACCCGCGCAGCCGGGGCGCGACTGGTGTGCAACGCGGCCCCCGCCGCCACGCTCGACGCCGACGTGCTCGCCGCGCTCGACGTACTCGTGGTCAACGAGACCGAGGCGCAGGTGGTGCTCGGCGCGGTCGTCCCCACGCCGACCGGCGCCGCTGCGGCTGCCTGCCGAGCCGGCTGCGCCGTCGTGGTGACTCTCGGTGCCGAGGGCGCGGTTTACGCCGACTCGGACGGCCGGTCCGGCCACTGCCCCGCGCCGATCGTCGACGCCGTCGACACGGTGGGGGCGGGGAATGCCTTCGTCGGCGCACTCGCGGTCGCGCTCGCCGCCGGCGTCGCCCTCCCTGACGCGGTCGCGGCAGGCGTGGCCGCCGGCTCGCACACCGTCACCCAGGTCGGCGCGCGGACCGCACCACACGCGGTCGCGGCGTACCTGCCCGCCGTGTCGAGCACCGAAGGCAGCTGACGCTGCCCGACCACGAGATGCCGCAGCTCCTGCTGATGGCCCCGGGCTCACCGAGCGGGCAGGATCGTCAGACGTTGGAGACGCGCGAGCAGCGTCGGGCTTGGGTATTTCGAGTCGGCCACCTTGTCCATCAGTACTGCGATGTAGTGGGAGTACAGCTCGGGTGGGAGGCCGCGTTCGATGGTGTCGAGCATCGCCGGACTGGGGTATCGGTCGTTATCGACCTTGTCGATGAGCTCTCCGTAGAAGTCGAGTTGGCTCTGCCGCATGTCGGACAGGAGGTTCTGCAGCCACTGCCGCTGCCGATCGTTGTGGTCCTGCTCTTCCTTCGGTCGGCCTTGCGTAGGGGCCACCGTCGTATCGCCCTGACCCTGGGTCATGATTGCCTTCCTCACCTGCGTGTCCGGGGTCGTCCAGCGGACTTCGAATGTCGTCGTCCGCCGCATCGGTAGGTACTGGGTACCCGGAAAAGGGGCCGGTACGCGCCGGGCGGCTGGAACGTCCGACGATCGACCGGTTGCCGGTCCGGCCACCAACGTGGACACCCCGGTTTTCGTCGGCCCTCCCGCTGGGTAGGGGCTAGTTCATGACGGCAGATGCACAGGTTCAAGAGGACCGTGCCCGTGGTCAGTCTGATGGCGACGGTGCCCACGGACGTCCCGGTCGCGACCACGAGTCCCGGCGTGATCATCGTGAGGGCCGGTCCGAAACGGATGGCACGCGAGAGCGGTCCCGGGGTGATGACGGTGACCGGCAGGGTTCTGGCTCCGGTCGCCGCGGCCTGGTGGACGTCGCGCGGACTGCCTTGGGTGAGTTCGTGGAGTTGACCGGGCTGACGCCGGAGAGACTGAGCGGGGCACGACCGGAGAAGGATGGCTGGTCCTTCCTCCTCGACGTCACCGAACTGGAACGGATTCCCCCGAGCAGCAGCGTTATGGCGACCTACCGGGTGGACGCTGACCAGGAGGGCCACGTCATCCAGTACGAGAGGCTGCGGCGGTTCCATCGCAGCGCCACGGATCAGACATGACGGGGAATCTGGCGGCGCCGCGGTCGAGGTACGCGCAGCCCGCTTCGGACTCGCTGGCGGATGTCCTGGAGCGGGTCTTGGACCGTGGCGTGGTCATCGTCGGCGACATCGTGGTGGGTGTGCTCGACATCGAGCTGCTGACGTTGAAGGTGCGGCTACTCGTTGCGTCGGCTGACACGGCACGGCAGATGGGCATCGACTGGTGGCTGCATGATCCTTTCCTGAACTCGCGGGCCGCGCAGGTCGAGGCCGACAAGAAGGCCACGGCGAGAGCAGGTCGACGGGACGAGGCCGAAGCCGCCCCCCAGGCGGAGGAAGAGGGGGTTGGAGCGCAGCCGGCATCCGCAGCGGTGTTGGGCAGCGGACGCGCCGGTGGAGGCGGGCTCATCGACCAGTTGCGGGCGGAGAATGAGGCACTCCGCGAGCGTTTGAGCGAGATCGAGCGGCGCGTGCGGACCGGGAGCTCGGAGTGACCGCGAACCAGGGCATCTACCTGTATGCCGTCGTGCCCGCGGAGGCCGCGCTGCCCACCATGGCGGGCATCTGCGACGAACCGACCCAGCTCCTCGCCGGATCGGGTCTGGGCGTGCTGACCAGCGAGGTGTCCGCCGAGAGCTTCGCGGCAATCAACGACGAGTCCGGCGATGCGGCACTGCTCGGCGAACTCGCTCGGCGGCATGACACCGTGGTACGGGCCGCCGCGGACGCCGCCGGTGCCGCGCTACCGCTGCGGCTGGGCACGGTGGTGACCGGGCGGCGGGCGCTACTTGATCTGCTGGCTGTCCGCGGCGAACACTTGCGCCGGTTGTTGGCAAAGGTCGCTGGCTGTGACGAGTTCGGAGTGCGCGTTAGCGCCGGTAGCAGTACCGCGGCAAGCAGCCACGACGCCGAAGACAGCGAATCGGGTACTCCGGCCCCCGGGGGAAGCCCCGCCGGGAGCGCCGACGACACTGAGGAGCGGTCCGCGAGCATCGGGGCTGGCCTGGCCTACCTTCAGCAGCGACGCGAGGCGTTGCAAAGCGTGCAGCGACGCAGGGAGGCCTCGGCCGTGCTGGCTGCCCACGTGGACGAGGCACTGCGTGAGCAAGCCGTTGACGCCGTCACCGGTCGGGGCGGAAACATACTGGACCGGACGTACCTGGTGCGCCGCGACCGGTGGTCGAAGTTCATCGAGGTTGTCGACCAGTGCGGCGACCGGCTGGCCGCCGAGGGTTACACCCTCAGCGTCAATGGGCCGTGGCCGCCGTACTCATTCTCGGTGACCAACCTCAAGGTGGCTGACCGTGGCTGAGCGGCGTGATCTGAGCACCCGGCTCACCGGCACGAACGACCTGGTCGAGCTGCTCGACCGGATCGTTGATCGCGGTGCTGTGGTCAGCGGTGATGTGGTGATCGCACTGGCCGGAATCGATCTCATCCGGTTGGACCTCAACCTGCTGCTCATCTCGGCTCAGCGGCTCGACGATTTCCAAGCTGGACTCGACGAGCCCGAACAGTGGGGAGTAAGTGGCCGCGAACCGGGCAATGCCTGAATGGACAACAGGAAGGAGGCTCGCGTGATGACGCCGTCGCGGAATGATTCGCCGCTCCGGGTGAACATCGACCCGGAGCAGGCCGGCGCGGGCCTCGGCCGCCTCGTCGTCGTGCTCCTGGACGTGGTCCGGCAGTTGCTGGAGCGCCAGGCGTTACGCCGGGTGGACGAGGGTGGTCTGACCCCGGAGCAGGTGGAGCGGTTGGGGCAGGCGTTGCTGGCCTTGGACCGGCGTTTCGCCGAGTTGCGGGAGATCTTCCAGGATTCGCCGACCAGTGGTGAATTCGGAATCGCCGACCCGGAAGACCGCACGGCGCAGGCGGATCGTCAGTCGGAACGACGAGACGACCGGACGGACCTCGACCGGTTGGTGGCCTTCGCGAGAACCGATAGGACGAGCTGACTGGCAGCGAATACGCCACGCCGTAACGGTGAGGGCAACACCCCTGGCGGCGGGACCGAAATTCACCCCTGGACGACCAGCGATTGAGGAGAAGCGACAACGATGACCATGATGACCACCGGAGCGAACCGCGCTCCCCGCCCAAGTAGTCTGGCCGACGTACTGGACCTGGTCCTGGACAAGGGCATCGTGATCGACGCGTATGTGCGCGTCTCGCTGGTAGGGATCGAATTACTGACCATCGACGCCAGGATCGTGATCGCCAGCGTGGACACCTACCTACGCTTCGCCGAGGCGGTCAACCGCCTCGACCTTCAACCCGAGGGACAGGTCACCGGCCTGCCCGGGATGATCCAAGGGATGACCGAGGGAGGCGCCCGCTCCAAGACCCGCGGCGCGCTTGGCGGTCTCAAGGACACCCTGGGCGAGATCAAGGACTCCGTGCACAGCGACCGGGACGACCAGGAAGGTGAGGGAGACGAGGGCTCGGCGCGCCGGCGGCGCAAGCTCCCGATCGGACGCCAGACTGGCAGTGACAGGGAGAGCTGATCGTGCTGGTCGTATACGGATTGGTCCGCCCTGCGCATCCGTTGCCCGAGAGTGTCACCGGTATCGGGACGCCAGCCGGCCGGGTCCGGTTGGTGGGTACCGACCAGGTCGCCGCGGCGGTGAGCGAGATCGGCGACCAGGCCCTGCGCGACGCCGACGCGGTCGACTACCTCGACGTCTTACGGGCCCTGATCGAGGGTGGACCGGTCCTGCCGGTTCGGTTCGGGACGCTCGCCCCGGACGACGACGCCGTGCGATCGGAAATCCTGGCGCCGCTCGGCGAGCGAGGCGCCTCGCGGCTTGATCAACTGGACGGCCTCGTCGAGATGCAACTGAAGATCAAAGCCGATGAGGATGCCGAGCTGCGCAACCTGCTCGCCTCGTCGCCGACACTGCGCCAGCTGGTCGGGCAGTCCCGAGCAGGCGCGCCGGATCTCAATGCGCAGATCAGCGTCGGTGAGCAGGTGAACCAGGGACTGGCCGAGCGGCGTGCGGCACTCGACGCTCAGGTAGCCGGCCGGCTGACGCCGCTCACCGTTGAGCACGGCTCGCGCACCGCAGACGACGTCACGCTCCTCACCCATTACTACCTGGT
Source organism: Micromonospora sp. NPDC006431 (assembly GCF_042870725.1). Lineage (NCBI taxonomy): Bacteria > Bacillati > Actinomycetota > Actinomycetes > Micromonosporales > Micromonosporaceae > Micromonospora > Micromonospora sp. NPDC006431. The sequence goes on from NZ_JBIAHQ010000017.1 coordinate 43,277, forward strand.
CCGTGCTGACGACCTCGAACAGTTCGACGCAGCCGTTCAGGAGCTGCGCGACGACCTCGGTGAGCGCTACACCGTCGAGTACGTGGGCCCGCTGCCACCGCTCGACTTCGCCGAGAGTGCGGACGACGTGCCCCCGATACCCGCGAGCGGAACCGCGTCCAGCCGCTGGGGATGGTGAGAAGCCTCAAGGAAGAGCGGTGCCGTGAACAACGGTGAAGCTCAGCATCGCCGTCGCCAGCGGGTACCTACCGGGCGTTCCCCTGCCGAGTCCTGACTGATCCACTGCGGGCCGGAACAGCGACCGGTTCGGTCATAGGCGCTGCCTATGACGGTGGTCTGGGAATGATCCCTACCGGGGAGCGCCGCGCGGGCGAAGCCTGGAACGGTGATCGTTCTTGCTGAGATGCCCACCCGCCGCCGCGCACCCGTCCAGGCCGCCGGGCTCGGCGCGGCGGTGTTGCTGGGACTCGCCGCGACGGTTGCCGGCACGCTGGTCCCCGTGGTCGGTGCGCCCGTCTTCGCCGTTGTCGTCGGGGTCTTGCTGAGCCCGCTGGCACGGCGCCGGTCCGAGGCGATGGCGCCGGGGCTGAGCTTCGCCAAGGGCCTGGTGCTCCAGTTGTCAGTCGTGTTTCTCGGTGCTCAACTGTCGCTCGACGAGGTGCTGTCGGTGAGCGCGGAGTCATTGCCGGTCATGCTGGGCACGCTCGGGGTGTGCCTGCTGCTGGCCTGGTCGGTGGGCCGGCGGCTCGGCGTTCCCCGCGATCTGCGCACGCTCATCGGCGTCGGCACCGGTATCTGCGGCGCCTCCGCCATCGCGGCCGCGACACCGGCGATCCGGGCGAAGAGTAACGACGTGGCGTACGCGATCTCGACGATCTTCCTCTTCAACGTGGCCGCCGTGCTGGTCTTTCCCCCGCTCGGGCACGCGCTGGGGTTGGACGCGCACGCGTTCGGGCTCTTCGCGGGCACCGCCATCAACGACACCAGTTCGGTGGTGGCGGCCGCGGGCGCCTACGGCCAGGACGCCGCCGGATACGCAGTCGTCGTCAAGCTCGCCCGCACCCTGATGATCATTCCGGTCGTCCTCGTCCTCGCCACCCTGACCCGCCGCCGCGCCGACCTGCCGGAGACGTCGAAGGCCCGGCTCGCGGCCTCTCTGGTGCCCTGGTTCCTGGTCGCATTCCTTGCCGTGGCCGCGCTGAATACCGGTGGACTCATCCCCGCCGCCGCCCAGGCCGCTCTGCACCAGGTGGCGCTGCTGTTCATCGCGATCGCCCTCGCCGCCGTCGGCCTCTCCACCGACGTGGCCGCCCTCCGCCGCGCCGGTGCCCGGCCGCTGCTGCTCGGCCTGATCCTCTGGGCCGCGGTCAGCTCGACCAGCCTGGGCCTGCAATACCTGCTGGCCCGATGACGAGGCCCGGGACGGGCCGAACACCCGAGCACCTGTGACAGACTGCGCGGGATGCCACTACCGCCCTGGATAAGCGACCTGCCGGCGCTCGACCTGCTGCTGTCCGTCGCCGAGACGGGGAGCGTCGGGCGCGCGGCGCAGGCGCACGGGATCACCCAGCCCAGCGCCAGCGCGCGGCTTGCGAAGCTGGAACGCCGGCTCGGCGTACCGCTGCTGGTGCGTTCGCGGCGCGGGAGCCTTCTCACGCCCGCCGGCGAGGCGGTCGTTGCCTGGTCGCGCAACGTCATCGACGCCGCGCAGAACCTCGCCGACGGAGTTCTGACGCTGCGCGCCGACCGGCAGGCGCGGCTGCGTATCTCGGCGAGCCTCACCGTGGCCGAGTACCTGCTGCCGGCCTGGCTGCTGAGCCTGCGCCGCACCCATCCCGAGCTGGACATTTCGGCCGACGTCGCGAACAGTCACGGCGTCGTCGAGGCCGTCCGCTCGGGCGCGGCAGACCTTGGGTTCGTCGAGTCACCCGACATCCCCGCAGACCTGAGTGCCCGCATCGTGGGCGACGACCGGCTCGCCCTGGTCGTCGCCGCCAGCTATCCCCTCGCCGCGCACGCCTGGCGCGCACTGCGGCCGACCGACCTCGCCGATCAGCCACTGCTGCTGCGTGAACCGGGCTCCGGCACGCGCGACACGTTCCTGAACGCGGTCGAGCACGCCCTCGGCTTCGCGCCGTCGCTGCCGCACGCCATCAGCCTCGGCTCGACCACCACGATCCTTTCCACGGTCCGCGCCGGTGGTGGCATCGGTGTGATCAGCGCACGCGCAGCCGCGCCCGCCGTCGCAGCGGGAGAACTGGTCGAGCTTCGGGTCGAGGGCCTCCCGCTGACCCGTCCGCTGCACGCGCTGTGGCTGGGCCGTACCCCGACCGCCCTCGCAGCGGAACTCTTGGCGATCGCCGCTGCTCCTTCCGCAGGGCGATAGCAGTTCCGGTGAATTTCCCGCCAGGATGGCTTGCCTTGGAGGACCCCACCGGACGAGGTCGGGCATAACGGGCGGTGCCCGGGAAACCGCCCTCAGCGCCTTCGCCATCACCTCCGAAGGCCCCATCACCCCCAGCACCCACACGGCGATTTTGGCCTGGTATGCCCAGCAAGCCAGCACGAGCGCCACCGGGAGAGCGCCGAGCAGGTAGCGCAGCAGACCCTTGTGCGCCGGTAGCCCCATGGACAGCGGCTACGCCAGCCCAATCTGCTTCATGAAGGTGGTGAGATCGTAGAAGAGGTTCTCTTCGGCGATCTTTCCGTCGACCCATCGGGCCACCGTGCAAAAGTCGACGTCGAACGATTTGCCGGTGGGCGGGATCTCGTTACCGTCCGGGCCGGTCATGGGGCCGGTCATGGTGCCGGTGAAGCGCGCGATCGAGCACGTCCAGTCGCCCGAGGCGAACAGGACCTTGTATGGCCGGTTGCCTAGCCGCTGATCCGGAAACGCCTTGAAGAAGTCCCTCGCCTCGGCCTCGTGGTTGTGCTGACCATGCGTCTCCGGTTTGCCGGGCCACCGCACCACGACGTCCTCGTGATGCCGGCTGTTGAATGTGCCGATGTCCTGGGCGTTCCACGCGTCGTCGAGGGTCTGCATCAGTTTCATGTTCTGCTGCTCGATGCCCACCGCCGTGACCTCCTGCTGTTTGACCGCCGGTTCAACGGTGAGCCTAGGGCGGTGCGATGGCCACTCGACCGCGTTTGTTGACTTCCATGCTGGCTCAGCGAAGTTAGCCAGCCCGGCATGTGGCCCGCCGCCCACGCTCGACCCGTCCTGGATCCTCAACCCCGGCGTCCTCGTCGGTTCGCCGGCTGACTTGGGTCGGCCCCGCGAACCTGACTTGGGGGTGCTCGGGTCGGTCCCGGGCCGGTTCGAGCGAGCGGAGCCGCGTCGGACGGCCGCCTCACCAGACGGTCAGTGCAGACGGGCCCGCAGGTCGGCGATCCGATCCGCCGCGGCGATGAAGCCAGCGGCGTCGAGCTGGCCCCCGGTCTGGGCGTTGACCAGGGCGGCGGTGGCGGCTTCGCCCTGGCTGACGTCACGGGCGGAGCACAGGATGAGGTCCATGCCGGCGGTTGCGGCAGCGACCGCGCGCTGGCCGGTGCTGCCGTAGGGGGCCAGCGCACCGGCTTCCAGGGCGTCGGTGACGGTCACCCCGGTGAACCCGAGGCGGCCGCGCAGTTCCTGCCTGACCACTGTCGGCGACAGTCCGGCCGGGCGGTTCGGGTCCAGCGCCGGGTAGATGGCCCAGGACACCATGACGAGGTCGACGCCGATGGCGACGGCGGCGGAGTACGGGAACTCGTCGGTGCCGCGCAACGTGGCCAGCGACTGGGACAGGGTGACCGTCCGGGTGTCTGTGTTCTGGGCCGTTGCCGCCCATCCCAGTCCGGGGAAGTGCTTGGCGGTGGCGGCCACGCCGGTGCGCTGCTGGGCGGTGATGAACGCCCGCCCCAAAGACGCGACGATGCCGGGGTTCGCGCCGTAGGAGCGCTGATACTGGTCGATGAAGTTGCCCGCAGTGGAGTAGACGTCGAGAACCGGGGCGAGGTTGACGTTCATGCCCACTGCGGCGAGGGTGCGGCCGGCTCCGGTGCCCGACGCGGCCGCCGCGGCCACCGGATCGGCGGACTGGCCGATCCGCTTCTCTGACAGCGCAGGCGCCCCCGGCAGCCGCCGGACCAGGCCACCCTCCTGGTCGACCATCAGCAGCAGCGGCACGTGGACCGGGCTTTGCGCCTGGGCTCGTCGCAACTGGGCGGTCACCGAGCTGATCTGGGCGGTGCTGGCGATGTTCTCCCCGAAGAAGATCACCCCGGCGGCCTCACCGGCGCGGATGATCCTCAACAGGCTCGCCGGTGGTGTCAACCCGGGGTAGGAGTAGATGATTCGCTGCCCGGCCAGTTGCCACCTGGTCAGGCCGGCCGACCTGGTCGGCGCCGGCACGGACGGTACCGGCGCGGGTGACGTGCCCGGGGCCTGCGTGGGCAGCGGCGCGGTCGATGTGGACGGCGATGCCACCCGCCCGCCACCCGACCCACCCGGCGCGGGCCAGACTGAGCGTGTCGTATCAGGGGCGGACGGCCCGGGCGTGGGGGCGTGCGAGGACTGGCAGGCGACCATGACAAGGCCGAGCGTCCCGGCCGCCAGAGCGGTGCGAACCTTCGCCGCTGGGTACATGATCACCTCCGCCTAGCACGATCCCGGCGCGCCTGACGGACCCGACGATCAGTCGACGGTGACCGATCTGCGGTGTCCCGATCTCATCCGGTGGCGACGATGAACGGGCATCCGCTCCGGCGGCGAACGCCAGCGCTGCGCCTGCCGGTATGGGTGCCTCCCTGTGTCACCGGACGCCGCGCGGCGGCTCTATCCATAAGCAGTATGTGCGGGATATCCGTCGGTCACCAGTCCCAGGCATCATCGCCCTACGCGGCCATTGAGCTGAACCTTCCCCCGGCTCCGCGCTCTTTGCCGATGCTGGACGCTCCCACAGCCCCGGGCTGCCGCGCGGGGCGCGGCGTTGGTGGACCTGACCGTTCACCACCTGCGGCACACCGGTCAGATCCTCGCCGCGCAGACTGGCGCGACCCTGGCCGACCTGTGAAGCGGTTGGGTCACTCATCCATGGCTCGGGACACCGGCGAAGCCTCGCCGGGTGGATTCTCCCGGCCGGGGCGGGAGGCGTACTCAGGCCACCCGGGAACGCCACGCCGGACGCTCGTGGCAAGTGTTCCCGCAGAGAGGAGCTTCAGAGATGCGGGTGGTTATCGACCGGCTGGCGCGGGTGCCGCTGGCGGGGGTCGGCTTTGCGATCCTGTTGAGTTCGGTGTTGGTTGTCGTGCACCTGCTGTTGGTGCAGCAAATCCAGACCAGCGGCCAGCCCGAGCCGCCGCAGTGGCTGGGCCGGCTGATCGGGATGTACTGGGGGCTGCTGCCGCTGGCGTTCCTCGCGTTGTGGGCGCGCCGCCGGGACCGGCAGGGCGTGCTCGGCCGGGTCAGCGCTGCGATGCTGGCCGTCGGGCCTGTGCTCGCGGTACTCCTCGCGGTGGCAATGGCAGTATGGGGCGGCCTGCTCGGACGGGGTGCGCCAGGCGATCCGGGCCGGCGCCCGCGGCTACCTGCTCAAGGACGCCGAACCCGACGAGATTATCCGAGCGGTGCACGCGGTCCACGCCAACCAGGCGATCCTCGACTCCGCGGTAGCCGACCGGATGTTCGCCGCACTCGCCGACACCAACCCGGCCAACCCGTTTCCGCAGCTCACCGAGCGAGTTCGATATCCTGGCCCGGATGGCTGCCGGCCAGTCCAACCAAGCGATCGCCGCCCGGCTCGGGATCAGCCCCAAGACGGTGCAGAACCACGTCTCCAACATGCTGCTCAAACTCGGCGTCGCAGACCGGGCCCAGGCCGTAGCCCGCGCCCGAGACGCCAACGTCCACCGCCGGACCTGAAGGCACGTCGAGTTTCGTCGTCACTTGGCGGTGAGCTTGTCGACGTCTGGGGCGTAGACCGCCATCCAGTGCGCGTGCAGCCGATAGAAGACCACGTCGTTGTCCCAGTCGAAGGCGCTTTCGCCGTAGAAGTCCTTCAGGTACGCGAGCAGGTCTGGCCAGCCCGCGGCAGGCTCGCTGTCCTGGGGGTTGAGGATCTCCACCGTACCGTGCGTGAACACGCCCAAGTCCTCGCCACGCATGTGCGCGACGCTGGCGGCCGGACGGGCGGCGAGGTGGCGGGCCTTGGCGGCGCTGCGCGCCGTCCCGAAATGCCACTTGCCGTGTAGGAAATGCCCGTCCACGCCGCTGATCCGCGGCTCGCCCTTCGCCGTCACGGTGGACAGGGCAAGCGTGCACATGCCGGTGAGCACCTGGGTGAGCTGCTCCGCGGTCAGGGTGCGCTCCGCGATGATCGAGCGGAGATGCGAGGTGGAGCGGGAAAGGGAGGAGTCCAGGAGGCTCTGGAGCTCGTTGAGATCTTCCGGCGTTTCGCGCATCGAGGTCCTTATCTATTCGTAAGACCGGTTCACGTCCAGCACTACGCCGACCGGTGAATCCATGTTCGATCAGAAACCTGACGCCTTGTGTCGTACTTCTTCAACTGGCAATGATCAATCGCGGGATGCCTCAACGCGCCTGGCCGCAGCGGCGGGCGCGCCCGTGTGCCCAGCCGGCAGATCAAGGCGTTGCGGACCACGGACCGGCGAGTCGAAACAGGCACCCAAGCCTGACTTCTTAGACTCGGCTTTCCGTCGCCGCAGCAAAAGATGCGCGTACGGCAACCAAACTTCTTGATGTCTCGATGGAAAGAACCTAGGTTCGGGTGAGCACTTGTCATGTAGCGCCCCCGGGAGGCCCGAGACCTCACGGGGAACGAGAGGCCGATGCAGACGGACAGCCGACGAGCGAAAACCGGCAGCGCCGCCTCGATCGGTGAGACAAGGAGGTTCAGCGTGGGTAGCGGGAAACGTTTCCTCGCGGGTACGGCGCTCCTCGCCGCCGCGGTCCTGAGCGGCGGTTTCGCGGCGGCGCCGGCCACCGCATCGCTATCGTCGTGCGTCGCGCCGGACAGCCGGCCAACCGTCCGCTTTCTCGACTACGACAGCGGCGTGGCGAACCGGACCGTCGACGGCGGCTGTTCGATCAACGACCTGATCGACGACGAGCGTGCCTGGGCCAACCACGGCGGGTTCGTGGCGCACGTGACGCACATCGCGCGCGATCTGGTCGGCGCCGACGTGATCACCACAGCGGAGGCCGCCACGCTGACTGAAGCCGCGGCGCACTCCGAGGTGGGTGGAACGACAGGCTACGTCAGCCTGTTCGACGGGACGACCGAGTCGTACGCGAACTGGGGCTACGTCGGCGGCCGCGGGTTCGCCCTGCGCGACGACGGGTCGATGGTGACGACCAACTCGCCCACCGGCGGCGGCCTCGGCATGCTCTGGTATCGGGCCGCCCAGTTCGGCGACTTCTCACTGCGCCTGCAGTTCCGCGACGAGCGGGGCGGCGACGCGAACGCGAGATCGAACAGCGGCGTCTTCGTGCGGTTCCCCGGCGTCGACCCGGCCGCCAACCCCCAGTGCAAAACGAGCGATCCGGCATGGGTTGCCGTGAACTGCGGCCACGAGATCCAGATCAACGACTCGCCGGAGATCGGCAGCAACGACCCGCGGAAGACCGGCTCCGTGTACGGGTTCGCCGACCTGAACCTCGCCCAGGCCCGCTCGACGGATAAGGGGGTCTGGAACGACCTCGAGATCCGGGTCGTCGGCCAGCACTACACCGTGATCCGTAACGGCGTGGTGATCAACGAGTTCGACAACATGCCCGGCCTGCCGTTCCCGGGCCGTCCGACCGACCCTGGCACCAGTGGACGGCAGTACGCGCAGGGCTACGTCGGCCTGCAGAACCACGACGGCGGCTCGGTCATCGCCTTCCGCAACATACGGGTGCGGGACCTCGGCTGATCCTGGCCGGGTGCCTGCTTGTGGCAGCGGTGATCCGCCGGGCCAACCTGCTCGGCGGATCACCGCGGCGTACGCGCCGGATGGGGGTCATCTCGGTGCGAATGGGGCGACGGCGGGCGCAATGGCTGGAGACGGGGTTTGTGGGCGGCTGGGAAGCCGGCGGAGGCGAGGCCAGATACACGCACGCCCATGCCGGGTGATCGGCTCCGGGCTGCTGGTGTGACGGAACCGCGCCCCGGACCGATCCGGGGCGCGGTTCCAGAGATGGCCTCGGCTTAGTGGTCGTGGCCGCAGGAGATCCGAGCCCGTTCGAGCTCCTCCGGCGTGTTCCACCAGTACGCGGCCGTGCTGGCGTGTGCGGGCACGCGCTGCTTGACCCTGCCCTTGGGTGCTGATGCCGCCGGTGGCGGCTGATTGGTCGTCGTGGAGGTCGGGTAGGGGGCGATCAGGTCTGCGACGGTGTGGTGCCGTCCACCCACGACGACCGCGGTGACGTTCGCGGCGTCCTCAATCCGAGTCAGCGGGCGGCCGTCGACGATGGCCAGGTCCGCCAGCATGCCCTTTCCGATTCGACCGATTGGCTGCCCGAGGAAATCCCCCGACGTCGACGTTGCGCTGGTCAGGGTCTCCAGCGGCGTGAGCCCGTACTTCACCATCGCGCGCATGTTCATGTGCAGGCTGATGGCCAGGTGATCGATCGGGGCGTCGGTCCCGGCGGTGACGACGCCGCCACCACGGACCATCGCGACCAGTTGCGCGACTTGGTTGGCAAGGTTCTGCCGGGTGGCGGTCTGGTCCGTCGACTGCGCAGAGGTGACCGACGCCTGCAGTTTCGCCATCCGCCAGTTCGGGTAGAGCCGCCGGACGCGTTCGTCGGTGACGAGGGAGATGTCCTCCCGGTACAGGGTCGACGACACGAACAGGGTTGGCGTGCGGGCCATCTTCGACGCGTTGAACATGGCGATCACGTCGGAGTACGCCGATCCGACGTTCGTGACGGTCCGGGAGTAGCCGAACCGGTTCGTGGCGCCGACGTGCTCGGTTCCGTCGCCGCCCATTGCGATCGCCGGGTAATGGTAGTGCGACGTGACCGGCTTGCCCTGCCGGTGTGCCCACTGGATGACCTCCTTGTGCCACACGACCGGTAGCCGCACGTAGCACTTCATCAGGTCGTAGTCGAGCTTGGCCGCCCGTTCCAGCTCGAGCGCCAGTTGGGCGTGGGTGAATGTCGGGCGCATGAAGTTGTAGTAGATGCGAGGCCCGTCCACGGCCTCGCCGGTGGCCAGGTAGCGCGGCGCCAGCCGGGCGCCGGACTGGACCGATTCGCGTTCCTCGACCATGTGGTAGGCCGGGGAGCCGGGGGAGCGGGTCGTGGTGATGCCGAGCGCGAGCCACAGCGGCCCCTGCCGCGACCCGTACGCGTAGCCCTGCATCTCGCGGTGGTGGTGGATGTCGATCAGTCCGGGCATGACGAACCGGTCGCTGGCGTCGACGAGGCTGCCGCTGCGGCCTTCGCGGTGCGGCTCGACCGCAACGATCCGCTGGCCTCGCACGATGATGTCGACATCGCGGGCCACTGTCGCGGACGACCCGTCCCACATCCGGCCTGCGTGGATCACGACCTGGTCCGGGCCGGGGTCGTTGCGCCAGCGCAGCTGGACCGGGATCGTCCGGCCGGCCCCGCCGTCGACACGGACCATCTTCAGCTGACCACCGGACAGGTACATGAGCGTGGAAGAGCCGCCCGCCCAGACGGGTGCGTCGGACAGTTCGCTCGTGACCTGGCGTGCCGGCCCGGTCGGGTGTCCGCTCTGGTCGACCGGGAGCACCCAGATCAACGACTCCATCGCGAATGCGAGCATCGTCCCGTCCGGGGACCAGACGGGCCCGTCGTCACCGCGGGTCTGCAGCGACCTGTGCGGGGCGGGGTCGACGTACCTGCCGGCGCCCGTGGCACGGTCGACCACGAGGATCTTCGACAGGCCCTCCCGGTAGCGGCGCGAGTAGGGCACGACGGCCGCCAGGGCGATCATCTTCCCGTCCGGGGACCACGTGGGCCGGCCCGGCTCGAACGTCGCGCCGAAGACCTGCTGCACGTCGCCGGTGGACACGTTCAATACCCACAGTCCGCCATCCTGGTCGAGATAGGCGATCTCTTGACCGCTTGGCGACCACCGCACCGACAGGGCCGCGGACTCGGTCAGGTAGGTCAGCTGCCGGTCGCCCCCGGAGCTCAGGTCCCGGACCCAGATGTTCAAGGTGCCGGTTCGGTCGCTGACATAGGCCAGCTGCTGACCGTCCGGCGAGAAGTCCGGGTCGGCCTTCCACCAGCGGTCCCCGAACAGGCGTACCGGCTTCTCCCCGACCCGCATCAGGTAGATGTCGTTCAGGGCGCGGAACGCGACCATGGACCCGTCCGGGGACACCGCCGGGGAACCGATGCCAATGACAGGGAAGGTGCCGGGTGCGTCGAACACCCGGATGGTCTTGCGGTACTTCGCGACCGTGGCTGTCAGCGCTGCGGTGAATCCGACGGACCCGGCGGTGGCCGAGCCGAGGCGACGCGTGCGGATCTTGCCGGCCGAGCTGTAGTGGTACCGGCCGTCGGCCGTGAACCTGGCCTGGAAAGGGAACACCTCCTCACCGGTGACCAAGGTGCCTGCCGTCGAGGCCAGCTCGTTGCGGCCCGCAGTGAGCAGGTGGTAGGCGATGTCGGTTCCGTTCGGCAGGAACGACGGCTGGTGGATCACCTGCCCGGCCGGTACCGTGACCGCCGTGGTGCGGGCACCGGTGGCGACCTCGACGACATCGATGCGGGTGTCCGCTACGACGAATGCGATGCGAGACCCGTCCGGTGACCAAGCCGGCTCGTACTCCTCGGCCGCAGTCTCGGCCAAGGCTCGGGTGGAGCCTGTGGCGAGGTCGAGCACATGGATGCCGTACGAGCCGCCCTGGTCGGACGAGTAGGCGATGCGACGTCCGTCGGGGCTGTACCTCGGTTCGCGGTGGTCGAACGGGCCCTTCGTCAGTTGGGTGATGCCTGACCCGTCGGGGCGGATTGCCCACACGTTGAACACTCCATCCCGGTACGACTGGAACACGATCGTGGACCCATCGGGCGACCAGTCCGGCTGAGCGATGTCGTACAGGTCGGACGTCAGGCGGCGCGCGGTGCCGCCCGAGGGGGAGACCACCCACAGCACGCCGAGCATGTCGAACGCGAGCATGCGCCCGTCCGGAGACGGTGCGACAGCGAAGTCGGTTCCGGTGTCGACGCGGGTGTTGCCGCCCGGATCGGGGCTGCCGGCGCGGGCACGCGGCGCAGCCGCTTGAGTGAAGGCCGCTGCCAGCACGGCACCCGCACCAGCCTTGAGGACGGTTCGGCGGGACGGGGTGAATCGGGAGCCGGTGGGGCCGCAAGCCCGTGGCTGGTCGGGCTCCGTGAGGTCATCGGCCGGAAAATCCGCAGTGGGGGACATGCTGTTCCTCCTTGACCTGCCGCATCGGATACTTCAGGCGGTATCGCGCATCCTTCTCCCCGGCGTCATCACGCGGTCCCCATCTATGCCGCTCGAACTGTGAGCGGCCCACACAATGCGGTGAGCGGTGCAAATAGCGCGACGGAAGGTCCCGCTGGCGCCGGCACTCCGCGCTGGCGGATTGCGAACGGGATTCGGACCTGTGTCAAAGGACACGATCGCCAGCTCGCCGCCCCAGCACCGTGATCATGTAGCCTGACCTGCGTGAACAGTGCGCCGTCGTTGGACCGGACCCCGCTTGCGGTCCGTGTCGTCGCCGCGCGCCGTATCTGCTGTTGTTGACGGTCTGACACCCCGATCCGCGCCCGTGGCTGCCGCGCCACGCTGCCCGCGCGTCGTCATCAACGTCTGATCTGCCCTCATTTGTGAGCCTCAATCACCGCGTCCCGCGCTCGCGCGACGCAGCTTCCGTCTGTCTGGAGTAAGGACATGACCATTCACCGCAGGCCCTCGGCTGGCCTACCCTTCGCACGCCGGTTGCGCCCGCTCGGCGTGCTCGCGGCCACCGCCGCCCTCGCTTTGCTGCTCGCCGCCTGCGGCTCGCCGACGAGCCCCGGGTCGACAGGCGCCGCCGACGCGACGATCACGGTCGGTTCGCTGAACGAGCCGACGACGCTCAATACGATCAAGGGCGGCAACACCGGCCACGCCCAGGTGCTGCTGCGCAACGTCGTCGAGGGGCTCACCGTGCTGACCGACGACGGCAAGGTCGAGCCGCTGCTGGCAAAGTCGTGGGACGTGTCGCCGGACGGCACGGTATACACGTTCCACCTGCAGCCCGGCGTGACGTTCTCCGACGGCACCCCGCTGAAGGGCAGCGACGTGGTGGCCGCGCTCAAGCGCGTGACGTCCGACGAGTCGACCAGCGCCCGCAAGAAGAACCTCTCGATCATGAAGACGATCGAGGCGCCGGACGATGGCACCGTCAAGGTCACCCTGTCGACGCGGTCGCAGTCGTTCCTGTTCTACCTCACGAGCACCGGCGCGGCTGTCACCAAGCCCGACGCCGGCAACCCGGAGACGACGGTGATCGGCACCGGCCCGTACACCCTGACCTCCTGGAAACAGGGTGACTCCATCACGCTGACCCGCAACGACAAGTACTGGGGCACGAAGGCCAGCAACAAGCAGGTGGTGTACCGCTTCTTCAAGGACGCCACCGCCGAGAACAACGCCCTGCTCGCCGGCCAACTCGACCTGGTGACCCAGGTGTCCTCGCCGGATGTGCTCACCCAGTTCGACAACCAGCCGCAGTTCTCCATCGTGGAAGGCACGTCCACGACGAAGGAACTGTTCAACTTCAACGACGCCGTCGCCCCGTTCAACAACCCCGACGTACGGCACGCCATCCGGCAGGCCATCGACCGCAAGGCGCTGCTGACGGCGGTATGGGCCGACCGCGGCCAGGTCATCGGCTCGATGGTGCCGCCCACCGACCCCTGGTACGAGGACCTGACCAGCATCGACGACCACAACGTCGCCGGCGCCAAGCAACTGCTGGCCAAGGCCGGGTACGCGAACGGGCTGTCCTACACCGTCGACTACGTACCGTCGGACGCGGTCAACATCATCGCGCAGGGGCTGAAGAGCCAGCTCGCCCAGGCCGGTATCACCATCACGCTGAACCCCGTCGACGACGCGACCTGGACCGACAAGGTCTACAAGAACCACCACTTCCAGGCCACCATCATGACCCACGTCAACCAGCGCGACCTCGTCTGGTACGGCGACCCGACCTTCTACTGGCAGTACGACAACCCGCAGGTGCAGCAGTGGGTCAAGGACTCCGAGACCGCCGCGACACCCGACGAGCAGACCGCCCTGCTGAAGAAGGTGGCACGGCAGATCTCCGAGGACGCGGCGAGCGCCTGGCTGTTCCTCGACCCGGCCATCAAGGTCGCCAGCACCTCGGTCAGCGGCTACCAGAAGAACAACACCACGGACAGCTTCTATGTCGCACCGATCACCAAACGCTAGGCGATAGGCGGTGCTCAGCTACCTCATCCGTCGGGTCGCCTGGCTGATCGGTTCGCTGTTCGTCGCGGGCTCGGCGGTGTTCTTCCTGCTCCGGGTCCTACCGGGCGACCCGGCCGTCACGCTGCTGGCGGTCGGGTCCGCCCCGGACCAGATCGACGCGATCCGGCACCAGCTCGGCACCGACCGGCCGGTGCTGGCGCAGTACGGCCACTGGTTGAGCGATCTGGTGACCGGGAACCTCGGGGACAGCCTGTTCACCCAGCTGCCGGTGCTCGATCAGATCGCCGGCCGGCTCCCGGTCACCGTACCGCTGGCGCTGAGCGCGTTCGTCCTGTCGATCGTCGTGGCCGTACCGATCGGGGTGTTCGCGGCGGTACGGCGGCGAGGTCTGCTCGGGGTGGCGCTGTCGACGCTGGCGCAGGTAGGCATCGCGCTGCCCATCTTCTGGGTCGGGATCGTGGTGGTCTGGCTGGTCGCGGTGCAGTGGCGGGCGCTGCCGCCGGGCGGGTTTCCCCGCACCGGCTGGCAGGACCCGCAAGCCGCGCTCCAGTCACTGGTCCTGCCGGTGGCGACGCTGACCATCGCGCAGGGGTCGGTGCTGGTGCGCTACGTACGCTCGGCGACGCTCGACGTGCTGAGCCAGGAGTACGTGCGCACCGCCCGCTCCCTCGGGTACAGCCTGCCGCGGGCGCTGTGGCGGCACGGACCACGCAACGGCGCCGCAACCGTGGTCCAGATCCTCGGCATCCTGCTGGCCAGCTCACTGCTAGGCACCGTGGTCATCGAGAGCGTCTTCGCCCTGCCCGGCCTGGGCTCGCTGCTGTTGACCAGCGTCAAGGCCCGCGATCTGCCGATCGTGCAGGGCACGGTCTTCCTCATGACAGCGACCGTGCTGGTGGTGGGACTCGTCGTCGACGTCGTGCAGCGGCTGGTCGACCCGAGACTGCGAGGTTCGACATGAGCACACCTTTGGTCGAAGCGGTCGAAACGATCGCGGCGCCCGACACCCCCGCCCGGCCGCGCCGAGGCTGGCGCTCGCCGTCGTTCGTGCTCGGCGCGGCGCTGCTGCTGGCGGTTCTCGCCCTGGCGCTGGTGTCGCTGGTCTGGTCCCCGTACGGGCTGGACCACACCGACCCGGCGGCCCGGCTGGCGGACCCGTCCGCACGGCACTGGGCGGGCACCGATCGCCTGGGCCGCGACCAGTTCACCCAGCTGATGCTCGGCGCGCGTACCGCGGTGTGGATCGGGCTGGCCTCAGTCGCGGTCGCGTTCATCATCGGCGTCCCGCTGGGCCTGCTCGCGGCGGTCGCCGGCCGGTTCCTCGAGAACACCGTCGTCGGAGTGATCGACATCGTGATCGCCTTCCCGACCCTGCTGCTGGCGATGCTGCTGGTCACCGTGTACGGCGCGTCGACCGCAGTCGCGATCAGCGCGATCGGCATCGGCGTCTCCGCCGAGGTGGCCCGGCTGACCCGGATCTCGGCGAGCCGCGTGTTCACCCAGGACTACGTCCTCGCGGCGCGTACCTGCGGCACCGGACCACTGATGATCCTGGTCCGGCACGTCCTGCCCAACATCTGGCACACCCTGCTGGTACAGGCCACCCTCGCCTTCGGCGTCGCGGTCATCGCCGAGGCGTCGCTGTCGTACCTGGGGCTCGGCACCCCGCCGCCCGCGCCGTCCTGGGGCCGCATGCTCCAGGAGGCGCAGTCGACGGTGAGCGTCGCCCCGTGGAATGTCCTGCTGCCCGGCCTCGCCGTCGCCGTCACGGTCGTCGGGGTCAACCTGCTCGGTGACGGCCTGCGGGACGTCCTCGACCCGCAGCTACGGCAGGAAAGGCAGGCAGCGTACCGATGACCATCCTGGAGACCACCGGGCTGACCATCACGCTCGACGGGCAGGCGCTCGTTCGCGACGTCTCGTTCGGCCTCGCCGCCCGCGACCGGGTCGGCCTCATCGGCGAATCCGGCTCGGGTAAATCGCTGACCGCGCTGGCGCTGCTGGGACTGCTACCGCCCGGCATGCGTACGAGCGGCCGCGTCCTCATCGACGGCGAGGACCTCCTCGGCGCGCCGGACCGGCAGTGGCGTCGGGTCCGCGGCCGCACCGTCAGCATCGTGTTTCAGGAGCCCCTGACCGCCCTGGACCCGCTGATGCCGGTCGGCCGCCAGATCGCCGGCCCGCTGCGGCTTCACCAGGGCCTCAACCGCAGCGACGCCGAGCGCCGCGCAATCGACTGGTGCGGCCGGGTGCACCTGCCTGACCCGGCCCGGCTGGTACGGGCCCTGCCGCACGAGCTGTCCGGCGGCCAACGACAGCGGGTGGCCCTGGCGATGGCTCTCGCCTGCCGGCCCCGGCTGCTCATCGCCGACGAGCCGACGACCGCGCTGGACGTGACCGTACAGGCGCAGATCCTCACCCTGCTCGACGAGCTGATCGAGGAGACCGGGGTCGGGCTGCTGTTCATCAGCCACGACCTGCCGGTCGTCGCCGGACTGGCCCGCCGTCTCCTGGTCATGCGCACGGGCCGGTTGGTCGAATCCGGCCCGGTCGACGACGTGCTGCGCCGGCCTCGCTCCGGCTACGCCCGGCAGCTCGTCGCGAGCGCCGCCAGGGTGACCCGGCTGGCCCGCCCCAGCGTGCGCAGGGAGGACCGATGAGCGATCCGATTCTCACCGGGCATCAGCTGACCCGATGGTTCCCGGGCCGCACCCACCCGGCGCTCGACGGGGTGGACGTCACCGTGCGGCCGGGGACCAGCCTCGGGATCGTCGGCGAGTCGGGTGCCGGGAAGTCGACCCTGCTGCGGCAGCTGCTCGGCGTGGACCGCCCGACCTCGGGCGAGATCCGCTTCGCCGGCGAGCCCCTCGACCGGGGCCGACATCGCGCGTTCCGCCGGCAGGTCCAGGTCGTCTTCCAGGACCCCCGGTCGTCGTTGAACCCCCGCATGTCGGTCGCGTCGATCGTCGCCGAGCCGCTGCGCTCGCTGCGCATCGGTACGGACCGGTCAGCCCGCGCCGAGCGCGTCGCCGAGGTGCTCACCGCGGTAGGGCTGCGCCCGGAAGACGGACGGCGCTACCCGCACGAGTTCTCCGGCGGTCAGCGCCAGCGCATCGCCATCGCGCGGGCGCTCGCACCGGCCCCGCGGATCCTGCTCGCCGACGAACCCGTCAGCGCCCTCGACGTCTCGGTCCGGCTGCAGATCATCGACCTGCTCAAGGATCTCGTTGACCGGCTCGGGCTCACGCTGGTGCTGGTCTCGCATGACCTGGCGATCGTCAGCCAGCTCTGCCAGGAGGTGCTCGTCATGCGCCACGGCCGCGTCGTCGAGCGCGGCCCGACCGCGGACGTGCTGACCAACCCCGCCGACGAGTACACCCGTGCCCTGCTGGCGGCCATCCCGCAACTGCCGCTCGACCTGATGGAGGAACCGTGACCTTTGTTGATCAATGGCGGAGCTGGCATGCCGAACGTGAGGCGGCCGTGTCGGCGCCGGGCGGGGACCTCACGCTGGCCGGCACGCACTGGCTGGTGGGGCGCACCCAGATCGACGGGATACCCGGCACCTGGTGGGCCGACGGAACCGACGTGCGGGTGTCCGGCGCCGAAGGCCTGCTCGTCGGCGGCGTACCGACCGCCGAGGGCCTGCTGCGGCCCGACCAGCGACTCATGGTCGGCGATGTCGAACTGAAGATCATCCGCCGCGGCGCCGACCTGGCGGTACGGACCTACGACCCGCACGCGCCGGCGGTGCGCCGGTTCGCCGGCATCGACGCGTTCGCCCCCGACCCCGCCTGGGTGGTAACCGCCGAGTTCACCCCGGCCGACGCCGACCAGACGCTGCGCACCGAACACAGCCACTCCGACCGGCTGGTGGACTACCCGGTCGTCGGCACGTTCACCTTCACGATCGACGGCCAGCAGGCCGAGCTGGTCGCGCTGTACACCGGCCATGCGGGCGAAGCGCACATCACGTTCCGGGACGCCACCAGCGGACGCGAGAGCTACGGCGCGGCCCGGTTTCTGTTGCTGCCGATGCCGGCTGCGGCCGGCCCGGTGGCGCTGGACTTCAACCGGGTCACCCTGCCGCCGTGTGCGTTCTCCGACGCCTTCATCTGCCCACTGCCGCCTCCGGGGAACATGCTGCCGTTCGCCGTCCGGGCCGGCGAGAGGGCGGTGCTTGATCAGCCAGATGGCGGACGCGCCGGTGTGACCTCCCAGACCATCACCGAGGAGTTCACTGAGGACTCCACAGCAGGAGCTGAAACGGGTCCTCGCCGCAGGTGAGCCAGGTGCCGTCGCCGAGCGCCATCGGGTCCTCCGAAACGGGCAGCGGGTACTCCACCTGGCCGAGCACGTCCCCTCGCGCCGTGTCGATCAGCCAGTGCCGCGTATGCCCGTTCCCCTCCATGGTGCTCGCGACAACCGTGCGGTCGTCGACGAAGCCGCACTGGTAGCCCCAGAAGGGCTCCTCCTCGGCGTCCGACAGCGCCTCAAGATGCGGGGAAAGCTGGTAGTCGGCGACCTCGTGCGTCACCGCGCCGTCGGGAAGACGATGGATTGCGGGCTCCCTTCCCCAGTGAGCGATCGTGAGGAGCCGCGTCCCGCAGGGGCTGACATCGACGAGGCAGCGGTCATCGTCACCGATGGGGGTGACGGTGAGTCGAGCGCCGTCCCACCGGCCCCACCGCAGCGGCGCGCCATCCTGGCCTTCGCCGACGCTCAGGCCCATCTGGCCCGGGTCGGGGTGGGCGATGTGGTGGGAGCCGGCGGCCGCGGTGCCGGTCGGGGCCCGCCCCAGGATGCGACCGTCGACGGCGTCGAGCACGAGCCACTCCTCGTCGAACTCCGGCTCGACGTCATCCGGCAGCGGGGTGCGTACGTGGGCCCACACCGTGGAGCCGTCCGCACTGATCCAGCACGAGCCGGAATCGGGGTGGCGGTGTTCCTCGCTGCCCGCGTACTCGGCGTAGGAGTCGTGCAAGGACGAGCAGTACGGGACCCAGCACGCGTGCCGCACCCGCCAGCGCAGCCCGCCGGCGGCGTCGATCGCGTGCAGCGCATGCTGACCGCTGAAGACCGCCAGGTCGAGGGTGGGACTCACCGCATCGATCCCGCCCGCCCCACGCGGCCAGGGAGCCGGAAAGCGGGCGGCGGGAGCGCCGTCACCGGCGACGAGCCGGTCCAGGTCGTACGCCGACAACTCGTCGTCCTGCCGGATCACCACGAGCCGGCGATGCGGCCACCGCTGGACGGCAGGCGTGTCCGCCGTGCGGGAGAAACCGGGTACGCGAGGAGCGTTCGCCGGCACGCGGAAGGACGCCACGAAGCGAGGGATGATGCGCACCGCATCATCCTGCCCGCCCGCTACGACAGCACGGTTCGGGAGCGCCGCTCAGCGAGTCCTCTTCGTCGGCCGTTTGCGGGGTGGGGTCAACAGGTCGGCTATCGCCGCGATCGCGGACGGCACCACCCGGTAGTACGCCCAGACGCCGCGTTTCTCGCGTTCGAGCAGGCCGGCCTCGGTGAGGATCCGAAGGTGATGACTCACGGTCGGCTGGGAGAGACCGAGCGGCGCGGTGAGGTCACTTACGGACGCCTCGCCCTCTGGGGCGGACTGGATCAGGCTGAGCAGCCGCAGGCGGGCCGGGTCGGCGAATGCCTTCAGCACTCCCGCGAGCCGCTCGGCATCGGCACGCTTGATCGGCTCGCCAGCCAGTGGCGAGATAACAGGCTTAGCAGTTTTCGCAGTTGACACGCCCTCTATCGTTCCACGAACACCATCGATCCGCCGGTGGAACCGGGACCAGTACCCGATGCGACAAGAGGCCTCCGCCAGGTCAGTCGCCGGCGGGTGACCATCCGTCAGCGATGAGTCGAGAGTCGTCGCCGCCCTCGCCCTGGAAGAGCACTCCGTCCCGGTCCGTCGCGGCGATGTGGTCGACGTAGACCCCGCGGCCCTGGCCGGAGCCGTCGGTGGTGCTGATCCACCGCAGGTGGGTCGCCTGGTCGGGCAGCTCGACCGTGACCTGCCACCAGACCCGGCCGCCGTAGCCGGTTACCGTGCCGTCGCTGGTCCACCTTCGGTCCCCGTCGTGCAGCAGCATCCGCCCCGGAGCCCAGGTGTGCCCTCCGTCCGTGGAGACCTCGAACCGGGCGTTGTCGTAACGGGGCTCGGTGTCGTACCAGAGTAGGAAGCTCGCCGTCCCGCTTCGCGCCGCCCGGCGCAGCGGAGCGGTGAGCGTGCTCGTCGCGAGGTCGCGCGGGTCGGCCCGCCAGGCCTCCCGCGACCGAGGGCGCACCGGCATCGCCTCGGCGAGGTCGCGCGCGACCACGCGCCGGGCGACGTTGTTGCTGCCCCAGCCGCGATCGGGGTGCACCCGGTTGCTGAGCAGGATGACGAACGAGTGGGAAAGTGGATCGATGACGATGGACGTGCCGGTGAAGCCGGTGTGCCCGAACGCCACGGGGGAGGAGAGCCCCATCATGTACCAGTGCTTGTTGAGCTCGAAGCCGAGCCCACGGTCGCTTTCCGGATAGGCAGACTCCAGCGATGCGTTGTAGTTGACCAGCATCGCGCGTACCGTGTCGTCCCGCAGAATCCGCTGCCCGCGATACTCGCCGCCGTTGAGTAGTGCCTGGCAGAGGACGGCCAGGTCCGCCGCGGTGGAGAAGATCCCCGCGTGCCCGGCCACGCCGCCGAGCGACCAGGCGTTCTCGTCGTGCACCTCGCCCCAGACCATGCCGCGCCCGGCGTACGGCTGGTACTCGGTCGCGGCGATCCGCGACCGCCGCTCCGGTCCCGGGTTGTAGCCGGTGTCGGTCATGCCGAGCGGCGCGGTGACGCCGTCGCGGACCAGCTCGGCCAACGGCCGGCCGGTCACCCGTTCCAGCAGTACGCCGAGCGCGATCAGGCCGAGGTCGGAGTAGACGTACCGGGTGCCGGGCGGTGCCGTGAGCGGCGTGGCGAGCGCGGCGGCGAACCGCTCGGCGGGCGTCGGGTATTTGCTCCACAGCGCCGTGAATGCGGGCAGACCTGAGGTGTGGGTGAGCAGCATGCGTACGGTGACCGCCGCCTTGCCGCCGGCCGCGAACTCCGGGATGTAGCTGGCCACCGGTGCGTCCAGGTCCACCCGCCCCCGCTCGACCTGCTGCATGGTGACGATCGTGGTGAACAGCTTCGACACCGATGCCATGTCGAAGATCGTGTCGGGCCGCATCGGGATCTGCTGGTCAGCGGGGAGCTCCACCCCGACCAGTTCGGGTGGCGGCCCGACGGCGGCGTACTTGACCGCCGCTCCCACGGCGGCATGTTGCACGATCACGCCGTCCTTGGCCGCCAGGACCACGGCACCTGTGTACGCGGGATAACCGGGATGGTCCGCGGTCGGTTGCAGATAGGCCGCCAGGTCGGCGGGGAGACGATCCACCTGGTCGGGGAGCAGGCCAACCTCGCGGGCACTGCCGCGCCGCAGCGTGTCTGCACGGAACTGGATGTCGGCGGGGGTGACGGCCGGCGGTCCGGACGCGGCCGGGGGCGGCACGGCGGCGGCGGGCGCCCCGGCGGCTGGCAGCGCCGCGCCCAGGAGGGCCATGGTCAGGCCGAGCGAAACCGTGCGGAGCAGCGGGCGGGGGGACAGGTTTGCGGATCTCCTCCCCGTGCCAGCGCCAAGCGCTCCCACACCGACCGCACGGGTGCGGACGTTCCTACGCTGCATGCGTCGCCTCCTACCAGGTCAGGCCGTGGCCGTAGGGGTAGAGCACGGTGCCCACGCCCTCGGACGTGGGGATCGTGACGGGCAGCCGCCCGCTCGGGGACAGTTCGCCGTGCAGCGCGCGGACGAGGGCGTCCATCGCCGCCGCGGTGTATGAGTAGGTCGCCACGTAGCTGGTCACACTCGGCAGGTACGCGATGTCGTACGGATCCCGGACCGCCGCCACCACCACGGGCTTCCCGGTGTCGACCAGCGCCGCGACGAGGCGTCGTTGGGTGCCACGTGGGTCCGTGACGACGTTGTCCCACGCCTTGTTCACCAGCACGACGGTGAGATCGTGGTTCGCCGCCTGGGCGGCCGCCGCAGCGATCTGCGCGTCCGACGGCAGGGTCGCGGGCCGGGCGGTGGCTCGGGCGCCGCGGGCGGTGAATCCGTCGGCGATCGCCGCGATCGGCGCGAAGGCGGCACTGTTCCAACCGGTGACCAGCACCGACCGGTTCGCGCGGGCCAGTGGCAGCAGTCCGGCGTCGTTACGGACCGCGGTGAGGGTCGCGTCGGTCACCCGGGCGACGGCGGCGATGTGCTGGGGCGCGCCGACCGTCCGTACCGCCTCGTCGACATCGACCAGCGGCGACCCGGCCAGCCCTTGCCGGTACTTCATGGCGAGGATGCGCCGGACCGACTCGTCGATGCGTCGCTCGGTGAGCTCGCCGGTGGCGACGGCCCGCAGCACCGCATTCCGCGCCAGCTGGAGGTCCGGCGGCATCAGGAGCTGGTCGGCGCCGGCCTTGAGCGCCAACACGGGTACCCGGTCATCGCCGTACTTCTTGCGCACGGCGGCCATGTTCAGCGCGTCGGTGACGATGACTCCCCGGAAGCCCAGTTCGCCGCGCAGCACGCCGGTGAGAACCGCCGGCGACAGTGTCGCGGGGTCGCCGGACGGGTCGAGCGCAGGCACCACGATGTGGGCGGTCATGATCGACTCGACGCCCGCGGCGATCGCCTGCCGGAACGGTGGGGCGTCGATCCGGTCCCACTCCGCCCGGCTGTGGTCGATCACCGGCAGGCCGGTGTGGCTGTCGTCCGCCGTGTCGCCGTGGCCGGGGAAGTGCTTCGCCACCGCGGTCACGCCGGCGCCGTCCT
Source organism: Micromonospora sp. NPDC006431 (assembly GCF_042870725.1). NCBI lineage: Bacteria > Bacillati > Actinomycetota > Actinomycetes > Micromonosporales > Micromonosporaceae > Micromonospora > Micromonospora sp. NPDC006431. The sequence continues at coordinate 65,565 of NZ_JBIAHQ010000017.1, forward strand.
GGAACCCGCCGACCTGTGCGGCGGTCAGCTCGGCCACCAGGGTGGGGTCGGCGCCGAAGGACCGTACGCCGATCACCGGGTTGCCCGGGTTGATGTTGACGTCGGCGATCGGCGCGTACGGCTGGCGGACGCCGACCGCCCGCAGCTCCCGTCCGGTGATCTCCGCCGCCGTGTACGCGGCCTCGGGCGACCGCCCAGCGCCCAGGGCCATCGCCCCGGGGAACTGTGCGGCGGGGGCGGGCATCCGCAGCACCACACCTTGTTCCTGATCCGTGGAGATGAGCAGCGGTACCCGACCCTTGGCGCCGTCACCGAGGGCGGCCCGCTGAAGCCCGTTGGACAGCGTTGCGATCTGCCGGGGGCTGTCCAGGTTGTGCGACCAGGAGAAGTAGATGACGCCGCCGAGGTGGAACCGGTCGATGACCTCGGCCGGCGTCTCGACGCCGAACGCGGCCCGGTTGGCGGCCCGGTCGGCGGCCGTGGGCTCGGCGGCGTCAGCGCCGTAGACGTAGGTGGAAAAGAGCTGGCCGACCTTCTGCTCCAGGGTCATGTGCCGCAAGGTCGAGGTGACCCAGCCGTGCTCGGCGGCGGTGGGCGGGTCCACCGGCGCGGCGGAGGCCTGGACGGGGAGCGGCAGGACGGTGGTCGCCAGAGCGGCCAGCAGTACGAACGCGGTGCCGAGTCGAGCCTTCATGGACGACGACCTCTCAGTCCGAATGACTGAAACTTAGCTACATGTCGATATATCGTCAAGAAGGTTAGCTGCAGGGACGGCTGGGTGAGTTCGGGCGGCGTTCAGTGCTGGAAGGCCGAACGAACTGTGCCGCCGACAATCGCGCACCAGGTGTCCACGTCGACCTTCCCATTGGGTACCAGGCCGTGCAGGCGCTGCATGTCCTGGACCGCCTTCATGGTGTTGTGGTCGAAGTCGCCCGTCAACGTGACGTCGTCGTACCCCTTGCGGCCGAGCAGGAACTGCACCGCGTTGACGGGAAGACCGCTGGCGTCCTTCTCGAGTGTCGGCACAAGCGCTTCCCAGGTGGCCGCGTCGAAGGTCGCGTCCGGGTCAACCGGAATCCCGTGGCTGGCTTGGAAGTCGGCCACGACGGGATTCATGTCGTAGCCGAAGTTGCCGTTCGGAGTCAGCGGGTACCCGAGATCCGCGAGCAGGTACTGCGCGACCTGCACAACCGGGCCGTCGACGAAACGCCAGATGTCAGGCCACCGGCGCGCGGGGATGTCCGACTGTGGTGTGCCGAGTGCTGCCGCGACACGCGAGCGCACCATCGGGAACAACCGGTAGAAGGCGATGCCCGGGCACTGGGTGGGGTAGAAGTCCCAGTGGCCGAAGATGTCCCATGGCTGCAGCCGGAACTGCTGGCACACGGCGGTGCACAACCTCACCAGCGCGTCGAGCAGTGCGTCCGGCGGCGTCTCGGTGATGTAGGTGCCCTCGTTCTCGATCCCGATCGCGTTCCCGTTCTCGCCCGGGCAGTGTGCGGCGCTGACCTGGTGCGCGCCCGCGTCGAGCGTCTCCAGGCTGCGGCGGCGACCCTCCAGCACGTAGCCGCCACGGCTGACCGTGAAGTGCTGTCCGGTGTCCACCCAGCCGTTGCCGTCCATGTGCAGGTCCTGGCAGTCCCGCGCCAGTTGCATCGCGTGGTCGCGCGAGTAGTCCGTGACGTTCGGGAACGCCATGTGATGCAGGATGATCTTGTTGGTGGTGTTGCCGGTGATCTGAATCGCTCCCCTTGGCGGACGCGCGCCCCATGTGTCGCAGTCAATGATCCAGGGGAACATGGCGCTGGGTGCGGCGCCCGCTGGCGCCGCCACGAACAGGTCAGTGCCGACGATCGCCGCGATCCCAGTACCCAGACCTGCCTTGAGCAGGGTGCGACGGTCGACCTCGTGCCGATGAGTTGACATGCGCTGCCTCCGTGAGGGGTGTGGAACAACAACGACAACTGTTGTAGGAGGTCATCCCGCCGAACGGTGGGTGGACCGGCATGGTGCCACCTTCATCCGCGAAGACCGATGGTGAAATATTTCGACCATTCCACCGCAGCGCCTGGCAATTTTCAACAGGCCAAGCGTCAACGGTCGGCTGCGGCGCCACGGCACCCGAAATCTGCTTCTCCAGCGACCGTGACGTCTACCGCCGTCTCGCCGGCCTCAGTCGAGCAGGGCGAGGAAGCGGCGCAGGGCCGGGTTCGTGCTGTCGCGGGGCCAGCACAGAGCCACGTCCACAGTGGGAGTCGGGGCGGTGAACCGGCGCAGCCATACATCGCGCAGCCGCAGCGCGCGGGCGCGGCCGGCCGGGACGGCCGCGACCACGTCTCCCTGCGCCACCGCCCGCAGCAGTTGCTCGTCGTCCGGCTCCTGTCGGACAAGGTTGAAGCCGCCGTGCGGCCAGACCTGGGCGATCGTGCGGTCGAACATGCCGGGGCCGTTCTCGCGCGGCCACATCACGGCCGGCAGGTCGACCACCTCGGCCCGGCTGATCCGACGGCGACCGGCGGCCAGGATGTGACCCGCAGGCAGGGCAAGCAGCAGTTCCTCGGTGTCGACGGTCCGGCAGGCCAGCGCGGGCTCGTCGACCGGCGGACGGACGAACGCCGCGTCGAGCCGGCCGGCGAGCAGGCCGGCCACGTTCGGTGCCGTCCAGGCCGTCTCCGGGACCACCTCGACGTCCGGGTGGGCGGCCCGGAACCGGGCGACCAGCGCGTCGACCCGGCCGCCACGCGCCGACCGGGTGTACGCCAGCCGGAGCCGGCCGCCCCGCCCGCGTACCAGGTCCCGGATGCGGGCGGTGCCCGCGTCCACCTCGGCGAGCAGCCGGGCGGCCTCGCTGGCGATCCGCGCCCCCACCTCGGTTAGCGTGCAGCCCCGGCTGGTGCGGTGTACCAGCGACACGCCGAGCTGGCGTTCCAGAGCGCGGATCTGCTGGCTGAGCGCGGGCTGTGCGACGTGCAGCCGGGCGGCGGCCCGGGTGAAGTGCAGCTCCTCGGCGAGCACCGCGAAGTAACGCAGCCGCCGCAGGTCCGACCAGACGTCCAGGGTCGGCGAGCCGAACATGGACCGATCATAAGCGGCGCTTATTGCCGGCTACCCGATCCGTCTTGGACGGCGGCCCGTCGGGACGGTGACGATCCGAGGCCAACGGCACGAGCGACGGGAGCGGACGATGATGGCGGCGACGGACGTGGTGGTGGTCGGGGGAGGGATCATCGGGATGACGGCGGCGGTCACCCTCCAGCAGCGAGGGGCGCGGGTGACCGTGCTGGCCGCCGACGACCCGGCGGACACGGTGTCCACGGTGGCCGCCGCGGTCTGGTACCCGAGCCACACAGACCAGGACCCGCGGGTGCTGCGCTGGGCGCGGGAGACGCATGCGGAGCTGAGCCGCCAGGCGGCGGACGGCGTGCCGGGGGTGGTCGACCGGCCGACCCGGATGCTGCTGCGCCACCCGTACGCCAATCCGCCGTGGTGGGCGGAGGCGTGCGGGGATCTGGTGGCCGAGGCGGCGCGACCGCCGTACACGGCGCTGCTGCGGTTCACGGCGCCGACGGTCGAGATGAGTCTGTACCTGGCCTGGCTACGGCAGCGGCTGGAAGCCGGCGGCGGGCGGGTGCTGCGCCGCCGGGTGCGACGGCTCGCCGACACGTTCGAGACCGCGCCGACGGTGGTCAACGCGACGGGGCTGGCCGCCGGCCAGCTCGCCGCCGACCCGGCCGTGCACGCGGTGCGCGGGCATCTGGTGCTGGTGGCGAACCCGGGCCTGACGGTCTCGGTGCGAGACGAGGACGACCCGGCCGGGATCACGTACGTGCACCCGCGCCGACACGACGTGGTGCTCGGCGGCACATACCAGCCGGGGGTGGGGCACACCGCGCCCGATCCGGACACGGCGGCGGCGATCCGACGTCGCTGCGTCGCGCTGGTGCCGGCGCTGGCCGACGCGCCGGTGCTCGGCGAGCGGATCGGGCTGCGGCCGGCCCGGCACGGCGGCCCCCGGGTCGAGGTGGACCCGGACCCGGCGGGCCCACCCGGCAGTCGGCTGGTGCACGCGTACGGCCACGGCGGGGCGGGGGTCACCCTGTCCTGGGGATCCGCCGCCGAGGTGGCAGACCTTGCTCTGGACGGCTGACCGAACGGAGAAACTTGCGCGCGGATCCGCCGCTGGCAAAGCCGTTACCGAGACAGGCCCCTGTCGTACATCCTCCCGGTCAGGCGGGGGCTTGCGACGTCTGTGCCGGTAGCTGGTGCAGCGCGTCCACCAGCGGTGCGAGCTCCGGAAGGTTCTCGGCCTGCGCCAGCGTGGTGGCGAGAACCTCGTCGTGCGTCGGGCGCGCCTGGTTGAGCAGGGCCCAGCCCTGCTCGGTGAGTTCGGTGTAGATACCGCGGCGGTCGTCCTGGCACAGGATGCGGGTGAGCAGGCCACGGTCCTCCAGCCGGTTGACCAGCCGGGTGGTGGCGCTGCCGGAGAGGGCAGCGGCGCGGGCGAGTTGCTGCATGCGCATGTGCCAGCCGTCCTGGCGGGACAAGGCGTCGAGCACGGTGTATTCCACGACCGAGAGGTGGTGCTTGGCCTGCAGAGCCTTCTCCAGGGCGGTGTCGATGAGGCCGTGCAGGGCCGCGAGGGTCCGCCAGCCCTGGGCGCGGATCTCGACCGCGTCGTCGCGGATGCCCACGTCCTGCACTCCTTGCTGTCACCGTTTGTTGCCGACCGTCCGGATCGGGTCCAGCGCTGTCGCCGCAATTCTAGCCGCGCACGCCGATTGTTGCAGACGCCAGCTATGTGACCAGTGGCACGCTTGCACCGATAGGCGGCGCGCGCAAGTATCTCTATTGCGTACGCCGGTAGTTGCAGGCGCGCCACATGTCCGCAACGGGAGAACTGATGTCTGCTGAACCGAAGAAGCTGCCACTGGGCCTGCTCGCGCTTGCGATCGGTGGGTTCGGTATCGGCCTCACCGAATTCGTGATCATGGGCCTGCTGCCCGAGGTCGCCACCGACTTCGCCGTCACCGAATCCGCCGCCGGGTGGCTGATCTCCGGCTACGCCCTGTCCGTCGCCGTCGGTGCGATCGGCCTGACCGCCGCCGTCACCCGGTTCAACCGCAAGCACGTCCTGACGGGGTTGATGCTCCTGTTCGTCGCCGGAAACATGGCCTCGGCGCTGGCCGGGACGTACGAACTGATGATGGTCGGCCGCATCGTCGCCGCCCTGAGCCACGGCGCCTTCTTCGGCATCGGCTCGGTCGTCGCGGCGAGCCTCGTCGCACCGTCCCGTCAGGCGGCCGCCATCGCCATGATGTTCACCGGGCTCACCGCCGCCAACGTGCTCGGCGTCCCGTTCGGCACGTTCCTCGGCCAGCAACTGGGCTGGCGATCCACGTTCTGGGCGATCACCGCCATCGGCGTCGTCGCCCTGGTCGGCATGGCCGCCCTGGTCCCGTCACGGACCGCCACCGCCACCGCCGGCGGGCTGCGCCACGAAGTCAAGGCCTTCGCCCACCCGCAGGTGTGGTTCTCGCTCCTGATCACGGTCCTCGGCTTCGGGGGCATGTTCGGCGCGTTCACCTACATCGCGTACACCCTGACCGAGGTCAGCGGCTTCGCCGCCGCCACCGTTCCGTGGCTGCTGGTCCTGTTCGGCGTGGGCCTGTTCGCCGGCAACACCCTCGGCGGCAAGGCCGCCGACCGGTCGGTGCCCGCGACGCTCACCGCCGTCCTCGCCGCACTGACCGCGGTCCTGGTCATCTTCGCCGTCACCGCGCCGAGCCAGATCATGACCGTCGTCTCGCTGGCGCTCATGGGCGCGTTCGGCTTCGCCACCGTGCCCGGCCTGCAGATGCGGATCATGCAGTACGCCGGGCAGGCGCCCACGCTGGCCTCCGGCGCGAACATCGCCGCATTCAACGTCGGTAACGCCCTCGGCGCCTGGATCGGCGGCGTGACCATCACCGCCGGACTCGGCTACACCTCCACGCTGTGGGACGGCGCCGCGCTCAGCTTCGCCGGCCTCCTGGTCCTGCTGATCGCGACCCGGCACGCCGTACGCCGCGACGCAACGCCCGCCGCGGTCAACACCGCCGGCACCTGGGCCTGATACCGAGCCGTGCACCTGGACCCCGGTGTCCAGGTGCACGGCCACGAGACCCGCATTCCGCCCGACGAACCATGACCTGATCTCGCACACCGCAGACAAGGAGCCCTGCCATGACCAAGATCCTGATGATCGTCACCGGCGCCGACCGCCTGACCCTCGCCGACGGCACCAGCCACCCGACCGGCTTCTGGGCCGAGGAACTCGCCGCCTCGCACAAGGTCTTCCGCGACGCCGGTGTCAAGGTCGACATCGCCACGCCCGGCGGCATCGCACCAACCGTCGACGCGATCAGCCTCGACTCCCGCGGCGGAGTGAGCGACGCCGACGCCGCCACCTTCCGCGACTACCTCGCCAGCATCTCCGACGACCTGACCAACCCCCGCGCCATCGCCGACGTGGACGCGTCCGCCTACGACGCCATCTACATCCCGGGCGGGCACGGCCCGATGGCCGACCTCGCCACCGACACCGATCTCGGGCGGCTGCTCACCGACGCAGACGGTCGCGGCCAGGTCATCGCCGCCCTCTGCCACGGGCCGGCGGCGCTGCTCGCCGCCCGCCGCCCGGACGGCACGTTCACCTTCGCCGGCCGCCGCCTGGTCGTGTTCACCGACGAGGAGGAACGCCAGGGTGGCCTGGGCGACACCACCCCGTGGTGGGTCGAGACAACGCTGCGCGAGCGTGGGGCGACGGTCGAGACGGGTACGCCGTGGTCGAACACCGTCGTGGTCGACGACAACCTCGTCACCGGCCAGAACCCCCAGTCCAGCGTCGCCACCGCCCAGCGGGTCCTCGGGAAGCTCGGCGTCCCCACCGGGAACTGACCGCACTCTCCCCGGCAGCCGCGGCCGCACCGCCCCGCGGCGGCTGCCGGCGACACCCTCGAAGGAGGAACCCGTGAGCCCGGGCTGCACTCGTCCGGGTGGTCCTTCCGGGCCCGAAAGCACTATCCCGCACGTCCACGGACGGTGCGGGAGCGTCGTTGCAGAAGCCCAGCGAGGTCAGAGACCTGGGCATCGCCGTTTGCCGTGAAGGGGTGGGGCGGCCTTAGCCACCCCACCCCTTCAACGGGTTCTCATGCAGACGGCAGACGGTCGTCAGGCGTTCGGTACTTCGTCATCGGGGGTCGTCAGGACGAGCCGGCGTCGGCGGGTGACGAGGAAGAGCACGGCGCCGAGCGCCACGACGCCCGCGCCGATGCCACCGATCAGCCCGGCCTGGACGCCGGTCACCGGCAGGCCGCCGCCCGAGCCGCCCGAGCCGTCACCGTCCGAGCCGCTGCCGCCGGAGCCCGCGGCGCCGACGTGGACCCGAAACTCGGCAGTGTTGTCGGCCGGGTTGGCGTCCCTGACGTTGGCCGCCGACCGGGCCTTGAGGCCCTTGGGCAGCTTGCCGCTCGTGCTGCGAGCCACCGAGGCGGGGCTGACCTCGGTCTGGGTGGCTAGGGCGACACCGGTGAGCTTTCCGCCCTTCAGCACCACCGGTCCCGGAGCGTCCTTGGCCACGGTCACCGGGAAGACGATGCCCACGACCGAGAGGATGTCGTCGTCCTTACCGCTGTCCTGGTCGATCGGCACCAGCGTGACGTCCTCGTAGTCGCACGTGACTGTGCGATTGCCCGTGCCGTAGGTGCAGCCCGGCTCCACCTCGGCGAAGGTCACGTGCTCGGGCAGCGCGACGGAGACCTTGAGGCCCTTGGCGATGGTGTCCCCGACATTGCCGACGGCGCCAAGGACGAAGCTGCTGCCACCCGGCGCTACCGGCTTGTCGGTCAGCTCCCCGTCGTCGGTCACCTGGTACACGTCCTCGGCCACGGCCACCAGATCGACGCCCTTGGCCGGTACGTCGACCGTGACGGTCGCCGAGTTGTTGGTCTGGTCGGGGTCGGAGTCCGACACCGCGGTGACGGTGAAGGATCCGGCGGCCCCCGTCTTGCCCACCACCGGCGTCAGCGCGAATGGCGTCTTCTGCAGGAAGCTGTTCCCGACAGCAAGCCCCGGCTCCTCCCGGCACAGCAGCTTCTCGCCGCTGCGCTCGCAGCCGAGCTGCTGCGATGCCCCGACCGTGACCTTGCTGTCGTCCAGGCCACTGAGGTCGTATTCAAGGGTCCAGTACGAGCCGTCAGCCGGACCCTTGTTAACCACGGTGGTGGTCAGTTCCTTGACCGAGTCGCTGGCGGTCACGGCGGTGGCCGAGGTAGTCAGCTCCAGGTCGGCGCCACTAGGCTCCGCATGCGCCGGGCTGGTGGCGAGCAGGGTGGCGGATGCGAACAGCGCCAGTGAACTTACGCCAGCGCGCCTTACCGCACGCATTCTCATGTATCCCCCGTACATCGAAGGGCGGAAGTGGGACCGGGGTACGGTATCGGAGACGGGCAGCCCTCGCTACCCGCGGCATACGGCTCGATGAATACGCCACAGGCCGATACGGGCAGCTTGGCGGCGATGTCGTGGAACGTACGCCGAGACACCACCAACATCGTCACGTGCTCCAGGCCTCCGCGAAACCTCGGCGGCGGTGCACGCCTATGCCGCGGTGCGAACGTTACGCGACGTGACGCCGTTATCGGCGTCCGGCAGCCCAAGCCCTCGCGAGAACGCAGAAGCGCACGCCCACGCCGATGATCCGTACTGCTCGGACGGGTGTCTTCCTCAATGTCCTTGGGGAACGTGCGGTCGTCGCGCAACAGGTAAGACGGGCAGTGGAGCCGGCCGCCGGCGTTCGAAGGAGGTGGCGGCGGGCTCGTCTCGACCGCCGACGACTACCTCGCTTTCGCCTCGGCGCTGCTCGCGGGCGGCACCCACCACGGCGAGCGGGTGCTCTCGCGGCCTCGGTGACCCTGATGACCAGCGACCACCTGACCCCGGTGCAGAAGGCGGTCTCCGGGTTCTGGCCGGGGTACTTCGACACCATGGGCTGGGGTTTCGGGATGTCGGTCCGCACCCGCCGCACGCACCTCGGCCCCTCGGTCGGGAGCTACGGATGGCCCGGCTTCTACGGCACCGCCTGGTACAACGATCCGGACGAGGAGATGACGACGATCTTCATCATGCAGCGGGCGCACGCGGGCGACCAGAGGCTGCCGACGTGGCTCGACTTCTGGACCGCTGTCTACCAGGCGATCGACGACTGACCGCGGGCCCGAAGACCGCCACGCCAGCAGCGGTGTCCACACGCGCCGCCCGGAGACCGGACCAGTGACCTACTCACCGGCCAGCGGGGCGCGAGTCAGGCACTGCCGGGGCGGGTGGGGCACTATCGTTCTGGCGTGCACATCCGTTTTGACGTCCCAGCTGATCCCGCCTACCCAGGCCGCGTGGCGGCTGCGCTCAGCAGCGTTCGGCTGCGCAAGTACGGTTATATCGGCGCGGTGCTGGCGGCGGTCGGGGCGATCGGTTTCGCCGTCTCGCGAGGATTCGGGTGGGGCGACCGGATCTCGCCGCTGTGCTTGGCGATGGTCGTGGGTGGCCTGCTGTCGATGTTGTACTCGCCGTGGGTGCGGTTGCGCGCCCGGCGGCGATCCAGTCGCTACGCTGTCGAGGGCGCCTACGACATCACCGACGACAACATCATGATGCGCAGCGGCTCGGAGTCCGGCGGCATCGCCTGGGACGGGGTCGCCCAGGTAAGGGACACCCCTGAGTTCTGGATCGTGTACGTCGGCCGGATGCCGGCAACCGTGATCCCACGCCGCTTGATGTCCGCCGAGGACGCCGAAACGTTGCGAGCCTACATGGCCAAACGCGGGCTGCTCCAGCATCGGTGAACTCATATGCCGCGACGCGTGCGGCGACTCGACCACCAAGTCGGTCAGGGCCGCAGGCCACGGGACATCGCAAGAACGAACCTGAACAAATGATGATAGATGAAACGCCGAACGGCGGCCCGCTGAACCAGTCAGGCCGCCGCGGCAAAGCGTGGATCAGAGCGAGCGGATATCCGACGCCTGCGGGCCCTTCGGGCCCTGGGTGATGTCGAACTCCACCCGCTGGTTCTCGGCGAGGCTGCGGAAGCCGCTCGCGGAGATCGCCGAGAAATGGGCGAAAACGTCGGCGCCGCCGCCGTCCTGGCTGATGAAGCCGAAGCCCTTGTCGCCGTTGAACCACTTCACGGTACCTGTAGCCATGTCTGCTCCTTCGCAGGCTGCTGGAGACCGCACTGTGCGGACTCGCGCGCCACGGCGTTGATCACCCGCGCCGGAAACGACACGAAACGAAAAAAGCACCTGGATGGGTTTTGGTTAACCCATCAGGCGCCGAAACGTCTACGGAAATCAAAACTGCAACCGGGTAACCATAACACAGAATCCGGCGCTGGCCGCCAGCCCCATGGGCGCGGCCTCCGTCACAGCACTGCACCGCGAGGCGCAACTTCGATCGCTGCGACGCCTCGGCCGTAGAGTACGACGAGCCGATCACCGTGTTTAGTGCGCAGCACTCCCGAATCCTGCGCCAGTGTCGAGATCACGTGTTCCACAAGCTCGTCCTCGTCGGAGACGTCCGGTTTGTCGTACGTGAGGTCCATGCGGTCGCCGCCGATGAGCCGGACGCGTAGCACCGTAGTTGCCATGTCGTAGAGGCTAGTCGAGCGGGGATGCCAGGTGCAGTGGCGCTGTCGCGGGCTCCTCCGTCGACTTCGCGCAGCCAGATGTACGACGTGCAACCGCTGCTGTAGGTCGCAGGTCGCCGACACAGGTGAGGCTCGGACGATGGACCACACCCGGGCGGACGTGACAAGGACACGAGACGAGGTCGTGTCGATCCTCGCCGAGAGGGAGCCACATTCATCGCTGGCGTCAGCTCCCTGAGCTGGCAGCGGCACCGCCGCGTGTAGTGCGCGTAGAGTGGGTGGTGGATCAGTTCGTCAACATCGTTGGCGGGCCAGCGCCTACCGGGCGTGCTGCCCAGGTCTCGGCAGTGTCCACAGGACAACTTCGAGGTTGAGGGCCGAGCGTTGGCAGACAATCCGATCGCCACCGACACTTCAGTTTGCTGACGGACAACGCCCCGTCCGTTACAGGCGACGACCAGCGACGCCGTGAGGCAAACCATCATGGTCGGAGGCATGGCTGGCGTCCAGTGGCGGGTCATCCCCTTCATGCGGCCATTCGGGAAACGTCTGCCCCAGGCACAACGACGCGTTGGCGTCCCGTCAGCGATCATGCCCGGGTCATCAGCCACTACCTTGCCGGCAACAATCAACCAATTCCGCCCAGCGGTGCCGTTGCGGCACGGCTGCGGCAGGTGGGCGCCAATCTGGCTGGCCTGACCGAGCAACACCGACACCACAGGAGAAGGACATGACTTTCGTGTTAGCCCCGCCCACGGTCTCTCCGTCACCATTGCGCGAGCCCGCCAAGACCCTCCGCGACAGAGGGGCAGACAGTTTTCACGCCGCGCTCGCCGCGGTCTTGGCCACCGGGCTGGAGAATGCTCTTGAAGCGGGTGACCACCCGAGAGCGATCAGCTTCATCAACCGCGGCTTCGCAGAAGGAAGTCCGCAGCTGGGCTGCGACCTCCTCTGCCGGGCAATTGCGGTCGTCGGGACAGCCCGGACCTGGACCGTGCAGCTCGCGCCCCTGCGATCACCGTAGCTCCCTGGATTGACGCAGCCCGCCGCGCTGCGAATCGCTGCTGCACAAGGACTACCCGGCGTTCCGCGACGCCTTCACCGACCGTTCAGGCTTCCCGATCAGCGCGGATGCCCGCACGGCGCTGGCGATTGGCGCACCAACAAAGCCTAATCTGCCTGCCCGACCGTCCCGCCGCACGCCGTCGGGCCGACTCCGACGCCCGGTTGACCGCCGGACCGTGCGGGTCGGGCGACGGGTTCAACTGGCCCTCACGCCAATGCCCGATCAAGCGGCGTGGCGAGCTGACCAGGGGGCGGTTCCCTGTGCGGGAGGCGGCCGTTTGGATCTTGTGCGGCAGCAGCGGGCCAGGCGGGTAGCGTCCCGGTCGAAGGATGCACGGATGCTGGAGGCGTAGAAATGGCGGCCTATGACGTCATCGTCGTGGGGCTTGGCGGCATGGGCAGCAGCGCCGCCTACCACCTGGCCGTGCGGGGGCAGCGTGTGCTCGGTCTGGAGCAGTTCGGGCCGGCGCACGACCGCGGGTCCAGCCACGGCGGCTCGCGCATCACCCGGCAGTCGTACTTCGAGGATCCGGCCTATGTGCCGCTCCTGCTTCGAGCCTACGAGCTGTGGGACAAGCTGGAACGCGATGCCGGACGGGAGATCATTTCACTGACCGGCGGAGTGTTTGTCGGCCGGCCGGAGAGCCACACCTTCGCCGGCAGTCTGCGCGCTTCGCGCGAGTGGGACCTGCCGCACGAGATCCTCGACGCAAGGGAGCTACGTCGCCGCTTCCCAACCTTCAGTCCCCGGGATGAGGAGGTGGCGCTCTTCGAGGCCAAGGCCGGCTTCGTCCGCCCCGAGGCGACCGTGGCCGCTCACCTCGAGCTGGCCGGACGGCACGGCGCCGACCTCCGCTACAACGAGCCGGTACTGCGATGGCAGGCGCTGCCCGACGGCGGCGTGCGAGTGACGACCGAGGGGGGTTTCTACACAGCTGGCCGGCTCGTCGTCTGCCCCGGGGCGTGGGCCCCGGCACTCCTCGCCGACCTCGGTGTGCCGTTCAGCGTCGAGCGGCAGGTCATGTACTGGTTCCAGCCGGAGACCGGGGTGGGCCCCTTCCAACCCGAGCGGCATCCCATCTACATCCACGAGGACGGCTCCGGCACGCAGATCTACGGCTTCCCGGCCATCGACGGGCCCGACGGCGGTGCCAAGGTGGCGTTCTTCCGGCGCGGTCAGGCCTGCACCCCGGAGACCATCGATCGGCAGGTGCACCCGGAGGAGATCCAGGACATGCGGGAACACCTGGCCGGAGTCCTGCCCGCCCTTCCGGGGCGATTGCTGCGGGCGGCGACCTGCATGTACACCAACACGCCCGACCAGCACTTCGTGATCGCGACGCACCCGGAGCACCCGCAGGTCACCGTGGCATGCGGATTCTCCGGCCACGGCTTCAAGTTCGTCCCGGTCGTCGGCGAGATCCTCGCCGACCTGGCGACGAGCGGCTCGACGGTCCACCCCATCAGCCTGTTCGACCCGCGACGCGACTTCCAAGGTCACGTCTGAGCCGGCCGAGGCTGACCACTGTTCGTGGCGCCGACACAGGGGGCCGACCAAGGCCAGGTGTGCCGGATCCGCGCCAGGTCGACAGGTTGGGCCGGGGAACCGACAAGGAGTGGCGGGTAGAACGGCCCAACCGCACCTCTACCAACGGCCGACGGCAGGTAGTCGACAACACGCGGCATCGCGTCACCCATCAGGTGAGCCACCGGGTGACCCAGCGTCCGGAGTCGGACGCCGGGTGCCGGGCGTGTCTGGTCCCAACACATTCCGCAGGGTCCGTCAGATCGGTTCGACGGGTAGCCACAGTTCGCAGGTCGCGGTGCTGAAGTCGTCCGCGCGCTCAAGGATCGCGACGATCGAGGGCCCTGGCCGCAGACGCCACGGGTTGGAGGGGAACCACTCGGTCGCGGTCGCGGCCCAGGTCCTCTGCAGGGCCTGCGGATGGGGTCCGGCGGTGCGGAAGACCGCCCACATGCCGGCCGGTACCTCGATGGTGTCGAGGTCGTCGGGGACCGGCGTGTCCCGGACGACAGCGACCCCGTGCAGGTAGGTCAGCTCGCTGCCCTCCGTGCCGTCGGGGTCGAGGTCGTCGCAGACCTGCAGCAGGCCCCCCGGCTCGGTGTCGCCGAGGGCCTTCAGCCGCAGATGCGCCTCCGGCGGCAGTGCCGTGATGTGCTGCTGGATGTGCGGGTTGATGCCCTGATGGACCAGCGGAACCCGGGCTGCGTGTCCGACGAGCCGGAACGCGGGGCGGTCGACGATGCGGGTGTCCATGGGGATGCTCCCTTCGACGGTCAGGCGGAACCTGAGCTGCGGTTGTGTGCGAAGGGGGCCTCCGTCGCGGCGAACGTCACCGGGATTGGCGCCGTGAACCGCCCGGAACGCACGTCCGAACGCCTCGGTCGAGCCGTATCCGTGCCGGACGGCGATGCTCAGCAGATCGTCCTCCCCTCGGACGACGTCGGCAGCGGCGACGGTCATGCGACGCCGGCGCACGTACTCCGACAGCGGCATGCCGGCCAACGACGAGAACATCCGCCGCAGGTGGTATTCGGTCGTGCCGACCGCCCTGGCCAATCCCTTGACGTCGAACTCCTCGGTGAGGTGCTCTTCGACAAGGTCGACAAGCCGGTTGAGTGCCGAGATCACGAGGCCTCCTTTCGACGTCAAGCCTGGCCGAAGGACCCCGGTCCCGCCCGACCGTTGCGGTCCGATCCGATCATGTACCTGGACCGTCGCGGCGCCAACGCATTACCGGTCAGGACGCTTCGCTCAGCAGCGGCTTGCACGTTCCGGTTGGCGAAGGGCGCGCCGGCTGTCGACCTGCGCGGATCGCCGTGAGATCGCGGGGGTACGGCAGTTGTGCCCGAGCGCTCTGCGTAGGGCCCGCACCGACGTGGCGCGGGCCCTACGGCGGTCTCCACAGCCGCTGGCAGGGTGGGTGCGACGAGCTGCCGACCTAGCGCGCTGGTGTCGCTACCGGTTGCACTCGAGCTGCCTGAGGTCGATGGCGTTGGCCATCGCCTGGTAGCCGGCGTCGCTGGGGTGCAGGTGGTCGCCGACGTCGTAGGCCGGCAGGAACCGCTTGGGGTTCGCGGGGTCGCGGGTGACCTGGTCGAAGTCGATGACTGCGTCGAACTCGCCGCTCGTCCGGATCCAGGTGTTCACCTCCTCGCGGATGACTTCCTTGGCGGGGCTGTAGTAGCCGGCGCCCTCGAACGGGGTCAGCGTGGCACCGAGGATGCAGGTGTGGTTGGTGTGGGCGCGGGCGATCAGGATCCGGTAGGCCGAGATCAGCTGGTCCGCCGACGTTGCGACGCCGCCGCCGATGTCGTTGATGCCTTCCATGAGGATGACGGTGCGCACGTCGGGCTGGGAAAGCACGTCTCGGTCGAATCTGGCCTGGACGTTCACCCCGGCGCCGTCGGTGAGAACCCGGTTGCCGGAGATGCCTTCGTTCATGATGCCGAACTGGTGCGCCGGGGGCTGTTCCGCGATGCGGCGGGCGAGGTAGTCCGGCCACCGGTGGTTGGCGTCGCGGGTGGACCCGTAGCCGTCGGTGATGGAATCGCCGAGCGTGGCCACGGTGTCGACCTGCTGCCGCGTGTCGACGACCAGCGCATCGACCCAGTACCAGCGGGTTGCCTGCTGGGTGAAGGCCGTCCCATCGGTGTCCGCGGCGTGATCACCAGGCCCGGAGATGTAGTTGGTCTGCATGGCCAGGTTGTGTCCGGTCAGGCTGCCGCTGGCACCCTTGACGTGGATGCTGACCGTGAGATTGGTGTCGCCGGGCACGTCACCTGGCAGCGGGTCGCTGAGGACCTCCGCACCGTTCGGAACCGTCACCGTCTCGCTGCCGGCGAAGGTGACCTGCCGGTTGGTGCCCGGTAGGACCCCGGCGCCCTCGCTCTGAACGCCGACGTAGACGGAGTCGAAGGTCACGATGCGGTCACCGAACACGTTCGACAACGAGATGCGCAGGTCGCTGCCACCGATGCTGGTGTGGATGATGTTGCGGACCGTCTGGTCGGCGAACGAGCCGCCGACGCGGTCCGCGCTGGCACCCCAGGTCACGACCTGGTCGGTGGTGACCGAGGTCGCTCGTGTGGAGGCGTCGGAGCTCGGCTCGGCGGCGACTGGTCCGACGAGGGCGGCGACGGTTGCCAGGCCGGTGGCGATGGCGAGCCCGGTGGTAACTAAGGGCATGCGTGGCTGGTTCATCAGGAATGACTCCCTCAGTGAATTCTGCATGGCGGGATTTGGCCGGGCAGGAAGGGTCCCGAGGCGACCGGTCGAGCAGGGACGTACGTTCGGCGGTCAGGCGTCGGGATCGCCGGCCGTTAGTCTGATCGCCAACGCGCGAACCACGCTAAGTGGCCTAGTGATGACGCACGGCCATCTGGTCCTGCAATTGAGACGAACGGCTCCAACTGGGCGATGAGCGGTTCTCGCGTGCCGACAAGCGGCCGCAGCCCGGACGATGGGAGGATCATGCGGTGACGCTCGAAGCGCAGCGGGAGCACATCCTCTCGGGCCGGATGTACAACGACCTCACCGATGAACTGGTGCAGGCTCGGCAGCGGGCCGTGCTGCTGACCACTGAGTACAACGACAGCTTCGGGCAGCCGCAGGAGCAGCGCGAGGCGATCCTGCGGCGACTGCTCCGCGCGGTTGGGCGGGAGTGCCATTTCGAGCCGATGTTCCGCTGCGAGTTCGGCTTCAACATCAGCGTCGGCGACCACTTCTACGCCAACTTCGACTGCGTGATGCTGGACGGGGGTGGCATCACCATCGGCGATCATGTCCTTTTCGGCCCCCGCGTTGGCATCTACACCTCGAACCACGCCCTCGATGCTGCCGAACGGGCAGCCGGCGGGTGTTACGCCAAGCCGGTCACGATTGGCGATCACGTCTGGATCGGCGGCGGCGCCACTATCAACCAGGGCCTGACCATCGGCGACAACACAATCATCGGTTCGGGGAGCGTGGTCACCCGCTCGATCCCGTCCGGTGTCATCGCCGTCGGATCGCCGGCCCGAGTGCTGCGCGAGATCACCGATGCCGACAAGACGGGCTACCGACCTTGAGGCACGCCGACCTGGATCCGTCTCGGTAGGTGTTGACGATCGGTGGGCGGGAGACGCCGCTGGCCCGGCCTTCCCACATGCCGCCGGGGGACGAGGTAGCGGTCGGCGTGGCTCGTGCGGCGTTGTAGCTCGAGATGTAGGAGGGCACCCAGCGCCCAGCGCTGGTCGTAGCGCAGGTCGACCCTCGGCAGATAGCGGTCGAGGTAGGCGGTCAGGATCTCGGCGTCGTGCCGGCAACCAGGGAAGGTGCCTGGTGGACCGGGATCCTCGAGGGGCCATGGCCGGGTCCGGCCAGGATCTTGTGACCGAGGTCACCGATCGTTAGCATGACGAGGCGTTGGAACGTTTCAATAGAGGGGACGCAGATGTTCCTGAAGCACGCCTCCCGTCCACGCGTGGCCACTCGGACGCTGGTTCTCGCGCTGACCGTCGCGCTCGCCGTCGTTGTCGAACTGCCCATCGCGTCGCAGAGCGACGCCGCGCCCGGGAAGGCCTTTCCGTCGGCGCTCACGGTCGAGCAGCGTTCCGGGCCGGCGGACGTCGACGACGTCGATGCTCCGCTCCTCGGCTGGCACGTTCCGGCGGCGCACCAGACCGCCTACCAGGTCCAGGTGGCGGAAACCTTCTCCGGCCTGAAGTCCGGCAAGGACCTCGTGTGGGACTCCCGGAAGGTGACGTCCCCGGAGAGCACGAACGTCGCGTACGCCGGGCCGGCCCTCGACCGCGGCGAGCGCTACCACTGGCGGGTCCGGACGTGGGACGGCGCGGGGATGGTGTCCCCGTGGTCGCAGCCGGCCGGCTTCGGCACCTCCCTCGGTGGTGACTGGGCGCAGAGCAACCCGATCTGGCTCGGCGATCCCGCACCGCTGCAGTGGAGCGACTACACGATCGAGACGACGTTCTCGATCACCACGCAGAACGCGACCATCGTGTTCAACGCGCAGGACCCCAGCAACTACCTCATGTGGCAGCTCAGGGGGGACGGCGTCAACCAACTCGCGCCGCACCAGCGGGTCAACGGCACCTTCCAGGAGCTGAAGACGGTCCCGCTGGGCGTCGCGCTCCAACGCAACACCGACTATCGGCTGCGGATCGGGGTTTCGGGCTCCACGGTCCGCACCTGGCTCGACGACCGGCTCATCGACACCACGCAGAACGTGCGGTTCACGCGCGGCAGCATCGGGTTCCGCACCGGCGGCAGCGAGCGCAACAGCTGGGACAACCTGACGGTCACCGCAGCCGACGGGCGCAAGCTCTACGCCAACGACTTCGAGGCCTCCAGCTCCGACTTCGCCTGCGGCACGGTGGCCGGCGGGAGGCTGAACGTCGGCACCGGCCAGAACTGCGTCTACGGGCTCGGCAGCACGGACTGGGCCTTCCTCCGCGGCGAGTTCAACACCGCTGACAAGGAGGTCGCCTGGGCGACCGTCTTCGCGACCGGCTCCTCGCCCGAGCCAGGCCGTCAGTACGTCTACAAGCTGTGGCTCAACGGCGACTTCGTCGGCCTGGGACCCACGCGGTCCATCGCCGGTGAGACGCGGTACGACGGCTTCGACGTGACCGACCTGGTCCGGCGGGGCGGCGCCAACGCACTCGGCGCGCTCGCGTGGACCACCAGCGACCGGCGCTTCCAGGCGCAGCTGGTCGTGGAGTACGTCGACGGCACCCGGCAGACGTTCGGCACCGGGGAGAACTGGACCACGCTCAACGGCTCCGGCGTCTACCCGTCGGCCGGCTCGATCGGCACGGGCTACTACACCGCACCCAAGGAGAACGTCCAAGTGGCGGCGTACCCGACCGGCTTCGACGAGCCCGGCTTCGACGACTCCGCGTGGCAGCCGGCGGCGGCGAAGGCGCCGTACACCAAGCTGGTCGCCACCCCGACGGACAAGGTCCGGCAGCGGCTGGAGCACCCGGTCGAGGTCGTCGAGAAGGAGCCGGGCCACTACTTCGTGGACTACGGCCCGACCTGGCTCGGCGGCGTGAGCCTCGACCTGGACGGCAACAGCGGCCAGGTCCTCGAGCTGCGCTTCGGCGAGGAGCTCTCCGCGCCGCAGACCGTCCGCTACAACATGCGGACCGGCAACCAGTACCAGGACCGCTGGACGCTCGTCGACGGGCCGCAGCACGTCGAGACCTGGGGCATGCGGGTGTTCCGCT
This sequence comes from Micromonospora sp. NPDC006431, assembly GCF_042870725.1. Classification (NCBI taxonomy): domain Bacteria; kingdom Bacillati; phylum Actinomycetota; class Actinomycetes; order Micromonosporales; family Micromonosporaceae; genus Micromonospora; species Micromonospora sp. NPDC006431. The sequence goes on from NZ_JBIAHQ010000017.1 coordinate 84,562, forward strand.
ACCTCGAGGTGATCGGCGCGCCGGCCGGTCTGGGAGCCGAGGACTTCCCGGCCCTCGCGCAGGTCTACCCGTTCGACGTCGGCACTGCTGTCTTCGACTCCTCCGACGACGCCCTCGACAAGGTCTGGCGTCTGTCGCGCAACACGGTCGAGGCGACCAACCACAACCTGTACGTCGACTCCTGGACCCGGGAGCGTGAGCCGTACGAGGCCGACAGCTACCTGCAGATGATGGCCAACTTCTTCACCTCCGCGGACCCGTCCCTGGGCAACTACTCCATCGACTACCTGCTCACCCGGCGCACCTGGCCCACCGAGTGGCCGATGTACACGATCCTGGCGATGCACGACAGCTATCAGCAGACCGGCGACGTGGCGCAACTGGAGCGCAGCTACGACCAGCTACGGGAGAAGCTGCCCGACCAGTGGATCGAGGAGAGCACCGGCCTGATCCGCAAGAACACCGGATCCGATGGCTGCAGCAGCCGGACCGACTGCGACATCGTCGACTGGCCGGCGTCGGAGCGGGACGGCTTCGTCTTCCGGCCCTACAACACCGTCATCAACGCCATCGGCTACCGCAGCTTCCTGGACATGGCGGAAATCGCGAAGGCGCTGGGCCGCGACGACGACGCGGCCTCCTTCACCGCCACCGGGGAGCGGATCCGCTCCGCGATGAACGAGCTGTTGTGGGACGACGCGAAGGGCGCCTACCGGGATGGCCTGAACGCCGACCGCACTCCGGTCGAGCACTGGGCGGTCCACGCCAGCGTCTTCGCCAGCGCGTTCGGCGTTCCCGGCGCCGATCAGGCGGCCCGCGCCGCCGACTACATCGGCTCGCGCGGCATGCAGTGCAGCGTGTACTGCGCCGCGTTCCTCATTGAGTCGCTCTACAACGGCGACCGCTCCGACCTGGCCTACCAGCTGCTCACCAGCAGCGGCCGCCGCAGCTGGCTCAACATGATCGCCAACGGAGCGGGGGCCACGGCGGAGGCGTGGGACGCCTCCCTGAAGTCGAACATGACCTACTCCCACCCGTGGGCCGCCTCGCCGGCGTACAACATCCCGCAGGGCATGTTCGGCCTCCGGCCGACCACACCCGGCTACGCAACGTTCGACCTGCGTCCCCAACCGCAGTCGGTCACCTGGGCGAGCGTCACGCTGCCCACGCTGAAGGGCCGGATCGGCGCGGCGTTCCACACCCATGACGGTCGCACGGACGTCGGCGCATACGTGCCCGGCAACACCGTCGCGTCGGTCTTCGTCCCGGCCGGGGACGCGGCCACAGGCGTCGTGTACGTCGACGGCCGCGAGTGGCCCACGGTACGCGAGCGCGGGTACCTACGCGTCGACGGCGTCGCGAGCGGCTGCCATGTCTTCAGCACGGCCCCGGGCGGTGAGCCGAAGGACGACGAGCGCCTCACGTCCGTCTGCCACTGAACCCGCCGGTCGTCGGCGGGGACGGGCAGCCCGGCGTCGGGTCCGCTCCCGCCGCGTCACGTGCGCTCCCTCGGTGCTGTGACGAGTCACGGCACCGAGGGAGCGGGCCGGACTCCGATACTTACCGACATCAGCTGCAGCGCAAGTGCCGAACCGCCAGACGTCTGGTGGGATCGTCGTAGCGACCCCACCAGGCGCGGCCGTTGCGGTCAGGGCTACCGGCCGCGGGTTCTTATGAGCGTTTCCACTGCTGGTTCGCGCCGCCGTTGCAGTACCACACGATGACATTCGTGCCGTTGGCCGTACCGCCGCCGTTCACATCGAGGCAGTAGCCGGTCTGCACGCTGGTGATCGTGCCGTTGCTGTTGATGTTCCACTGCTGGTTCGGCATTCCATTGCAGTCCCAGACCTGGACCTGCGCGCCAGCGGTGGTACTGGCACCAGTGACGTCCAGGCACAGCTTCCCGTACACCACCAGGGTCTTCGACGGAGTCTGCAGCCACAACTGGTTGGCGCTGCTCTTGCAGTCGTAGATGAACAGCTTCGTGCCCCAGGTGGTCGAGGAGTTGGGCACGTCGAGGCAGCGGTTGGAGGCAACGCCGCGGATCGGGGCGTTGAAGGTTCCGCCGCCGCCCCACGACCACTGCAGCCGGTTGACCCCGGAGGCGTTGTTGTTGATGAGGGTGTAATTGGGGCCGAGCCTGGTCATGCTGTAGCCGTCGTTGGCGCGCAAACCCGGCCAGTAGACCGAGCCCATGCCCAGCAAGCGAAGGTTGTCGCTGACGGCCTGGATGTAGGCGATGTAGCCGTTGCCGTTGTCCGGGCCGTTGTAGTTCAGCCCGCTCGTCATGGGCGCACCCCACTCGTCCAGTACGGTGCGGGAGGCGCACGAACCGATCCGGTTCCGGAAGTCGGTGGCCCAGGCCGCGTAGCTGGCCTCGGTCGGGTTCCAGAACCCGTAGAAGTGCAGCGAAAGGAAGGTTCCGGACAGCCGGCTGTCGGCGCACACGCTGGTGACGTTGTCGTTGTACCCGGTGCCGCTGATGAAGATCCGGTTCTTCGGGACCGACGGGTAGCTGCTGATCCACGAGGCGGCGACGTTCGCCCAGGCGCTCTGCGTGTACCCGTGGGGCTCGTTCATCGGCTCGAAGTAGACCAGGCCGTTGCCGGCGTACTTGTTGACGACCGTGGTCCACATGTTCCAGAAGGCGGTGGTGTTGTCGATCAGCCCGTCCTTGTGGGCGGAACCCTCCCAGTAGCTGAGGATGACCTTGAAGCCCTTGGCGACGGCGGCATCGATGGCACCTGTGTACGGAGCCCAGCGAGGCCCGTTGACGGTGTACGGGTTGATCGGCAGTCGCACGGTGTTCGCGCCGAGGTTGGTCTCGAACGCTCCGATGATCGAGGTGGCCTTGGTGTACGTGGTGGCATAGTCGTCGGTTGCCGACACGCCCGAGAGGACGATCGGGTCCTCGGCGTAGTTGTCCCTGGGGTCGGCCCAGTTGACCCCCTTGAACTGACTCGTGTTCGCGAGCGCAGGGGCGCTCGTGCCCACCTCGACGACGACCATCGCGGCGAGCAGGGCGACGAGGGAAGCCACCGCGACCCCCTGTCGCGGAAAGCGGCGCAAGCCTCGCCAGAAAGCACGCATGCGCAACATAGACAGCCCCTTCCAGGCACATGGGTGGCTGCGCGATGGGGCCGCAGGCGACGAGCAGCGCCGCCCGCGCAGAAACCCGGACAATGTTGCAGGCAACAAATCGACGGAAGTCTAAGTGTCCGCTAATTCCTCCGTCAACGCGGGCGGAAGCGGCTCCGGCACGATCCCGGCGATCGCTGCCGGTCGATGGCAGGGCACGACCCGGACAGAGCCCTCGCCTGGCCCTTGCCGATCTGGAACAACTCCTCGATGCTAGTTCGGCCATACTGGTCCGCCATGGACCTGGATGAGTATCAGCGCGGCGCCCTCCGTACTGCCGCTCCACGTGACAAGAGGAACGAACTGCTCCATCTGGTGCTCGGGCTGGTCGGCGAATCGGGTGAGATCGCCGAGAAGTTCAAGAAGTGGGTCCGAGACCTCGACAGCGACGAGTCGCGGATCGACCGGGCCGACATCGCCAGGGAACTCGGTGACGTGCTCTGGTACGTGGCGGTGCTCGCCGACTACCTCGATCTGTCGCTGGACGACATCGCGGCGGCCAACCTGGCCAAGCTGGCCAGCCGCCAGGGCCGTGGCGTGCTGGGTGGCAGCGGCGACAACCGCTGAGCCAGGGGTTTGCCTATTTGGTTGTCAAGTTTGGTTGTCAAGCCGCTGACGGCGAGCGCCGCGGCGTCGCCGAGCGCGCACGCCACCGGAATCCACAACGGCAGCATCAGCCGGTCGTACTCGGTCGCCACAGGATGGGCTACCAGCATCACCACGCCGGTCAGCCCGGTGAAGATCCACAATGCGGCGACCGAGCGCATCCGGCGTACGAGAACCACCACGGCGAACACCAGAGCGACGACTGCCTCCGGGTGGGGGACCTGATCGGCTCCCTGCTCCGGCCAGAAGGCGATGTTCCGGTCGATCAGCCAGCTCACCGGGTGGGCCATGTCGGGACGCGCGAAATGAGTGGTGGCTAAGTCCTGGATCGTCTCGTTGAGCCCCGGCAGGCTCAGGAGCACGCTGAGGACCTGCCAGCCGACAACGGCGAGCAGGCCCACGCCGCCGGTCGCCAGCGCGGGCCGACGCTGCGGCGTCCGCACGAGGAGCGCCACCGTGCTCGCTCCGACCAGCGTCAGCGCCATCGCCATGCCACTGGCCGATCTGACCGCGAACAGCCACACCAGCGCGACCGCCACGGTCGACAGGCCGAACTTCGTACGACCGCGCCACGCCACCATGACACCGGTGATCACGGCCAGGTAGCCGGCCACCATCCCGCTCTCGGTGAGCAGGCGGGTCATCCAGAATCCGGACGGCAGTACGAACAACAGGCCCCCCGCGAGTACGCCCGCCAGCCGTCGCCCGGTCGCCATCCAGACCGCCAGGTGGGCCAGCACCGCGCCGGCGATGGCCAGCATCATCGTGGCGGCCACCATGCCGGTCCAGGCGCCGAGCACCGCTACGAACGGCGTGGCGAACAGGGGATATCCCGGCCGGCTGTCGAAGATCCCAACGTAGCGCGGCGAGATCTCGTCGCTTTGATACTCCTTTGCAGGAGGGCCGCATGCCGAGCTCCCGCTGAGAGCGGTTGATGTCACGGCACACCTGGCGGGCCGCCTCGATCCGGGCCTCGTCCGGGCTCTTCCCGGTGAAGATGAGCGCCTGACGCATGTACCACATGCTGTCGCCGGAGCTGGAGATCCGCCTCGGGTCCTCGTACCGGGCCAGGAACAGCAGCGACGCGATCACCACCACGAGCAGGAGCCACGCGGTCTCCACGACACCGCGCCGCCGGCGCCCACTCTTCTCAACCCGGTTCACCACGCGGGACCTCTCGCTCGTGCCACGCACAGGAGACGGAGTAACGCCGCAGCGAGGTTGCTCGTCCGGTTCGAGAGGCCGATGAGCGTCGTGGACTCGACGCGCCCGTGGCGGGGTGCTGTCGTTCGGTCCGTTCGTTCGACGACCGGGCGTCGCTGGTGTGGCTGATCGCCGGCGAGGCGACCCGGCGTGCCGGCCGTCATTCAGACTCGTCTGTGGGGCGCTCCACCTTGTCCCCGCCCGGGGAGGCCGGACGGTCGGAGACTGCCCGACGAGGAGATCCGCTACCTAGCCTTGGAGCCGCTGCGCCCAGTACACCTGCCCATCGGACCCCATGTAGACCAAGGCCAGCAGCAGGTCCGACATCGCAACCGGTGCAGTGGCCGCCCTAGCCGCCGCCCGTTGCGGCCCCTCCAGATACCGGAAGGGCGCGACGAACGTGAGCGGCGAAGCGTCCCCGCCGTACACGGCCAGTCTGGAGCCGTAGCTCCACCAGGTGTTTCCCTCTCTGACGTCGCCTGCGCCCTGTAGCCAGGGATAGCGCTCCGGGATCTTATTTTCCACTCCGGCGTTCCCGGCGCTGATGGCTTCCTGCCGTGGCGACGACGCGCTGAAGCTTCCCACCTTGCGGTTGATGCGCTTGTCAATGAGGAAGATCGCGAAGTATCCGCCATCGAGTGGCTGGGGCGGGGTCTGCCAGGAAACCCGCCCGAGCACCAACTGGTCGCGTCCGTTGGACAACGGGGCGTATACCTTCTCGCCGAGCGCGGCCTGAGCCTCCTCGTGGCTGACGAACTGAAGTGAGGACTTGATGGCCAGCGCTTCCGGGCCGTACGGCGGGTGGTTGTGCCACCAGCGCCAGCCAACGAAGGCCACCACCGCCAGAATGACCGCCAACACCAGCCCGGTCCTTCGCCACGTCATGCGTGATAGTGAAGCATGCGATCACCAGACGACCAGCCATCCGTGATCTTCTGCTGATCCGAAACGCCGACATGAGCCATCCGTGGGCCAGTAACCGTGGCGCGCAGCGGGCACGAGCGGGCACGAGACGCGACCGGGCCGACCGCCGCCCACCGGCGTTTCGGACATCACGACCCGGCGGCGGAGCCCGTTCCTAATCGCGGCCGTTCTCGTCGCGGTCCTCATAATGCCGCGTCAGGCAACGTTCGCCTCTGTTCGCACCCTCAAGCAATCAGAGCTGTCAGGATTGGCCGTATGTCTGCTGACCTTGAGCACTCCTCCGGGCCTGTCGGCCATGCTGTGGCCAACGACTACGACAGCTTCGCCGAGGCGTACGCGGCCGAGACCGAGTCCAACCTCATCAACGGCTACTACACCAGGCCCGCGATCCTGGACCTGGCCGGAGACGTGGCCGGGCGGCGGATCCTTGACGTCGGCTGCGGAGCCGGCCCCCTGCTCGCGGCACTGCGCGATCGCGGCGCCATCGTGACCGGCATCGAGCCCAGCGCCAAGATGCTGGACTTGGCCCGGCAGCGGCTCGGCGATGGCACGGCCCTGCGTCAGGGCGGCCTGGGCGACAATCCTCTGCCGTTCCCCGACGCCGCGTTCGATGATGCCATCGCATGCCTGGTCCTTCACTACCTCGAGGACTGGAAGGCACCGCTCGCCGAGTTGCGGCGCGTGCTTGTACCCGGCGGCCGACTCATCGTGGCCGTCAACCATCCCTTCGTCTACCATCTGATCAGGCCCGAAGGCGACTACTTCGCGACCGAACAGTGGTCCGACGAGTACATCTTCAGCGGCCAGCCCGCCGTGCTGACGTACTGGCACCGACCACTGCACGCAATAACCAGCGAGTTCACCGCAGCCGGCTTCCGGATCGCCGTCGTGAGCGAACCGCCTCCCGCACCCGGTGCCCGCGAGGCGTTCCCCGACCTCGTGACCTCCCCCTCGGGGTACATCCTGTGCTTCCTGTTCTTCGTCCTCGAGGCTGCGTAGTGCGACAGCGCGCAACGACCGGATAGAGGCCTTCGCCGCCGACCTGGCTAACCGCTGGCGGCTGCGGGGTGGTGTGGCCGGGCTGCCGGCGCACACCACCCCGCCTCGGGCTCGAAGGAAGGTGTGGTCAGGTCACCTGGTGTCGGTCGCGGTGAGGGTGAACGGGACCGCGGCGCCCAGCCACAGCTGGGTGAGGATGTAGCGGGTTCCGCTGGGGATCGTGCCGGACTCGTCCGCGGCCGAGGAGGCCGCCGCGCCGAGCAGGGTGCATGACTCGTCGTAGAAGTACAGGTCGAAGTCGTACGGGGCAATGCTGTCGCTTTGCACGTGTGCCTCGTGGGCGCCGTCGCCGAAGCTGTCCGGCAGCTTGGTGACCCAGCCGTCCGCGCCCTGCGCCGGTGCCGCCGGCACGGCACAGGTCGTCTTGAACGCCGTGGCGGTGATGCCGGTGGCGTCGTCGGCCGTCCCGGTGGACGGGTTTCCGGTGGCGATGACGCCGGTGTCGGTCACCGGCGGGTCCGGCGGTGATGGGGGCAGCGGCTCGACTCCGGTGGCGGTGGGGGAGAAGACCTGCAGCTCGGCGGTCTGCACGTCCGTCTTGGTCTCGCCGAGCGCGGTGTCGGCCCAGAATCGTACGTACTGCGCCTGTACCGGCTTCGGCAGGGTGAACTGCTTGTAGTGCAGGTCGGGCGCGGTCGGCCGAGGCGCCTGGTAGGTGAAGGCGTCCGCCTTGGTCAGGGCGGTCTGCCAGTTCGTCCCGTCGGTGGAGGTCTGCAGGGTGAACCCGCGCAGCCCCTCGAATCGGGCGGTGGTAAAGGCGCTGACCTGGATCGACGAGATCTGGGCCGGGGCGGCCAGTTTGATCACGGCGTTCCCGGTTCCCGGGGTGGTCTTCCAGGTGCTGGCCTCGGTGTCGTCGATCAGGCGGGCGGCGCCGGTCGTGGTGGTGGACACGATGGTGGCGCCGTTGGCGGCGGAGGCCAGGTTGGGTGCCAGGGCGAACCGCAACGCGGAGGTCTTGCCGGCGGTGACCTTGATGTTCGGGAAGGTCCGGGCGCCGAAGCCCTCGGCCGCGATCGTCACCGGGTAGGTGCCGGCGGCCACCGGCGCGGAGAACCCGCCGTCCGTTGACGACGTCCGCAGCGGCGTGACCCTGGCTTCGAACACGCCGAGCATGATGCGGGCGCCGGGGATGGGTTTGCCGGTGGCCGCGTTGACGACGGTGCCGGTCAGGGTGCCGTTGCGGGCCGGGTTCGGGTGCTCGTAGGAGGGGGTGGGGTCGGTGTCGTCGCCGCCGTCGCTGACGGCATGCAGGCCCAGGCCGCGCTTGGCGAAGGCGCCGTAGACGACGTCCACGAGGGCGGCGTAGTCGGAGCGGCTGTGGTAGCGGTTGTCCAAGGCGGTGCGGATGGCGTCGCGCATGTCGATGAACGACGGGTCGGCCGGGGACAGCGGCATCGCGTCGGTGATCAGCCGCGCAGCGATCTCACCACCGGTGGCCTCTCCGTACCGGGCGACGAGTGCCTTGCGCATGTCCCACAGGATGGTGGTCCAGATCTCCCCGTCCGAGTGGACCTCGGGGCCGCCGAGGTCGTATCCGACGTCGCCGTAGCCGGTGGCGTTCTGGTCGTAGCTCCAGTTGCGGATGCCGCGTTCGGTGTTGCCGGTGGCGTGCTGGCCGACCACGGCGGTGGTGGCGAGCTGGTTGCCGTAGAGGTAGTTCAGGGCGTACCAGTCGCCCCAGCCCTCGCCCATCGAGCCGGACTGGTGGGTGTTGAGGGCGTTGTCCTCGCCGCTGACGTACCGGTTGGACAGCCCGTGCGCGTACTCGTGCTCGATGACGGAGGCGTCGAAGTTGCCGTCCGAGTACGGCCCTTCGAAGGTGTCGTTGACGGGCTCCCACAGGAACATGCCGCTCCACGCGGGGATGCCGTCGGGGAGGGTGAGCATGTAGGCGTTGTCCCGGCCGGTGTAGGTGGGTGCGCCGCCGGTGGCCGCCCCGGCGTGGACCAGACCCAGCACGGGGTCGCCACCCTGCCCGCCGTTGCCGCCGTTGTTGACCTGGAAATTGCCTGCGGACTCGGTGAAGCCCAGCGCCCGAAGCTCGTCGTGGATGCGGTTGTGGTGCCAGAACAGGTTGGTCGCCGCCGGATCGAGATCCTGGACGTAGGCCGGCGGCACGGACTGGCCCTTGCTGCGGGCCCAGTTCGCGGTGTACGCGTAGTTGAACTGCCCGGTGAGGCTCACCGGCCGCGGCCCCTGGTCGGCGGGGACCAGGAAGTTCGAGTAGTTGGCGTAGGTGTTGGCGTTGTTGCCGAGCGTCGTCGGGCCCGCCAGGCCCGCCAGCCCAGTCGGGTCGACGTAACCCGAGGGAGACTGGGCGGTCGGCCCGAACGATTTGACCACCGGGGCGCCGCCGGCCGGGGCTCCCGGGTAGTTCTCGTATACGGTGCCTTCGGCGTCGTGCGCCACCAGGGACGCCTGGTACAGCGTTTCCCCGGTCGCCGCGTCGACGACGGTGTCCCACGCCTGGTCGAGGGCCTTGATGAACAGCACCCGGTAGGCGGGCCGGGCGCCGTCCCGGGTCGGGAACGCCGCCTTCTGCACGTAGGACTCTCCAGCGAACGGTCCCTTGGCGAACATCTGGAAGCCGGCGCGGTCGCCGGCCGGCACAGCCGTGAAGGACACCCCGGGGGCGAGCTTGCCGGCCACGCCCTCCAGCACTCTTGCCGCGGAGAGCTTGTGCGTGGCCAGCAGAGCGCCGCCACGGGCGGAATTGCCGGCGTAGGAGAGAACCTTGCCGTCGCTGGTCACCGCCACGCCGAGGCGGCCACCGCGCACCGCCGGCAGGCCCGCGTACGTCTGTGCGAAGTTCACCACGTGCGTGCCGGTACCGACGAGTTCGTGGTCGCGTACGACAGCGAGCGAAGCGACGTCCGCCGCCGTGAGGCCGAACGCGTCACGGTTGGCGTCGATGAACGACCGGGCCACCGAGGCGGGATCACCCGACCTGGGCCCGGTGAGCCAGCCGCCATCCTTGCGGATCGTCCGAGGCGTGCCGAACCGCCCGTCCCAGCTGACCCGCGTACCGGCGCCCGCGGCGGCGACCAACTCGCGCGCCGCACTGACCTGCCCGTCCGTGGGCCGCACGGACTGGCCCGCACGCCGGACATCAAGCCTGCCGACGCCCGGCGAGCCGACGTCAACGACGGCCGAGGCGACAGCAGGACTGAGTGTGAGAACCAGGGCGAATGCCGCCCCGACCGCGAACGGTCGACGAATACCCATCGAGACTCCTCTGCGGGTCGGTACCTGCCTGCGCCCGTGCCGGTGCCGGCGGTCTGTCGTACAAGACATCGACGGGGACACCTGCGCCGCAACAGAGGGGTGCGGAGGGGACGTTCGCGCGACGGGTGTGGTGCTCGGCGCCCGCCAACCAGCAAGAGCATGACTCGATCAAGAGGGGCCTTGGGTCGTCATGCCACTTCCCGGCTCTGGGGCCTGGTCGGGGTGGTGGTTGGCAGGTCAGATGGTGATGACGACTTTCGCCTGGGCGTGTTCGTCTTCGAGGTATCGGATGGCTTGGGGCACCTGGTGGAGTGGATAGGTCCGGTCGATGATCGGGGTGAGGCGGCCGGTCTCGGCGTGGGCGCGGAGTGTGTCGAGGTGTTGCCGGCTGGGTGCCGTGGTGAGTGTGACGATGCGGTGTCGAACGAAGGGTGCCAGCAGTCGCCCGCGCGTGATGAGCCAGACCGGTCCGATGAGGCTGCCGCCGCGGTACACGCCGCCGCCGGAGAGCACCAGCGTCCCGGTTGGGGTCAGCGCCCGCCGAAGCGCGGTGAGTGAGCGGTTGCCGACGAGGTCGAACACGACGTCGTGGCGGCGCGTGTCGTGGGTGAAGTCGTCGCGGGTGTAGTCGACGATGTGGTCGGCGCCGAGGGAGCGGACCAGGTTGACGTTGCGGGTGCTGCACACCGCGGTGACGGTCGCGCCGAGCGCCTTGGCCAGTTGGACGGCCAGGGTGCCGACGCCGCCGGAGGCGCCGTTGATGAGGACGCGGTGGCCGGGCTCGACCTGCGCGACGTCGCGCAGTCCCATGAGTGCGGTGATGCCGGCCAGCGGCAGGGCGGCCGCCTGTTGCGGCGTCAGGTTCGCCGGCTTCGGCGCGACGAGGTTCTCGGGCACGCATACGTACTCGGCGAACGCGCCGTTGGCTTCGCCGAGGTCGCCGAAGACGGTGTCGCCGGGGCGTACTTGTCGAACGTGGGTGCCGACGGCCTCGACCCGGCCGGCGAAGTCGCGGCCACGGATGCGTGCTCGGGGCCTTGATCGGCCCATGGCCAACCGTGCCATCCGTGGATCGCCGCGCATGGCATGCCAGTCGTACGCGTTGAGCGCGGCGGCCTCGACCCGTACGAGCACCTCGTCGGCGGCGGGCGCCGGCGTGTCGACGTCCGCGAGCGTGAGGGTCTCCGGCGGGCCGTATCGGTCCTGGACGATCGCTTTCATTTCCCCTCCCTCAGGTGTACGGCGTACACCTCACAACAGCAGGCTAGGTGTACGCCGTACACCTGTCAAGGTGGTTATGGTTCAACCGTCGCCGGAAGACGAGGACCGAGATGGTTGAGCAGGCTGAAACGCTGCGCCGGACGCCGCTGAGCAGGGACCGGATCCTGCGCGCCGCCGTCGCGCTCGCCGACGAGGCCGGGATCGAGTCCCTCAGCATGCGCAACCTCGCCCAGGATCTGGGCGTCGTGCCGATGGCCCTCTACAAGCACGTGGCCAACAAAGACGAGCTGCTCGACGGCATGATCGACGTGGTCGTCGCCGAGATCGACCCGCTGATGCCCGGCACCGACTGGAAGCACATGGTCCGCCGGCGCATCCTCTCGGCGCGGCAGGTGCTGCAGCGCCACCCCTGGGCGCCGCTCGCGATCGAATCGCGGAACATGGCGACGCCGGCCATCCTCGCCTACCTCGACTCGATGGTCGGGACGTTCCGGGCCGGCGGGTTCTCCGCCGACCTCTCCCACCACGTGATGCACGCGATGGGCAGCCGGATTCTGGGCTTCAGCCAGGAGTTGTTCGACGCCTCCCGACGCGCCGGCCGGTCCGGCACGACCGTCCCGGACCCGCCGGCGGCGCTACCACCGGAGGCCGTGGCCCGGTTCCCGCACCTCGCGGAGATCGCCGCAGCGGCGTCCCACGACAACGCCTCGGTCGTGGGGCAGGGCTGCGACGACCAGTTCGAGTTCGAGTTCGCGCTGGACCTGCTGCTGGACGGCATCGAACGGCTGCACCAGCAAGGCTGGACGTCGTCGCGCCGACCCCGGTGAGATGGTCAGGCTGGGCGCGCGATCCGGCGAAAGTCTGTGAACCCATTCGCCGGCTTCGAAGAGTCCACAAAAGGGCCGCGTTCCCAGCCCTTGACGCGGTGCGACTCCGCAGGCGGCCCCGCGCGAGGCTGTCACGCGCAGTGAGCGCCTCTTGACACATCCTGGACCTTGTGTGAATGTGCGCAGATAGCCGGGGAGTCGCGCACTAACGGTCGTCAGCGCGGAGGCTGGCGTGCCGTCTTCGAGAGGAGACACATGCCTAGCAGACGAGCACTCCTATCGGGATGGCCCGCCGTCACAGTCCGGGCGGGCGCGCGACGGAGGGGAATGCCCGCACGGCTCGGCGCGCTCTTCGCCGCTGCGAGCGTTGCGGTTGCGACCACCTTGCCCATCTCTCTCGCAACTGCGGCTCCGGCAACCGCAGCGGCGGTCCCACTGCCGGCGATCTGGCCGCCGCCCCAGTCCGTCGAGGACAAGAAGAACCTGGTTCCGGTCACGCCCAACGCTGCGCTCGTGACGGGTGCGAAGACCGATCCGTCGGCGGTCGCTGTGGTCAACCGAGTGCTGGCCGAGGCGGGTGTCACGAAGGTGAGGACCGTGTCCGACAAGGATCCGGCACCGGACGCCGGGATCACCCTCTACATCGGCGGGCCGAGCGAGAACTCCGCCTCCGACGCGGCCCTCCAGGAGATCGGCATCGCCGACGACGCCACCGGCCTGCCCCGCGACGGCTATGTCCTGGGCATCGGCAAGGGTAGCGACGGTAACGCGAGGGTGGTCCTGGACGGAGTCGACCCGACCGGTACATTCTACGCCGCGCAGACCCTGCGCCAGCTCCTCGTGCCGCACTCCGGCCGGGACGTGTTTCCTGCCGTTGCCATCCGAGACTGGCCGGCCATGCCGCTGCGCGGGGTGATCGAGGGTTTCTACGGGCAGCCGTGGTCGCAGCAGGACCGGCTGAGCCAGCTGGAGTTCTACGGCCGTACCAAGCAGAACATCTACGTCTACTCCCCGAAGGACGACCCCTACCTGCGGGAACAGTGGCGCCAGGCGTACCCGCCGGACAAGCTGGGCCCGATTCAGGAACTCGTGGCGACGGCGACGAGCACCCACGTCGAGTTCACCTATGCGCTCTCGCCGGGTCTGTCCGTTTGTTACAGCTCTGACAGCGACAAGCGAGCACTGGTGGACAAGTTCCAGTCGCTGTGGAACATCGGAGTGCGTTCGTTCGCGATTCCGTTGGACGACATCAGCTACACGACATGGAACTGCGCCGAGGATGCGGCCAAGTTCGGCACGGGCGGCGGCGCGGCGGGCGCGGCACAGGCGTTCCTTCTCAACCGGGTGCAGCACGAGTTCATCGCCACCCACCCCGGCGCCGAGAGGCTGCAGATGGTGCCGACGGAGTACTACGACGTCAGCGACTCGCCCTACAAGACCGCCCTCCGTACCAAGCTCGACCCGGCGGTGATCGTCGAGTGGACCGGTGTGGGGGTGGTGGCTCCGGTCATCACCACCGCCCAGGCCAAGAGCGCGCGCGAGGTCTTCGACCACGACATCCTGGTGTGGGACAACTACCCGGTCAACGACTACGTGACCAACCGGCTGCTGCTCGGCCCGTACGTTGGGCGCGAGCCCGGCATCGGGCAGCATCTCGTCGGTGTGACGGCCAACCCGATGGTTCAGGCCGAGGCGTCGAAGATCGCGGAGTTCACTTCCGGTGCCTTCCTCTGGAACCCGGAGGCGTACGACGCGGCGCGGGCGTGGGAGGCGGCGCTGCAGGACATTGGTGGTCCGGCATGGCCGGCGCTGAAGGTCTTCGCCGAGAACAACTACTCCTCCAACATCGATCCGGTCGAGTCGCCGACCCTCAAACCGATGATCGATGCGTTCTGGTCGGCCTATGAGCGCGGCGAAGGATTCAAGAGCGCGGCAGCCGGGCTCGAGGACTACTTCGGCCAGATGGCGGGCAGCCCGGCCGCGCTCCGTTCCGGGCTGCGAAACCGGGCGTTCCTGGACGAGGTCAAGCCGTGGCTGGACAAGCTCGGCCGCTACGGTCAGGCGGGCCAGCACGCCGTCCGGATGCTGCTGGCACAGCGGGCAGGCGACGGCAACACGGCCTGGGCCGAGCGCCAGGCGTTCAACACGGCGCGGGCCCAGGCCGACGCGATCAGCCAGAGCGTCGCGCCGGGAGTGATGCCTTCGTTCCTCGAACGGGCCACGTCAGCAAGCGACCGCTGGCTCGGGACGACCGGCGGAAGGGCGAGGGGCACGACCTCGATGGGGCAGTGGCAGGCCAACTCGCCGGCCAACATGGTCGACGGGGACCTCACCACGTTCTACTGGAGCGACCGGGCCGCGGACTCCGGCGCCTACGTGGGAGTCGACCTCGGGTCGGTTCAGCAGATCAGCACGATCGACCTCTACATGAGCAAGCCCACCAGCCCGACGGACTACCTCCGCCAGGGCACGCTGGAGTTCTCCACCGACGGATCCACCTGGACCGCCATCGGCACCTACCGAGACCAGCCGGAGATTCACGCCAGCGTCCCCCCAGGGACCAAGGCGAGGTTCGTCCGGATGCGCGCGACGGCGGCCCAGAGCACGTGGGTGGTGGTCCGGGAGTTCCAGGTCGCCGTGGTTGGCGGCACCAAGCTGACGGCGACCGGCACTCCGCCGCCAGCCACCGGATCCAGCCTGGCGAAGGCCGTCGATGGTGACGTCGGTACCCCGTACGTCGCGGACCGGGCACCGCAGCCCGGCGAGTTCCTCCAGGTCAGCATCTCGCCGGCCCGTCCCGTCGACCAGGTGGTGGTCCTCCAGTCCGGCACCCCGGCGACAGCTGCGGTCCAGGTGCGCTCCGCCGATGGCAGCTGGACCACCATCGGCGTCCTGTCCGGTGGCTACACGCAGCTCGACGCGGCAGGCGTGAAGACCGACACGATCCGGCTCGCCTGGCAGGACGCCTCCGCCGCACCGCGGATCAACGAGCTGATTCCATGGTTTGCCGACACTCCGGTCGCTGACCTCTCCCTCGACCCGGCGATGGTTGACGTCGAGGCGGGCGAGCAGCCCGCGAGGACGACGGCACACCTTGTGCCGGCCCGCGTAGCGGATCTCACCGGCACCCTGACCGTCACCACACCGGGCGGAATCTCCGCACAACCGGCCAGCCAGCCGACCACGATCTTCCGTGGCCAGGACACGGCCGTCCCCGTGGCCGTCACCGTCTCGGCTGGCACGCCGACTGGGACGTACGACGTTCGGGTGACCTTCAGCCCAGCGAGCGGTGATCCGGTCAGCACGGTGCTGACGGTCCACGTCTATCCGAAGACCAGTGACACCAACGCCGCGCTGGTCACGAACGGTGGCACCGCCTCGGCGTCAACCACCGAACAGAACCTCCCACAGTTCACCCCCGATCATGGGATCGACGGTGATCTCACGACCCGCTGGTCGTCCAACCACGTGGACAACGAGTGGCTGCAGGTGGAACTCGCGCAGCCGCAGCGGATCGGCAAGGTCGTGCTGCGCTGGGAGACGGCCTACGGCCGGGCGTACCGGATCGAGACCTCTGCCGACGGCACGACCTGGACGACCGCGGCGGCCGTGACCGCGGGCGACGGCGGGACAGATACCCTGCGCTTCGATGCGCCGGCGGCAAAGTTCGTCCGGATGCAGGGCGTGCAGCGTGGCACGGGATACGGCTATTCGCTCTATGAGATGGAGGTCTACCCGGTCGCGCCGTAGGGAGGTTGCCCCGAGACGCAGCGGTGGTGGGCCGGCGGCAAGCCTGCCTTCCTCGGCCCCACTATCCTGAGCGGGTGATCAGCAAGGTGCGGGTGGCGGTGGCGGCCGTCGCGGTCGGGGCAGCATTGGCCGGGTGCGCCACCGAAGGCCGCCCGGCCGAGTGGAAGCCCCCAGCCACGACGTCGAACGCCACGGCATCGCCGAGTGGCACCGAGCCGGGCGTGGCCCCGCCGGTCGAGCTGCGGCTGGCTTTCGCGGGCGACGTGCACTTCACGGGCCGTACGCTGCGTCTGCTCGACGACCCGCAGACGGCATTCGGTCGCATCGCCGCGGTGCTACGCGACGCCGACCTCACCTTGGTCAACCTCGAGACGGCGGTGACGAACCGCGGCACGCCGCAGCCCAAACGCTATCAATTCCGCTCGCCGGAGACCGCGTACTCGGCGCTTCGCGCGGCGGGGATCGACGCGGTGTCGATCGCCAACAACCACACCCTCGACTACGGCCAGGTGGGGCTGCTCGACACCCTCGACGCGGCGGCGGACGCAGACTTCCCGGTGTTCGGCGCGGGACGCGACATCGACGCGGCGTACGCACCATGGCTGAGCACCGTGAAGGGCGTGCGGATCGCGGTGCTGGGGATGTCGCAGGTGCACGAGCTTGCCGCGCAGTGGAAGGCGACGGAAACCCGGCCGGGAATCGCGATGGCGTTCGACGAGGCCCGCGCCACCGCCGCGCTGCAGGCAGCCCGCCAGCAGGCCGACCTGGTGATCGTCTTCATGCACTGGGGCGCCGAGGGCAACTCCTGCCCAACCGGGGAGATGAAGACCTTCGCCCGCCAGATGGCCGCCGCCGGAGCGGACGTCGTGGTCGGAACCCACGCCCACACCCTGCTCGCCGACGGTTGGCTCGGTAAGACCTACGTGCACTACGGGCTCGGCAACTTCCTCTGGTACAGCGAGTCGCACAGCACCGACTCCGGGGTCCTGCGGCTGACCGTGCGTGGGCGGACGGTGACACGCACCGAGTTCCTGCCAGCGACGGTGTCGGGCACCGGGCAGCCCGTGCTCGTGTCCGGCGCGGCCCGCGAGCGGATCGAGGACAAGATCGCCACGGCGAAGAGGTGCACCGGCCTCACGACGAAACGGCCTTGACACCGTCACCGCGGCTGCTCCATCGACTGCCCTGTGGGGACAACGCCGGGCCGGCCGTTGGCAGCTGCCCGGCTCGGGCGCTCAGAAGGCCGAGCGCCGCCCGCGTGGTGGTCGACAGCAAATCTGCGAACGCGCGCAAGGGTGGGGTGACGGCCGAGGCGCGCGGATATTGTGGTCCGCGGCGACGACGGTCGCCGCCGCTTGCTCGCCGAGTAGTGCGTGGCCGCCCCTGGGACTTGCGCGGAGTCGGCTGACCCAGGGGCCGTCGCTGGTCCGGCAAGCTGCCGGCGGCCTGCTACCGGGGCGTACTCCCAGCGTCGTATCCGTCTGGGGTGACCAGGCCGGTCTGGTAGGCGAAGACCACCAGTTGGGCCCGGTCCCGCGCGCCGACCTTGACCATCGCCCGCGAGACGTGGGTCTTGGCAGTGAGCGTGCTGACCACCAGGCGGGTAGCGATGTCGTCGTTGCTCAGGCCAGCCGCGACGAGTTGCACCACCTCCCGTTCCCGGGCGGTGAGCAGGGCCAACTCCGGTGGCGCGGGCCTCGGCCGGGCGGCCGGCTGATCCGCCCCGACCGAGCGTCTGATCACCGCTCGGGTGACGCTGGGCGACAGCAACGCGTCGCCGCGGGCAACCACGCGTACCGCCTGCACCAGATCGTCCGGGTCGGTGTCCTTGACCAGGAAGCCGCTGGCCCCGGAGCGGAGGGCGGCGAACACGTCGTCCTCTTCGGCGAACGTGGTCAGGACCAGCACCCGTACGCCGGACAGCTGGGCGTCGCCGGTGATCCGCCGGGTCGCGGTGACCCCGTCCACATCGGGCATCCGGATGTCCATGAGCACCACGTCCGGGCGGAGCTCCCGGGTCAGCGCCACCGCCGTACCGCCGTTGCCGGCCTCGCCCACCACGTCGATATCGGGTACGCCTTCCAGCAGCGCCCGGAACCCCGCCCGCACCAGGACCTGGTCGTCGACGAGCAGCACCCGGATCACCGCGCCCCACCTTCCAGCGTCTCCCGGGCCGTTGGCATCCGCTCCGGCGCAATCCGGGGCAGTATCGCCCGGACCTGGAAACCCCCACTTGGCCGCGGTCCGGCCTCGAACCGGCCGCTCAGTGCCTCGGCGCGCTCCCGCATCCCGGTCAACCCCCGCCCGCCGGACGGCGTCCCGCCGGCACCGGCGCCCACCCCGTCGTCGCGTACCTCTACCCACAGCGAGTCCGGCACCGCCCGCAGCAGCACCTCGGCACGAGCGGCCGCCCCGGCGTGCCGCAGGACGTTGGTCAGCGACTCCTGCACGATCCGGTACGCCACCTCGTCCAGCGGTGCGGGCAGCCGCTCGCCGGACAGCTCGCTGTTCAGCTCGACCGGCAAACCCGCCGCCTGCACCGCGGCCAGCAACTCGGGCAGCCGGTGCAGTCCTGCGTCCCGCTCCGCTTGCCCGCGCCCGCGCAGGTCCGGCCCCGCCGAGCCCGGCCTGCCGTCGGAGCGCAGCTGACCGAGGGTGGCCCGCATCTCGGCCAGCGCTGCCTTGCCGGTGCCCCGAATGCTCACCAACGCCTCTCGAGCCCGCTCCGGTTCTGCGTCCAGCAGCCGCAGCGCGGCGGCGGACTGGACGGTAATGGTGGCGATCGCGTGCCCCACCGTGTCATGCAGGTCACGGGCGATCCGCAGCCGTTCCTCGGTGACCAGGCGCCGCGCCTCCAACTCGCGCTCCCGTTCTGCCTGGTCCAGCCGGTACCGCACCGCCGCGGTGTACGCGGCCCGGCTGCGCATCAACGCGGCGAGCAGCACCGCCACCGCCAGCGTCGCGGCCTGCGGCAGGAACGCGGCGAGCAGTTCCAGCGGCGGCATCTCCCGGTGCACGATCAACACGACGGCACCGACCGCCAGGAAGAACACCGGCACCGGCACCGCCCACCACAGGCGCCCGGCGCGGGCCGCGTCGTACAGCGGTACCGCGAGCACCAGAGCCGGCGGGAAGCCCGGATAGTTGAGGGCGTAGAACAGCAACAGCACCGCTGAGACTGCGTACAGCACGACGGTCGGGTACCGCCGGCGCAGCAGCAGCGGTACCGCCATCGCCACTCCGAGCAGGTACGCGAACCAGTCCCGGTCGACCGAGCCGTCCTCGTTGCCGGTCGCTATCGCGATCTCGGCGGCAACCAACACCGCGAGCGCGATTCCGGCGTCCACCATCCACCGCCGCAGCACTGGCCCGCCCCTCAACACGCGCTCACCGTATGCGCCCGCACGCTCGATCCGCCATGGGCCATCCCGCCGACGAGGATCGCAAAACCCTGTTCACCCTGCGGTGACGTCCGCCCACCCCGGACGGGCGTCATCGCAGCGTCGCCCTGAAGAAATCGACCACCATGTCGGTCGCCTCCTGCGTCGACGGTCGCTGTCCGGGGGTGGCCAGGGTGTGCCCGGTGCCGGCGACCTCGACGAACTCTGCCGACACACCGGCGGTGCGCAGCCGCTCGGCGAACCGGAGGGACTGGCGCGGCGCGATGTCCTCGTCCTGCTTGCCATGCAGGATCAAAAACGGGGGCGCATTGCCAGTGACGTAGTTGATCGGGCTGGCCGAGTGGCGGGTAGCCGTGGATGTACCGATACCGGCCCAGAGCAGGAACCGGATGAACGGCGGCGCGTCGGCGAAGTCGTTGAGGTCGGTGGGGCCGAACATGTCCACCACGGCCTGAACCGCGCTGGACTGCTCGGCGTACGGGCCGATCCCGTCCTGCCGGCCGGTCAGACCCAGCATCGACGAGAGCCAACCACCGCCACTGGCACCCCACGCACCGATGCGGGATGGGTCGATACCGAGGTCGGCGGCGTGGGCCCGGAGGAACCGGACCGCACATTTGGCATCATCGAGCGGGGCGGGCCACGGGGCGGCGGGGGTCAGCCGGTAGTCGATCGAGGCGACGAGGTAACCGTTGGCGTTCAGCCGCTCCCGCAGCGGCGTGAACAGCGCCGCCTGATGGTCGGACAGTGACGCGCCCAGCCCGGAGAGTTTCCGGTCGCCGAGTACCAGGCCACCGCCGTGGATGTACATCGCCACCGGGGCGCCCCGGCCGGGCGGCGCCGCACCGGCCGGTGGGGTGTAGATATCCATGGCCAGCGGGACCCCGTCGATCCGGCAGTACTCCACTGTGCTGCGCTTCCCGGCGGGCAAATGGCGTGGAGGCACGGTGTCGCCGGGGAACCCCGCTCCCGCTAACCCGTCGCTGGCCCCGCTGAACCCCACGAACGTGGCCAGGAGCACGACCAGCGTCACCGGCGTGACAGCGACCGCCCCCGCCACCCGGCGCAGCCGCGGCCGGCGCCGAGCCTGCGTATCGGCGCCGCCGGAGAGGGCCACCGCGCGCAGAACCCACACGATGCCGAATCCCGCAACGCCGATGACCTGCAGCCCCGCGCAGAGGTAGTCGACGAACCCGATCACCGAGTCCGCCGGTATCCACGGCGAGGGACCAGGCAGGACCGGCGTGCGGCGGGTCAGGAACCACACGACGAGTACGGCCAGCGCGGCGCCGGCAGCCAACACCACCCGACGCGACGCCGGGCGGGCCAGCACGCGGGCAACCGTACCCAACTGTGCTGTGCCCAGCGCGGCGAACAGCAGCGCGTACGGCCACGCGGTGCGCCACACTGCGGCCAGCGGAGCGAGGTAGATCAGAGCACTGGCCGTCACGGCCAGCAGCGACGTGACCAGCAGGGGGCCCCGGCGCAACGGCAGGTGCTCCGCCGCGGGGGCCAGGACCGCGTCTGCGGCGGGTGGGGACAGCGACGTTTCTGGCATGCCACCGATCGTCGCGACCCGGACGCACGCCATCGTCCGCCCCCGGTAGGCAACCACCGCTCGCCGGTACTACTGCCGCCTACGCCGCCCGCAGTAGAGAGCGTCGGATGGTGTCTCGTCCGTGCCGCCGTCGTGGTGGCGTCCTTTGCCCACCACCCTGTGCTCCGGAACCATGCCTGCCTGCATCATCGCGCGGCACCCCGCCGCACTACGAGACCGGCCTGGTCACCGTGGGTGGATACGCCCAGCGGAGTACGCCGCCGCAGTAGCCGCGCGAGCGACTGTCTCCCGCCAACGGACGATCCCGGCCGCCCGATTGCGACAGCATCGCAGGCATGTCCATCGCTTTCACTTCCTCGTCCGGCATGACGATCGGTGTCACCGGCACTCGCGCGCTGCGGACGGCAGCCCTCGGGGCGCTCGGCTTCGACGTGTTCTACGTGATCCATCGGCTGCTGCAAGGGCTCGGCCCCGACGGGGACACTCCCGCCGTCGTCGCCGCGTTCACCGTGGCGCACCGGTCGGCACTGGTGGCCAGCGAGGCCGCTGTCGGCGCGGCGTTGCTGGGGGCGATCGCGTTCGTCGCGGCCTTGGCCCCGGTCGTACGGAGGGCTGGTCAGGACACGCTTGCCACCGCGATCGCGATCAGCGGCACGGTGCTCGTCACGCTCGGGTTCGTGTCCCAGGCCGCCGAGACCGCCCTCGTCGGCGCGGCCGACGCGGGCGACCTGTCAGCAGTGCTGGCACTCAACCAGCTACAAGGGCGCACCCCGATCGTGTGGAGCATCACCGCGCTCACCGCCGCGGTTTCCCTCAGCGCACTTCGCACCGGGCTGCTGCCGAAGTGGCTCGGCGTCGGCGGGCTCGTCGCGGCTGGCGTGTTCGCCCTGGGCTCGATCTTCAGCGTCCTCGGCCGGACCGTCGAAGGCAACTCTTCCCTTTTCGGTGTCGGCCTGTTCATCGTGTGGCTGCTGTTGCTGGCCGTGTTCCTGTGGCGGGTCGCCGACCGAGTAGCCCGGTCGGAATCCGAGCAGGAACAGTAGGTCGGAGATCTGCTGCTTGGCTGGAATCCACGGCGGACACGCGGCCACCCACGCCGTGGCAACATCGCCGACGGGCACCGCGACCATGGGTAGCCGATGCAGCGCGCCGGCAGCGAGCGTTGCGACCGTGCCCCTCAGGTTTGCTGCCAGCGGATCTCGCCGCCGACCACGGTCGTCATGACCTTGGTGCGGAGCACCGCGTCCGGCGACTCCTGGTAGGGGTCGGTGTCCACCGCGATGAAGTCGGCGAGCTTGCCGGGCGCCAGGACGCCCTTGCGGTCCTCCTCGCCGGCGGCGTAGGCCGCGCCCAGGGTATGGGCGGTAACTGCCTCGGCCATGCTCAGCCGCTGCTCAGGCTGCCAGCCACCGGCCGGAGTTCCGTCGGGGCGGGCACGGGTCACCGCGGAGTACAGCGCGGCGAACGGGTTGGGGTGCTCGACCGGGGCGTCGGAACCGAAGGCCAGCGCGACGCCGGCGTCCAGCATCCCGCGCCACGCGTAGGAGGCCAGCTCGTGGCCAGCCAGCAGGGAGTCGACCAGATCGATGTCGCTGGTGCAGTGCACCGGCTGCATTGACGCGACGATGCCCAGCCTGGCCATCCTGGCCAGGTCGGCGGGCCGCAGGTGCTGCGCGTGCTCGATGCGGTGCCGCAACTCCGGCGTACCGCCGACCGCCTCGTAGGCGTCGATGACCAGGCGGTTGGCCTGGTCGCCGATGGCGTGCGTGGCCACCGCGATGCCAGCTCCCGCGGCCCTGCCGAACAGCCTGACCAGGTCCTCGTACGGGGTGACGGCGATGCCCACGTTGCCCTGCTCGCCAGCGAAGGACCTGCTCATGTGGCAGGTGTGCGAGCCGAGCGCGCCATCGCTGAAGATCTTCACGGGCCCGGTGCGGAACCAGTCGTCGCCCTGCCCGGTGCGGCGGCCCTCGGTAATGGCCGCCTCCAGGTGGACCATCGGGATCGCCTTGTGGACGCGTAGCTTCAGCTTGCCGGCGTCGCGCAGCGCCAGGTAGGCGGCCCGGCAGTCCTCGCCGTCGATGTCGTGCACGCTGGTCAGGCCGAGCGCGAGCAGCTCGTCCTGCGCGGCGTGCAGCAGGTCGCGCAGGTCGGGGGAGACCATCAGGTCGCGTAGCGGGTACGAGGCCGCCTCGCGCAGGATGCCGGTCGGCTCTCCGCTCGCGTCCCTGACGATCTCGCCGCCCACCGGGTCGGGCGTGCTCGCGTCGATGCCGGCGAGCCGCAGGGCCGCAGAGTTGGCCCACACCGTGTGGCCGTCCGCGTTGGGCAACGCGACCGGCAGTTCGGGACAGACCGAGTCCAGCGCGTACCGGTCCGGCTGCGCCGGCGGATCCCAGGTGTTGCTGTTCCAGCGTCCGCCGAACAGCCAGGCGCCCGGCCGCAGCCGCGCCGCGTGCGCGGCCACCATGGCGAGGGCGTCGTCCAGGGAGCGCACCTCGCGCAGGTCCACGGCGCCCAGGCTCTGCGCGTACTGCGCGGTATGGATGTGGGCGTCGTAGAGCCCGGGCAGCACCGCGGCGCCCTCCAGATCGATCAGCTCCACCCCGGGGCCCGCGGCCGCCCGCACCTCCGCCTCCCGGCCGACGGCCAGCAGGCGACCGCGGTCCACGGCCATGGCCTCGGCCAAGGGGTTGGCGCTGTCTCCCGTGTGGATGGCGGCGTTGCGATACACGCGGATGCTCATGTGACTCTCACGGTCTCGAGGGGCGGTGATCCACCACTGTAGGAACGGAGGAGAGAAGATGGAAGCGCTATGTGTCGAGTCGGTCACCGGTGACGAGAGTGACCTGCTTGGCGGGCGCTGCCGACGCCGGTACGCCGGTGACCCCGGCAACGGGTGCCGGCGGCTGGCCGTACGCGCTGGTGCCGGCAGCCACGACGAGCGTGGCGGCGAGCGCGGCGCCGACCAACGTCGGTCTCTTTATTGGCATTGATCTGGCCTCCTTCTGCCGGTACCAGGGGCCTGTACCGGTGGAGCAAAGCTTCGTGAAGACCAGGGGCTGCGCGCTATGGCTGCATCTGGCGAGCACCTGACATGTCGGGTCGTCGCCAGTGCGGATCGCCGAAAGATGACGAGCATGCCGGACGTGCCCGTATCACCAATCGGACCTGCTGCAGCCCGAAAAGGCTGAACAGCCCGGCCCAAGATCCGTGATAGACAGCGGTGGTGGGTGCACTGCGTGATCTCGGATTGTCTGAAGTGGCCGAACGCGCCTACCTCGCCCTGGTGCAGGGCGGTCCTCGACACCGCGAGGAGCTCGCTGCACGGCTCGAGACCGATGTGGTTGCTGTCGATGCCGCGCTCGACGAGCTGGTCGGCCTCGGCCTCGTGGAGCTCAGCGGGGAGAGGTGTGTCCCGCTGCCGCCACGATTCACCCTCGAGGTCCTCGCCGAACAGCATCTGCGTACCGCCGCAGCGGCCCGAGAGAGCTCCGAAGTGCTGGGGCGGCTGTGGGCGGAGCAGTCACCCCTGCCCGTCTACCTGGAGGTGCTCACCACCACGGACAGCACGTACGCGGCGCAGGAGAAGTTGCACCGTGAGGTGCGCGGCGAGGTCATGGCACTCTCGGTCGGACCCGTCGGCATTGACCCACCCCAGTTGGCGCAGGCACCGGGGTCCTTCGAGGCGATGAGTCGGGGTGTCACGTACCGCGTGGTCTACAGCGCGGACATCCTTCGGCAGCCCACGGCCATGGCGCTCGTTCAGCAGGCGATCCTGGTGGGAGAATCCGCCCGAGTCTTCCCGAACGTCCCCTGCAATCTCACCATTGCCGACAGCCGAAGGGCGGTCCTCACCGCACCCATGCCCGGTGCCGAGCGTCTACACGGGCTGGTGATACTCGGCGGCGGTTTCCTCGACGCCCTGATCGGCGTCTTCGAGTCGTTCTGGGCACTTGGCGTGCCGATCTCGGCCATTCCCGCGGACGGCGCGCTCGATGCTGGCCCCAGCGAGTCGAACCGGCATCTCCTCACCTTGCTCGGTGCGGGCCTCACCGACGAGTCGATTGCACGGGAGCTGGGCGTGAGCGAGCGTACCGTCACCAGGAGGATCGCCGCCCTGCAGAAGTCACTCGGCGCCCGCAGCCGGTTTCAGCTGGGTGTGCAGGCAGCGCGACGCGGCTGGCTCTGAACGGGAGCCGCGATCGCAAGCCGGCGAAGCCGAACAGCATCGGCGGCGCAGGGCACGGCGGGCCGCCCGTAGCGGACGGCCCGCCTGCTCAGGAGCGCAGTCTCACTCGTTCGCGTCCGGCGCGACGAACACCGGCAACTGCTCCTCGAACTTCATATCGATGGTGAGCGTAGGCAGGATGTGACCCTGCTTCTGCGCGGCACTGGCGAGGTTCGCACCCCAGGTTGAGGCCCTGAGCCGCTGGTTCGGGGTGCCATGGTGGCCGCCCGAGGTGAACGAGCAGTCCCCGACCTCGTAGAAGGCCCGCTCCGCCTCCAGGACCCGGCGGGTGTTCAGGGCCAGACCGCGCGCGTGGGTGACGAAGTAGGTGCCGAAGGCGTCGGCCATCAGCTCGGTGCGACGCGTGGCCTCCGGACCGGTGAGCGGGCTGTCGAACAGGCCGGCTTCGTACTGGACGTGGTGGGCCATCTCGTGACCGAGCACCGCACGCGGGCCGGCGTCGCTGATGCCCAACACCTCAAGCGCAGTGAACATGCCCTCGCCGAAGACCATCTTGTCGGGCAGGTTGGCGAAGGGCGGCTCGGTCTCGTCCACGGCGCTGAACGCGAAGGCGTTGAGGGTGAAGAGCGGGCTGTCTCCGCCGGCGAGGCCCGGAGCGGAGTCGATGATCCCGATGAGCTGCTCGGCGATGCCGAGCGCGTCCTCAGGGCTCAGACCCCAGAAGAGCGTGACCATTCGGGCGACCCGCTCAGGGTCCTGCAGCATGTCGTTCTGCATTGCGAGGAAGTCGACATCGTCGAGCGGCACGTCCCAGAACTTCTTCGCGGCGCGGAAGGCCACCGACATCGAGTTCTGGTACTGCGCGGGCAGGCCGTAGTCGGTCTGGTTCGCCGACGAGCCGTACAGCACCGCGTCGTAGGTCGGGTAGTCGAGGACCCCGAAGATGAGCAGGACGAACAGGGTGCCGAAATCGATGCCGCCGACGATTTCGTCCACCCAGGCGCTGAACGCGGTGTCGCTACACACGTAGTCGTCTGGGTCGATGGCTGCGGCGATGGCGTTCTGCAGGCCGGAGGGCTCGATGCCGGACTCGGCCCGCACGGCAGCGAGCCGGGCACGCCAGTCCGCAGGTAGTTGTGCGGCGATCTTGTCGATCTTCGCCTGGGCCACCGGGTCGCTTGTGGTGGCGGTGGCGAGGTCGTAGGTGTAGGTCTGCGACGCGGTCGTCGCGAGGGCTGGGTCCGCTGCGGCGGCCGGCAGTCCGGGCCCCACGATGAGGGCCATACTGGAGACTGCGGTGACCAGCCAAAGGGCGTTCTTCCTCATGTACGCTCCGTGGGTTGTCGTCCAACCACCGTCCGCATCGCGGACGGTTCCGGTCCAGCCAGCATCGGCTCCGGCTCGACGAAGCGACAGGGTTCGACGGTGGCGGGAAGTCGCCATGACCGAGATCAGACGGCACTGGCGGTCGAGCACGAAGTGTGGACGTACCCAGCCCATCTACACGGCCGAGGCAGGCGAAGCCTTGACAGCCGATCCCCGATAGCGAATCAGCGGCCGGGGGAGTGACGCCGCCCGCTGCGGGCGGCGGCCACCAGGGCCAGCCCGCCTGCGATGAGGATGGGCAGACCGATCGACAGGATGGCGAGCAGCCCCAGCGCCGCCAGCAGGACACCTGAAGTCGCCAGCGCCCAGCCCCGCCGGGGCGCTGCGTGGAACGCCCCGTAGCCGGCGAGGACCGCGGCCACCGCCAGCGCGGTGACCACCCAGGCGAGGGGCTGGTCGCCCTGCTGTCGCATCACTCCCAGGTAGAGGCCGAGCATGAGCACCCCGATCACGGCCGCGGCGCTTGCCAGCAGATCGGCCCCGCATCGCCATCGGGAAGCCATGGTTCATGGTCGCAGATCCCTTGCGGCAGCCAACGGCTTGCGGAGAACCCGGCGCCGTTCGCCGGAACCCGAGTGGGCCGGCCGGTGTCCTTGAAGTGGTTGACGGATTCGGGTCATCGGCAGGCGGGATCGTCCGGGGGTGTGCGATGGGCTCATGGGGCAGGGTGGTGCTGGGATCGGTGCTCCTGCTGGCGGGGTGTACCGCCGCGGGGCGGTCGGCCGCGCCGGCCAGCACGGTCTCGCCGCGCGCGGCCGCCGGTTGCACCTCGCCGATCGAGATGGGATCCCTGCCCGACTGGGCGGACGAGGGGTTCAGCGGCGGCGGTTCGGGACCGCCGCATGTCTTCGGCGCGAAGGGCGAGATTCTCGGGGTGCTCTTCGGTTACCCGCTGTCGCAGCAACCGGCTGACGGGCACACCAACAAGATCCTTTGGGTGGCCCGGCCCGCCCCGACGCCGTCCGACACGACATCGCCGGAAACCCTGGTGATCACGGCGACACTGGACGGCACCGACACCCGGGTGACCCACGAGGTCACCGGCGGTCCCGGCCCGTCGATCATCGACCTGCCGCGGGCCGGCTGCTGGCACCTCGAACTCCGCTGGTCCGGGCGCACCGACACCATGGACCTCGTCTACGCCGAGAGTTAGGTCGCGGGCCCGCACCCCGGCCATCTGGTCGTCGTCCGGACCGTTGTCAAGCCGCACCGCGCCGGATCTGGGTACGGTGCCGGGGTGGAGATTGGATTCGCCGTGCCCGTATCCGGGTCGTGGGCCACGCCGGAGCACATGATCCACGTCGCCCGCCGGGCCGAACAGTTCGGTTACCACTCGCTCTGGACGTTCCAGCGCCTGCTGGTACCCGCCGACCTCGCCTGGAGCGAGACCTACCACAGCGTCCAGGATCCGCTGACCACGCTGGCGTTCCTCGCCGCCCACACCGGGCGGATCCGGCTCGGCGTGGCGGTGCTCAACATGCCGTTCCTGTCACCGGTGGTGCTGGCCAAGCAGGCCGCGACCCTCGACATCCTCGCCGGGGGGCGACTCGACGTCGGACTCGGTCTCGGCTGGGCGGACGAGGAATATCAGGCCACCGGCGCGAGCCGGCATCAACGGGGCCGGCGGGCCGAGGAGTTCCTCACCGTGCTCCGTACCCTCTGGCAGGACGAGGTCGCGGCGCACGACGGCGCGTTCTACCAGGTCCCGCCGACGCGGATGCAGCCGAAGCCGGTGCAGCGACCGCACCCGCCGATCCTGCTCGGCGGGCACGCGCCCGCCGCGCTGGACCGGGCGGGGCGGCTCGCCGACGGCTGGGTCAGTGGCAGCCAGGCCGACCTGAAGGGCATCGGCGAGGCGGTCGCGACGGTGAAGGCCGCCGCGACCGGCGCGGGCCGCGACCCGGAGGCGCTGCGCTTCGTCTGCCGAGGTGCCGTTCGGGTACGCGCGGCCAGCCCGCCCGACCGTGAGCCGCTCACCGGCACGCTCGACCAGATCCGGTCGGACCTGGGTGCACTCGCTGCGGCCGGCATCACCGAACTGTTCGTCGACCTCAACTTCGACCCGGAGATCGGCTCACCACGGGCGGACCCGTACGCGTCGTTGCGCCGCGCCGACGAGGTGCTCGACGCCCTCGCCCCCGGTCGGTGACCCGGCCCGGAGACGTCCCGGCTCGGTTCACGCCGCCGGGTCCGCTGTTCCCTCGGCGGCCGACCACGCCGACCACCGGGTCACCGTGACCGCGACCACCGGCCCGTCCGGCGGCCGGGCCACGTACTGCGGGTACTTGTCGCACAACGCCGCGCGGGCGGCGTCCTCCTCCGCCGGGTCCACCACCACCCGGCCGTGCCCGTCCAGGCGCACCCACCACAGCGTCGACCAGTCCTCGGCGTACTCGTCGACGAGCAGGCAGGCCCGCCCTGTCGCCTGGATGTTCTCCAGGCGCCGTAGCCGTCGGTGGCGCTTGGGTTTGCGGTCCACCGCGTGGTAGACCGCGTCGCCGAGCAGGACGAAGCACACCGGCACCAGGTGCGGGCGGCCGTCGGCGCCGACAGTGGCCAGCCGGGCGACCCGGGCCGAGGCGACCCGCTGCCGCAGGTCGTGGGCGGGCACAGCCCGACCATAGCCGACCCCGGCCCGGGGGAGGGGCCTATCAGCCGTGACCCGGTCAGCTCCTGGTCACCGCGGCGGTCATCTCGACCTCCAGCACCGCGCCGTCCAGGAACAACCGGTTCACCTCCACCGTGGTGCTGGCCGGCTTGGCGTCCGCGAAGTACCGGCTGCGGACCGCCCCGTAGCCGGCCAGGTCGTCGAGGTCGGTCAGGAACGTGCGGACATGCATGACGTCGGCGAACGTGGCGCCGTGCGCGGCCAGCAGGCCGCCGATCAGCTCGAAGATGCGTTCGCTCTGGGCGCGTACGTCGCCGGGCGCCACCACGGCGCCGGCGTCGTCCACGCCGACCTGGCCGGAGAGCACGAGCAGTGCACCGCCCGGCAGGTCGAAGCGGGCGACGTGGGCGAAGCGGTCGCCGTACGGCGCGGGCACGGTCGCGGGGTTGTCCAGGATCACGGTCACGGTTGCTCCTTGTCGGGGTTGGTGACGTCCACGGGGTGGACGTCGGTGAGGGTGGCGATGTCGGCGTCCGGCCGGGGCGCGGCCGCCAGCACCGATGCGGCGGCCCGCAGGACCGGTGCCGGCGCGTCGCCGAGCGCGTCGAGGGCGAGCCGGGCGTCCTTGGCGGCCAGCGCGACGGCGAACGCGGCCTCGGTGGTGGTCACCCGGGCGACCGCGCCGCCGAGCGGTCCGCCGGTGAGCGCTTCGCACGCCGTACGGCGGTCCACGCCGACGGCGTCGGCGACGGCCAGGGCGTCGGCCACCGACGCGACCGCGGTGACCAGGGCGGTGTTGAGCACCAGCTTCATGGCCGCGCCCCGGCCGGGGCCACCGCACCGGCGGACCGTGCCGAGGGCCGCCAGCACCGGAGCGACGCGGTCGACGGCCGCCTCGGCGCCGCCGGCCAGGACCACGAGCCGGCCGGCCTCCGCGGCTGCGGCGCTGCCGGCGACCGGCGCGTCCACGAGACGTACGCCGGGCGGCAACTGACCGGCCAGCTCACGAAGGGCGTACGGGCCGATCGTGGACATCTCCACGAGGTGGGTCCCGGGACGTAGGGCGCGGGCCGCCGCGTCGGCGCCGAACAGCGACTCCCGCACGGCGGTCGCGTCCGTGAGCATGGTGATCACCACGTCGGCGTCCCGGACGGCCTCGGCCGGGTTGGCGGCGGCCCGCGCGCCGGCCTCGACCAGTGGCCGCGTCCGGCCGGGGGTGCGGTTCCAGACGGTGAGCCGGTGCCCGGTGGCGAGCAGCCGGCGACCGAGCGCGCTGCCCATCGTGCCCGCGCCCAGCAGTGCGATGGCTTCCATGATCCGGAAGGTTAGGCGGCGGCCGGCCATGCCACCAGCGAATGTTGAACATGCCAGCCATGCTGCGAGAACATGGCGGAATGCAGCCGCATGCGCTTGAGGTCTTCCGTACCGTCGTCGAGCACGGGTCCATCACGGCCGCGGCCCGGACTCTGCGCTACACCCAGTCGGCGGTGTCCCGGCAGATCGCCGCCCTGGAAGCCGAGACCGGAGCCACCCTGTTCGACCGGCTGCCGCGCGGTGTCGCCCTGACCGAGCAGGGCCGCTGCCTGCTCGGTCACGCCGAGGCGGTGCTCGACCGGCTTGCCGCCGCCCGCCGCGACCTCGCCGCGCTGCGTGACCTGACCGCCGGCCGGCTGCGGGTCGGGGCGTTCCCCACGGCCGTTGCCGCGCTCGTGCCGCGCGCCCTGGCGTCGTTTCGGTCCGCCCATCCGGGGGTCGCGCTCTCCCTGGTCGAGGGGCTGACGCCGGGCCTGTTTGCGGGCCTGCTCGCCGGCGACGCCGACGTGGCCGTGCTGAGCGCCCCCGCCGATCAGCCCCTCGACGACGAGCGGTTCGACCTGCACCATCTGGTCGACGAGGTGCTGCTGGTGGCGGTGCCCCGGACGCACCGGCTCGCCCACCGGCGCACCGTGCGGCTGCGCGAGCTCGCCGACGACGCGTTCATCGCCGGTTCGGCGGACGCCGAGAAGACGCTGCTCCGCGCCACCCTGCCGGCCGACTTCCGGCCGCGGATCGACATCGTTGCCGCCGACTGGACCGGCAAGCTGGGCTGCGTCGCGGCCGGACTGGGCGTCGCGCTGATCCCTGCCCTGGCGGTCCGGGCCGCCCCGCCCGACCTGGCACTGCTCCGGCTGCATCCCGACGACGCCTCCGTCCGGCGGGTGTTCGCCGCCACCGTCGCCGGGCGTAGTCGTCCGCCGGCGGTGCGCCGGTTCCTCGACCACCTCGACACAGCGGCGGCCGGGCTGGGGTTGGCTGGCGGCCGGATGCCGGGTCAACCCGATGATCACCAGTCCGCAGAGGGATAACCCGGGCAGAGCGGCGACCTTCCGGCTTATATTCGCAAAATGCCCGTAACTTCTTCAAGTGTCATATACTCGACCCAGCGGAACCTGCCCCAGAAGCCCGGTGCAGGCACGCAGGCAGAGCCGATCGGCGGCACCGGCACGGGGCGGTACCAGCCGGGCGGTTCCGCGGCGGCAGGTGTGCCGTCCGGCGCGGTACGACCACCGCCGCTGCGGGCCGGAACCCCTCCGCCCCGCAGCGGCGACAGACGGTGATTTGGGTGATCACCGCGGCCGGCACGGGTCTCGCCCTCCTACGGGCCCGTGCCGGCCACCTCAGCAAGGGGCGGAGGCGGTGGCGACAGCGACGCGGCACCGAGAATCTCCCTCACCTCGCCCTGCCGGCCCGGTATCTGAGAGGAGAGGGTGATGTGGAAGCCGCCAACCCCGGCGGAGCAGGAGCTGTGGAACGCCGTCGTGGCTGGCGTCCACGCGGCCAACCGGATGGATCGCGAGGCCTTCGCCGCGGCGGCCGACCGGCTGACCCGGCTGCCCGGAGGCTGGGTGCGCCGGACCCTCATGAGCATCGCCGAGCTGCTGGCCGAGGAGTTCGCCCCGGGTGCGGGTGACCTGTGGCCGCTGGTGGCGCTGCAGATCGACCGCGTCGGCACCTGGTTCCCGGAGGTGGACAGGCAACTGCTGGCCGCACTCCTGCCCGGTCGCCACCACCCGGTGGATCCGGCCGTGCCGGATGAGCCCCGGCACGTCATGCACCGGCTGCTGGTGGTCGCCTGCCTGTCGGACGCCGCGCAGGTCGGCGTGGGCGCCTTTGTCGACGTGGCGTTGCGCGGTACGGACGGACGGGCGGCGCGGCCACTCTCCGGGCTGGTGCCGCAGCATCGGACCGGACGGTGAGGGCGCGGCGCGCGCCACGACCTGCGGTCGATCTCACGCGTGCCCGCCGGTCCACCCGGCGTCGCTCTCCGTCCGGCGCCGGCCTTTGACGGCACCACCTCGATCATGCCCGCGAGCTTATCCGACAAACACGCCAGAAATGGCAAAAACCGGACATAGTTCCGGCGGGTGTCGGCCCCGCGGCCGCTCCCCTCAGCTGGAGATGGACTCCGGCGGTGGCGCCGGCCTGCCCATGGCCGCGCCGAGCTCGGCGCGGCTGGAGATGCAGAGCTTCCGGTACACCCGGGCGAGGTTGGCCTCGACGGTCTTCGGGCTGATGAACAGCGAGTCGGCGATGGCCCGGTTGGTGCGGCCCTGGGCGGCGAGCCGGGCCACCCGTTCCTCCGTGGCGGTCAGCACGGTCGGCGCCGGCGTACGCCGGCCGATCCTGGCCAGCTCCAGCTGGGCCCGCTCGGCGAAGGCGACGGCGCCCAGGGCGGTGAACTCGGCAGCCGCCGCGTCGAGGGCTTCGCGGGCCTCCCGGCGGCGGCGGGCCCGGCGGTGTGCCCGGCCGGCGACCAGCAGGCAGCGGGCCCGGTCCAGCGGCAGCACGTCCACCGGCACGCTCGCCCGCGCTGCGACGAGCGCGGCCAGCGCCTCGGCCGGGTCGGCTCCGGTGGCGCTGTCCACGAGCACCCGGCTGCGGGCAAGGCCGAGGGTGGTCCACGGGCGGCCCAGCCGGGCGTGCCGCTCGGCGAGACGGACCAGCGCGGCGCGTGCGGTCTCCAGGTCACCGGCACCGACGCACGCCTCGATCCAGTCCGGCTCAAAGCGCTGCGCGAGCGGCTCGGCGATCCCCGAGCCGTCCAACTCGGCGACGAGTGCCGCGTACGCGGCGGCGGCCTCGGCCATCCGGCCGGCGGAGAGCGCCACGAACCCGGCCAGCTGCAGGTGGATCCGTCGGCACCAGGCGTCGTCGAACTCGTCGGCCCGGCGCAGCCCGCCCTCGGCCACCGCGCCGGCCTCGGCGAGCCGGCCCCGGTAGGCGTCCAGCATGCCGGCCAGCCAGGTCTCGCCGACCAGGCCGGTGCCGAGCTGCTCGCCCAGCTCGCGGGCCGCCGCGATGTGCTCCCCGGCGGCGTCGAACCGGCCGGCCAGCAGCTCGGCCTCGCCCAGGTGGGTGAGCATCTCGTGCTGCCACGGTTCGTCGCCGCGCGCCACGGCCCGACCCAGCATGTGGTGCAGCCGCGCCCGGGCCCGCTCATGGTCGTCCGTGGCCTTCCACCAGATCGCCGGAATCGACCCGGCAAGCCAGGACGGTTCACCGGCCTCCAGGACCAGCGCCCGGTCGAGCAGTTCGGTCCGGGCCGGACGCCCGGCGCGTACCTCGTGGAAGAACAGCAGCAACAGCGCGGCGGTGAGCAGCGGACGGTGCTCGTCCCGGTCGGACAGGTGCGCGATGGCGGCCTCGGCGTGCCGGCGGGCGGGCTCCGGAGCGTCCTGGAACAGGGTCAGGTGCGTGTGGATGCGCCCGGCCAGGTCGCGATGCCCCTCGGCCGCGGCCAACGCACGCCGGGCGAGGGACACCGCGCCGGTGAGGTCGTCGACGCACCAGGCGACCATGGCGCGCAGCAGCAGCGCCTCCGCGTGCGCCGCGCCGGCCAGCTGTCCGGCGGCGACGTCCGCCGCCGCACCGGCCGCCGTGTAGTCGCCGCTGTCGATGCGGCACTGCACCGCGTCCAGGCGCCGCCGGTCCCGATCCGCCGCAGCCGTCGGGGGCGTGAGGTCGGCGGCGCGGTCGTACCACTCGGCGGCGACGGCGGGAGCGCCCCGGGAGCGTTGGCGTGCGGCCGCGGCGGCCAGTTCGGCGGCGAGCGCCTCGTCCGGCGCCACCGTGCACCGGGCGAGCTGCCGCGCCCGCTCGTCCGGGTCGGACACCGCCTCGGCCAGCACACCGTTGAGCCGGCGCCGGACGCCGGACGGGATGCTCTCGCGCACCGCGGCGGCGTACAGCGGGTGGGCGAAGCTGATCCGCCTCGGCGTCACGCTCAACAGGCCAGCCTCCTCCGCCGCGTCGAACGCGTCCACCGGCACCCCGGCCGCGTGCAGGTCCGGCAGGGTGGGCACGCTCAGCAGCGCGGCCAGGCGCACCGCGTCACGGCTGGGCCGGGGCAGTGCCCGCAGGGCGTCCGCGAGCAGTTGACGCATCGACGACGGCACCGGCAGGTCCTCGCCCGGCCGCGGTGGCCGGGGCAACCGCAGCACCGCCCGGGCCAGCTCGATGGCCAGCAGGGGGTTGCCCCCGGCGTCCCGGGTGATCCGGGCGAGCAACGGGCGGCTGAGCGTGCCCCCGAGCCGCGCCTGGACGATGCGGTGCAGCGCCGCCGGGCCCAGGGGCGGCACGCCGATCCGGGTGAGCCGGCGGTCGCCGGCCCGGTCGTCGTCGAGCCCGAGCGGGAGGGCGTGCCCCGCCTCGTCGGTACGGCGGGTCAGCAGGGTGGCCGGCCAGCGGGCAAGGCGGCGCAGCGCGAACCGCAGGGCCCGCTCGCTCGGCGGATCGAGCCAGGGCGCGTCGTCGATGGCGAGCAGCACCGGCACCTCGCCACCCGTCGCGGCCTCGAACAACGAACGGGTGGCCGCCCCCACCGCCCGCTCGTCGATCGCCTCGTCGTGGTCGGCGGACAGCAGCACCACCTCGGCGGCGATCCGCTGTGGCGGGGGCAGGGCCGCCACCCGGCCGGCCAGCGGCCGCAGCACGTCGGCCAGGGCCGCATACGGCAACACGGCCTCGGCCTCGGTCGGCGCGCTGGCCAGCAGGACCCAGCCGGACCGCTCGGCCCGGGCGACGACGGCCCGCCACAGCGCGGTCTTGCCGATGCCACTGGGGCCTTCCAGGAGCGCCGACGCCCCGCCCACCAGCGCTCGCCAGGTCTGCTCGAGGATCGCGTCACGGCCGACGAGGGAGGCGTCCATGGCGGGATGATGGCACAGCCGTGCCATCCCGCCGAGCGATGTGGTCGCTCACTTCGGCGCGTGTCCGCACACCGCCACGTTCGGGATGACCTCCTCGTTGCGGTAGACGTCGGCGCTCCAGCGCGGTCCGCTCGCCGCCGCGACGGGTGGGATCGTCGGTGCCCTACTCGGTGTCAACAGGCTGAGGATCTTGTTGATCACCTTGACCACGGGTTCGAGGATCCGGTATCCGACGCCGAAGACCGCCTTCACTCCGATGCCCACCCCCCGGCACTGCGCGTACGGCGCGCCGAGGGCGGAGCCGAGCGTCGAGCCGTACGACGTGGTCAGCTCGAAGTAGACGCCGGCGGTGAACAGGAAGGCGCTGAGGCCGACGGTGAACCGGACGCCGTGGCGGATGACCAGGCCCATGACCCCGACCGGTACCCCGGTGAGCGAGTTGAGCAGACTCTTGCGGCGCTGGAACTGCTCGGTGACCCGCGGCCCGACGCTGCCGTTGACGTAGCCGAAGCCGAGCTTGCCGGCCAGGGAGTACTCACCCGAGCCCTTGACCGTGCCCGCCTTGGCGCCGAACGCGGTGGCGACCTCGAGGGTCTGGCTGACCGTGAACGAGAGCGGAATCCCGATCACCTGACCGATGGGGAAGGAGATGTCGACCGGGATCGGGAACACCTTCTTGTGGTTCTGCCCGTCCTGGATGCCGCCCTCGAAGTCGACCTTGATCCCGAACCCACCGCTGATCTCCAGCTCCGCCCGCGTCACCTTCCCGGCACCGATGGCGAGGTGGAAGGCGGCGTCCGGTCGCTTGAAGGTGAGCGTGACAGTGCCGACGAGCCGGACCCCTCCGTCGTCGTAGGCGAAATGGGCGCCCACGCCGTCGGAACAACAGCTGGAATACACCTGGTAGCCGTGGGTTCTCGTGCCGACCTGGCCGCCCCGCTGCGGGGGTGGCTGCACCGGCGGGTCGGACGACCCGAGCAGCGGCGGCCGCCGCACCGGGCGGCTCCGGCCGAAGGTGCTCGGTGGCGTCGGCCGGTCCTCGGCCCACGACGGCTCGCCGGCGGGGTAGGTGACCGGATCGTCGAGGGTGACCCCCTGTTTCTCGAAGGTGCCGTCCCGGATGATCTCGGTGATGTCCACTGGCCCGATGGTCACCAGCAGGTCACCGCCGTCCTCGGCGATGTCCAGCACCCGGCCGACGCCGCGGCCGGTGATGAACATGACCTTGCCGGGTTCGAGCTGCCGGGCGTTCCTCGCCGCCGCGTCGATGCGCCACGTCAACCCGTCGGCGGTGACCGAACGCACCGAGCGGCCGCCCCCGCCCACCAGGACGACGTCAGGTTGCAGCGTGACCCCGGCAGCGGGCGCCGGCGCGGCCCCGTAGCGCAGGTCCGCGTCGCCCATCGCCGCGTCGGTTCGCACCGCCGGCCGGAGACTGTCACAGCCGGGCAGCGCGATCAGGACCGCGACGGCGGCGGCGAGCAGGGCCCGCCCTCGACGGGGTCGCATCGGCCACCTCACATCCGCCCGGCGACGGCGCGGGCGAGGGCCTCCAGCGGCTTCCGGTTCTCCTCCGGGTCGTTGAGCCGCACCAGCCGGACCGCCACCCACACGTCGGCCTTCCTGATGAAGAACGCCTCCAGCGTGAGGTGGGCCTCGTCCGCCACGCCGGACAGCGGCCGCACCTCGTGGCCGAGGTCGCGCTCGATGTCGAGGTATTTCTTCGCCCCGTCACCGACGTACACCTCGACCTGCGCGGTCGGGCCGGTGACCGGTGCGGTGTAGGTGCAGCTCTCCCGGACCGCCACCGCGTCGGCCACCGGCGTGCCGGCCAGTTTCTCCGCGTCCGCCTTGGACACCAGGGTGCAGGCGTCGGGCAGCGCGGAGGCCGGACCGCTCTCCTCGGCCGCCGGGCTGGTCTCCCCGGTTGCCGGCTCCGCCGCGGCCGTCGAGGCCGGCTTGCCGCCCGCGGCGGGCTTGTCGTCCGAGCCGCCACAAGCGGTGGGCAGCACGAGTGCGACCACGGCCACACCGAGCACCGCGAGGTGCCTGCCACGCATCTGGGTCCCCCTCACTCCGGCAGCGCGTCGAGCAGTTGACGCAGCTTCTGCTCATAGGTCGCGACGTCCATGCTGAAGCTGCTCATGATCATGGTGTAGCTGCCCTTGGGGCTGACCACGACGGCCTCTCCCGCGATGTCCTTGGCGGCGAGGTACGACCGGTCACCGAGGTCCACCACCTTGTCGTACTGCTTGCCGGCCTGCTCGTGCTGGTAGTCGTAGGTCGTCGCACCGGCGAACTCGGACGCCATGGTGATGGTGAGGCTGGCGACGCCGTTGCCGTCGCCGAACGCGCAGTTGCCCTGGTCCTTCATCGGTTTGCCGAGCAGTTCGGACACCCGGTCGGCGGTGAAGGGGCACGTCGGCACCGAGCCACTGAGCTTGCCGAGGTCGTCCGAGCCCGCGTCCGACCCCGCGCCGGCGTCAGCGCCCTCCGACGCGGAGGAACCGGTCGAGCTGTCGCAGGCGGTGGGCACGAGCAGGGCAAGCAGGAGCAACGGCAGCAGCCGCCGTCCTCGCGCGGCACGGGCTCGGGAACGTGGTGCGCCGGGACGCCACGCGGGGCGGTTCGACGCGAACAAGTGACGGGCCATGCGGTCGACGCTATGGCGCGGCGGACGCCGGGTAATCGGGTGATTCCCTACGCCGTCACGAATCGGCCCTGGCGCCGGCTGCCGGCGCCAGGGCCAGCGCATGACCCCGGTGCGGCCGGCGGCCACCGCCGTCGCCCCAGGAGGCCGGCGAGGCCACACGACGACGAGCGTCAGGTCAGCAGCTTCTTCATCGACACGGCGTGCAGACCCCGCTGGCGCAGCCCGTCGAGGATCGGCCCGATGGCGGCCAGCGTGTCCCGGTGGCCGAAGTGCAGGCTGACGATCGAACCCGGCCGGACCTGGCTCATCGTGGTCCGTACCACCAGCGGTGCACCCGGGTCGGTGTAGTCGAGCGAGTCGACGTCGTACGACACGCACGTCGGATAGCCCACCCGGCTGGCCTGAGTGCGGACCATGGCGTTGGCGTGCTGGGTCTGCGACGGGCGGAACCAGACGCCGATCGAGCCGGTGAGCTGCTTGATCCGCTGGGCGCACCGGTTGATCTCAGCGAACGCCTCGCCCGGGGTCAGCCGGCTGATGTCGGCATGGTTCTCGGTATGGTTGCCCAGCTCATGGCCGCCGTCGAGGATTCGCCGCGCCAGCGCGGGCTGGTCGGCCAACCACGTACCGACCGCGAAGACGGTGACCCGGGCGTCGGCCCGCTCCAGTTCGGCCAGCAACTGGCGGGCGAGGGCGGGCTCTCCCTGGCCATGGAAGGTCAGCGCGACATTGGGCCGTTCCCGTGGTCCGCTGCTGATCTCCCCCGGCAGGGCGGGAGGAGCGGAGGCCCCTGTGGCCGACGGGGGCGGGGAGGCGGACGGCGACGTGGTGCCGGTGCCCGACGTGGCCGACCGGGCGACCGACGGTCGGCGCGCCGGGTTACAGCCAGCCAGTCCGACAAGTCCGGCGGCCGCAGTGGCGGCGGCGCGCAGAGCGCCGCGGCGATCTGGTGGCACTCCGCGATGCTAAGCCGCCGCCGGGGTGATGGAGAGGAAATCGAGGAGGCGGCGTGCGGTCTCCGCGGGCGCTTCCTCGGCGAGGAAATGCCCCGCCGGCATCGGGCCCCCGTGCACCTCGTCCGCCCACTGCCGCCAGACCTTCAGCGGTTCGTACCGGCCGGCGAGGAACCCGGTGCCGCTCCACAACACGAGGACCGGGCAGGTGATCCGCCGCCGGCCGCGGTCGGCCTGGTCGTGCGCGACGTCGAGGGTGATCGACGCCCGATACTCCTCGCAGACGGCGTGGACGGTGTCGGGGTGCCGGAACGCGTCGACGTAGGCGGCGCGGACGTCGGCCGGGAAAGCGTCCGGCCGGTCGGACCACGCGTCGAGCATGTGGTTGACGATGACGTCGGGGGCCTGGGCGATCAGCCGTTCGGGGACCGGCTCCGGGGCGGACAGGAAGGACCAGATCCAGAAGCCGCGGGTGAACTCCCGGTCCACGTTGCGGTACGTGTCCGCGGTCGGGATGACGTCGAGCACCGCGAGCCGGGTGACCGTCCGCGGATGGTCCAACGCCATCCGGTACGCGCACCGCGCGCCCCGGTCATGGCCGACCACGCTGAACCGGTCGTACCCCAACTGCGCCATGACCTCAACCTGGTCGCGGGCGATCTCCCGCATGCTGTACGGCGCGTGGTCCGGGCCGGTCGGCGGT
The DNA here is from genome assembly GCF_042870725.1 of Micromonospora sp. NPDC006431. Taxonomy (NCBI): domain Bacteria; kingdom Bacillati; phylum Actinomycetota; class Actinomycetes; order Micromonosporales; family Micromonosporaceae; genus Micromonospora; species Micromonospora sp. NPDC006431. Next base: position 124,160 of record NZ_JBIAHQ010000017.1, read on the forward strand.
TTGCCGCTGGCACCGTACCCGCGCAGATCGGTGGCGACCACGGTGAACCGCTCGGCGAGCGTCGGCGCCACGTGCCGCCACATCAGGTGGGTCTCGGGAATGCCGTGCAGGAGCAGGACGGGTTCCCCCTGGCCGCCGCGACGTCCGTGGATCGTCGTACCGCTGCTGGCGAGGTCGAATGCCTCAAAACCGTCGTACATCAGGACCTCCGCGCCGGGCGGCAGGAGCGCCGCACGACGGCGGTGCCGGGCGCCTTTGCCCGGCACCGCCGCGAACGAGCTGATGTCAGCCCTTGGCCTGCCGCTTGGCTTCCTGCGGATTGGCGCCCTTGGTGACCTTGTTGAGCGCCTGCCGCAGCTGGCCCTCGGTCATCTTGGAGTTGCCCTCGATGCCGGCGTTGTGGGCCTGCTGGCGCAGGTCGTGAAGCTTCTCGCGATCGGCCATGTCAGCCTCCCGTGTGCTCAAGAGCCTGAAGCGACTCCGGTTGGAGAGATCTGCGTTCCCGCAGCCCCTGGGCTCAAACGGTCGGCCGCGCGGGATCAGACGCCCGAGGGGTACGTGTCGGGCTCGGCGAGGGCGGTGGGCCGCAGGCGCAGCGGCCGGACCGCCTGGGACTCGTCGATCCAGCAGAACGCGTCGTACCGGTCGCCGAGCACGGTGGGGACGTAGTTGCCGAAGCTCTCCCGTTCCGGGTGGTAGACGACGCCGATCGCCCGGTGGTCGAGTTCGTCGGTGAGCAGGTCCAGCGGCTCGTCGCCGGGGAACACGAACAGGGCCTGCGCGGGCGCGGCGCCGTGCAGGACCTCCTCCAGCGAGTGGCGGCGGCCCGGCGGCACCGGCATCACCTCCATCGGCGCACCCCAGGCGTCGCCCGCGACCACGGTGCCGTGGTGGGTGCCGAAACCGACCAGCACGACCTGGTCGGCCCCGTAGCGTTCGCGGGCGAGCTGGCCGATGTTGACCTCGCCCGCGTCGGTCATGTCGGTCGCGCGGGCGTCCCCGACGTGGGTGTTGTGCGCCCAGACGACCCCCTTCGCCGCCGGCCCGTAGTGCCGCAGGAGGCGGTCGAGGGTGTCGTCCATGTGCCGGTCGCGGACGTTCCACGACTCGCGGCCACCGCGCGCCATGGTCCGGTAGTAGCGCTCCGCCCCGGCCACGATCTCTGCGTTCTGCCAGGCCCCGAAGCGGCCCGCGCCGTCGGCGGCGGCCCGCTCGCGCAGCCCGACGAGCAGGTCGACGACCTCGTTCTCGCAGTTCGTCGGCACCAGGCGGGTGGCCAGCGCGTACTGCTGCGCGTCCTCCTCGTACGGCTGGAAGCAGCCGTACGCCGCCAGCGCCGCCGGCACCTGCTCCGGGTCGTGCTCGCGCAGGTAGACGAGGATCTCGCGCAGCGACTCCCACAACGAGTACACGTCCAGCCCGTGGAATCCGGCGCGGTCGGGCTCGTCCACCCGCTCGTTGCGGGTGCGCAGCCAGCGGGTGAAGTCGACGATCTCCTCGTTGGCCCACATCCACGTCGGCCAGCGCTCGAAGGTGGCCAGCGCGTCCCGGGGGTCCGCCGGTGCGTCGGGCCCGCAGCGGACACTGCGGTCCACCCGGTCGCAGTCGGGCCAGTCGCCCTCGACGGCGACGAACGAGAAGCCCTTCTCCTCGATCAGCCGACGGCTGATCCATGCGCGCCAGGTGTAGAAGTCGTGCGTGCCGTGGCTCGCCTCGCCCAGCATCACCACGCGGGCGTCGCCCACCCGGTCCAGCAGTGCGTCCAGGTCTCCGGGGTCGGCCAGCGGCGCCGCCAGGCCGACGACCTCGTCGTCGTAGCGTCCCATGGGCGGGCGGTACCCGTTGCGGTAGCAGCCATGCGAGGCTCCCCGTCCCGAATCACGGCGCGTCGGACGGCCGCGGCGCGGGTGGACCCAACAGGACGGAAGGAGCAGGCGGTGACCTTCCCGCCGAAGTGGTTAGTGTCACCACTGACCTCCGCCGGCCCGCGACCCCGCGACGACCACGACAGGGAGTGACCCGCATGGCTGACTTCGTCGGTGCGGTAGACCAGGGCACCACCAGCACCCGCTTCATGATCTTCGACCACGGTGGCAACGAGGTCGGCCGCCACCAGCTCGAACACCAGCAGATCCTGCCCCAGGCCGGCTGGGTCGAGCACAACCCGCTGGAGATCTGGGAGCGGACCCAGACGGTCATCCAGACCGCCATGAACGCCCGCGGTCTGACCGCCGCCGACCTGGCCGCGCTCGGCATCACCAACCAGCGCGAGACCACCGTGGTGTGGAACCGCCGTACCGGCCGGCCCTACTACAACGCCATCGTCTGGCAGGACACCCGCACCGACCGCATCGCGGCGGCGCTGGAACGCGAGGGGAAGGGCGACGTCATCCGGCGCACGGCGGGGCTGCCTCCGGCGACGTACTTCTCCGGCGGGAAGATCCAGTGGATCCTCGAGAACGTGGACGGGGTCCGTGCGGCCGCCGAGCGGGGCGAGGCCGTCTTCGGCAACACCGACACCTGGCTGCTGTGGAACCTCACCGGCGGGGTCGAGGGCGGCGTGCACGTCACCGATGCCACCAACGCCAGCCGCACGATGCTGATGAACCTGGAGACGCTGGACTGGGACGACGAGCTGCTGTCCTTCTTCGACATTCCCCGCGCCATGCTGCCGGAGATCCGGCCGTCGTCGGACCCGCGCTCGTACGGCAGCACCGGGCCGCACGGACCGTTCACCGGTCAGGTTCCGCTCACCGGCGACCTCGGCGACCAGCAGGCCGCCACCGTCGGGCAGGTCTGCTTCGCCCCGGGCGAGGCGAAGAACACCTACGGCACCGGCAACTTCATGCTGCTCAACACCGGCCGGGAGATCGTGCGGTCGAAGGCCGGGCTGCTCACCACGGTGTGCTACCAGTTCGGCGACGAGGCGCCGCGTGTACGCGCTCGAAGGCTCCATCGCGGTCACCGGCTCCGCCGTGCAGTGGCTGCGCGACCAACTCAAGATCATCAGCAGTGCGGCGCAGAGTGAGATCCTGGCCAGCCAGGTGGCGGACAGCGGCGGCGTGTACTTCGTGCCCGCCTTCTCCGGGCTGTTCGCACCGTACTGGCGCTCCGACGCCCGCGGCGCCATCGTCGGCCTGTCCCGCTACAACACCGACGCCCACATCGCCCGGGCCACCCTCGAGTCCATCTGCTACCAGAGTCGGGACGTGGCCGAGGCCATGGCGCAGGACTCCGGGGTGCACCTGGACTGCCTCAAGGTCGACGGCGGGGTCACCGTCAACGACCTGTGCATGCAGTTGCAGGCCGACATCCTCGGCGTGCCGGTCAGCCGGCCGGTGGTCGCCGAGACCACCGCGCTCGGCGCCGCGTACGCCGCCGGCCTCGCCGTCGGGTTCTGGAAGAACACCGACGAGCTGCGGGCGAACTGGAACGAGAGCAGGCGCTGGCAGCCGGCCTGGTCGCCGGAGCAGCGGGCGAACGGCTACGCCCGGTGGAAGAAGGCCGTCCAGCGCACCCTCGACTGGGTCGAGGTGGACTGACCGCCGTACCTTCACCCTCCACGGGAGGGGCCGCCGTCAGGGTCCGCCAGGTGCCGGCTGCGCGGCGAGAAGCCGCTTGATCTCCTCGGCGGCCGGGTGGGCCGGCGCGACGGCCAGGAAACGCCGCAGCGTCGTCGCCGCCTCGGCGGCCTGAGTGGTCCGCTGCGCCAGTCCCAGCACCAGCAGGCCGTCGGGGGAGTCCGGCTCGTGGGCCAGGACCTCCCGAGCGGTGCGTTGGGCGCCGGCGCTGTCACCGGCCCGCAGCAGCGCGAACGCGAGCCGCAGCCGGACGCCGTCGTCGGGCCGCTCCCGCAGCGCCTCCTGGTACATCCGCGCCGCGGCGTCGTACCGGTTCTGCGTCTCCAGGTCGTGGGCGAGCTGGAGGGCGACCGCGACCGGGTCGGCGGGTGCCGGCCGCGCGGGCGGGTCGAGCCGGTCGGCGGCGACCGCGACGGACGCCACCAGCGCCACCACCCCCACCGACGCCACCCGCCAGGCCCGCCGCGCGCCCTGGGCGTCCGGGGTCGACGGCGCGGCCGGACGGGCCCGGCCGGTGCGGGGGCGTAGCGTCCGCACCGCCGCGTAGCCGCCGGCCAGCAGGGCCAGCGCGGGTACGCCCCACAGCAGCAGCCGGACCCCGCGGGCCGGCGGGTCGGTCAGCACGTCCGCGCCGTACCGCTGGACGAACCAGCGCCGGATCTCGTCGCGGTCCCGCCCCTGGGCGAGCTGGTCCGCCACCACCTGTCGCATCGCCACCGCGATCGGTGACCGGGAGTCCGCCACCGACTCGCCCTGACAGGCCGGGCAGCGCAGCCCGGCGGCCACCGCGCGGACCGGATCCTGCCGGCCGTGGTCGCTCGCCGCCCGGGCCAGCCCGATGCCGGCCGCGGCGACCAGCGCGACGAGCACGAGCGCCACCAGGGCGCCTCTCCGGGAGACACGCCCTGGGGCGTGTCGCCACCTCATCCGGCCAGCAGCGGCGCGACCCGCTGCTCCAGCCACTGCCGGGTCACCACGCCCTGCCGCCGGTCGACGAGCCGGCCGTCCCGGTCGACCACGAAGGTCTCCGGTACGCCCCGCACACCCCACTCGACAGCCCGGGTGCCGTCCGGGTCCGGCACCACGGTCAGCCCTTTCGCGCCGGTCTCGTCGAGCAGCGCCCGGACCGCCTCGGCACCGTCGCGGATGTTCAGCCCGACCAGCCGCACGCCGCGTGGCGACCACTCACGCTCGGCGTCGACCAGCAGCGGCAGCTCGTCCCGGCACGGCCCGCACCAGGAGGCGAAGACGTTGACCAGCACCACCTGGCCGCGGACGTCGGAGAGCGCGAAGCGGCCACCGTCCAGGGTGGGTCCGGACAGTGCCGGGGCGGGTGTGCCCGCCACCGCCAACCCCTCGCCCGGGTTCGGGGCGGCCGGTGCGCGCAGGCCGAGGACGACCAGAGTGCCGACGACAGCGGTGAGCACGAGGACCACCGCCGGCCCGCCGCGCAGCCATCCGGGGCGGCGCAGCGCCGGGCGCCTCACCGTGCCGCTCCGGAACCGACGGCCACCGGGGCGGGCACCGCCCGGCCGTCGCGGGCGGCCGGCCGCCGTGCGGAGCGGGCGGCGGCGAGCACCCCGCCGGTGGCGGTCAGCGCCCCGCCGGCCCAGATCAGGCTGACGAGCGGGTTCACCGCGAGCCGCACGGTGGCGCTGCCGCTGTCCTCGCTGACCGCGATCAGCGTGACGTACGTGTCGCGCAGCAGGCCGGTGCCGATCGCCGGCACGGTCACCGCGGTGTCCCGGGCCGGGTGGTAGCGCAGCGCCGGGGTGATCGTCGGGCCGGCGCGGCCCGATGCGGTGAGCGCCAGCCGGGCTCGCACCGCCATGCTCCCGCTGCCGCCGGTCCGGTCCACGCCGACCAGGCGGACCGCGACATCACCCACCCGCAGGGTCTCGCCCACCCGCAGTGTCCGTTCGGCGTCCCGCCCGTACGCCGACGACCCGGCGACGCCCACCGCGACCAGGGCGAGCCCGGCGTGCGCGACCAGCCCGGCGAGCCGGCCGGGGCGGGGGCCGGACCGGCGCAGCCGGTGGATCAGCTCCCCGGCCAGTCCGGTGAGGACGAACGCCGCCGCACCGAACGCGGTGAGCGCGGCCGGACCGGGTCGGCTGAGCAGTCCGACCAGGGCCACCGTGCCGAGGCCGGCGCCGGCGGGCGCGGCGAGCCGCCGCAGCGCCGCCGACCGGTCACGTAGGGCGGGCGGCACGCCCAGCACCAGCAGCACCACCACCGCCAGCGGCACCGCGGTCCGCTGGTAGTAGGCGGGTCCCACGGACACGCGCGTCCCGTCCAACGGGGCGGAGAGCAGCGGCAGGATCGTGCCGATCAGCACCACCGCCGCGATGGTCACCAGGAGTACCCCGTTGACCAGCACGAGGGTGGGGCGGGAGAGCGCCCGCGGCCGTCCGGTGCGGGCCGGTTCGGGGGCCCGCCGGCCGGTCAGGACGGTCGACACCACCACCGCCAGCAGCACGAAGCCGAGCAGCATCGGACCCAGCGGTGAGTCGGTGAAGGCGTGCACGCTGGCCACCGCGCCGGACCGGGTGAGGAAGGTGCCCAGCAGCACCAGCAGGAAGCTCGCGCAGGCGAGCGCGCTGTGCCAGGCGGTCCGGCCGCGTACCAGGGTGGTGTGCAGGAACGCGGTGGCGGTCAGCCAGGGCAGCAGGGAGGCGTTCTCCACCGGGTCCCATGCCCAGTAACCGCCCCAGCCCAGCACCGCGTACGACCACCAGGCGCCGAGGCCGATGCCGCCGGTGAGCGCGGCCCAGGCCACCAGCGCCCACGGGCGGGCCATCCGCACCCAGCCGCGTCCGTCCCGTCCGACCAGCGGCGCCGCGAGCGCGAACGCGAAGGGTACGACCAGACCGAGGTAGCCGGCGTAGAGCAGCGGCGGGTGTACGCCCATGGCCGGGTGCTGCTGCAGCAGTGGGTTCGGTCCGGGGCCGTCGGTCGGCACCGGGCTCACCGGGCGGAACGGGTTCGCGGCGAAGCTGGACAGCGCGAAGAAGAACAGCATGACCACGCTGACGACCACCATCGCGTACGCGTGCAGCCGGGGCGGGTACGCGCGCCGGGCCAGCAGCGCCGCGTACCCGCCGAGGACCAGCAGCCACAGCAGCAGCGAGCCGTCCAGCGCGGACCACAGGCTGGTCAGCGTGTAGTAGAGCGGGACGTGCCGGCCGCCGTTCTCGGCCACGAACCGCACGCTGAAGTCGTGCCGGAGCAGCGCGGTCTCCAGCAGGGCGCAGGCCACGGCGGCGGCGGCCAGGGTGGCGGTGCTGCCGAGCCGGGCGGTGCGGACGGGCGCGTCGAACAGGGCCACCCGCAGCCAGAGCAGGGCGGTCAGGGTCGCGCAGGCCAGCCCGACGGCGAGGCTGGCGGTGCCGAGGTCACCGAGCATCGACCGGAGCCACGGGTGGGGACGACGGCCGGTACTCGTTGCCGTGCCGGACCACCACGTGGTCCGAGCGGAACACACCGTCGGACGACAGCGTGCCCTCGACGACCGCCCCGGTTCCCTCCCGGAACGTCTCGGGAGGCGCGCCGCGTTGCTCGACGGCGATCTCGCGACCCGCCGCCGCGAGCCGGAACGTCACCAGGTCGCCGTCGTGGCGCAGCGATCCGGGCACCACGTCACCGCCGAGGCGGACCCGGTGCCGGGCGAGGTCCGGGTCGTCGAGCAGCTCTGCCGGGGTCCGGTAGTAGGTGACGGTGTCGCGGAGCGCGCTGGTGACCAGCAGCCCGCCGGCGGCGAGCAGCACGGCGAGGAGGGCGACCCGGCCCGTCCGGCGACGCATCATCCGACTCTCACCGGGGTGCGTTCGGCGGTGGGGGCGGGCTCGGGCGCCAGACGGCGCTCCAGTCGGACCACCCGGTGCAGCAGCACGCAGCACGCGGCGAGGGTTGCGGCGGCCACGGCGAGCAGCAGCGCGGTGGCCATCCGGGCGTCGATCGGCGGCCGGTGCGGGGCCAGCATCGTCGCCTGCTGGTGCAGCGAGCGCCACCAGACGACCGAGAAGTGCACCACGGGCACGAGGAGGAACCCGGCCACCCCGGCGACGGCGGCGGGCTTCGCCACCCGGTGGTCGCCGCCGTCGCGTGCCCCGGTCCGCTCGGCCAGCGCCCGCCGTAGGGCGAGGTAGCCGGCGTAGGTGAGCAGCAGCAGGGCCGTGCTGACCAGGCGGGGATCCCAGGCCCACCAGGTGCCCCAGACCAGGTGCCCCCAGACGGATCCGGTGGCGATGGCGGCGGCGGTGAGCACCACGCCGAGCTCGGCCGCCGCCCGGGCGAACCGGTCCCAGCGCAGGTCACCGCCGATCAGGTACGCCCCGCTGGCCATGAGCACGACCGCGAACGCGGCGTACGCCACCCAGGCGGCGGGGACGTGCACGTACATCAGCCGTTGCGCGTCGCCCTGCAGTTCGTCGGGGGGCGCGAGCCACGCGCCGGCCGCCGTGGCCGCCGCGGCGAGCCCGCCGGCGACCCAGGCCATCGTCCGGCGCGCGGCGGCCGCTCTGGCCGTGTCCGCGACGAGGTCCACCGTGGAGGCTTGCATGATCTCCCTGTCCGCGTCCCGGGGGCGCTTGACCGAAGGTGGGGATGGAGCCCACCATAAGACGCTTACAGCCCTGTATCCCCCTGTTCGGTATAAAAGGTGTGAAGACGGTCAACCGGGACTAAGGTCCTTGCCGATGAGGACGACAGCGGAGACCGCCCCGCGCCCGGCCCGGCGGCAGCGCCGACCCGGGCCGGTGCTGCTGCTGGCCGGCCTGCTGCTGCTCGCGGGCTGCTCCGGCGGGTCACCGTCAGCGTTGAATCCGCAGGGGACCGGAGCGGCCCGGGTCAACGGCCTCTGGTGGCTGCTGTTCTGGATCTCCGTGGCGGTGTTCGCCGAGGTCATGGCGCTGCTCGCGTGGGCGCTGGTGTTCCGGCGGGGCACCGCCCGGGTGCGCCACGGCCAGCCGCTGCGCTTCGTGACGATCGCCGGCGCCGGACTGCCGTTCATCATCCTCGTGGCCGTGTACGGCGTCGGCCTGCGGGACCTCGCCGCGCTCGGCGCCGGACCGGGCCGGGACGCGCTGACCGTGGAGGTCATCGGCCACCAGTGGTGGTGGGAGGTGCGCTACCCGGGCCGATCCGGCGCCACCGCCAACGAGATCCACATCCCGGTGGGGGAGCGGGTCAAGGTACGCCTGCGCACCGACGACGTGCTGCACAGCTTCTGGGTGCCGCAGCTGATGCCGAAGACCGACCTGATCTCCGGCGAGACCCGCGAGACCTGGCTGGAGGCGCGGCAGGCCGGCAGCTACCGCGGCCAGTGCGCCGAGTACTGCGGCACCCAGCACGCCCACATGGCGTTCCTCGTGGTGGCGCAACCCCGCGCCGACTTCGACGCCTTCCTGGACCGGCTCGACGCCCCGGCCCGGGCGCCACAGACGGATGCCGAACGGCGCGGCCAGCAGACCTTCGTGCAGGGCACCTGCGCCGCCTGCCACTCGATCCGGGGCACCGGCGCGCAGGGGCGGGTCGGGCCCGACCTGTCGAACGTGGGATCGCGGTGGAGCATCGGCGCCGGCGCCGTACCCAACGACGCCGGCCACCTCGGCGGCTGGATCGCCAACTCGCAGACCGTCAAGCCCGGCAACGCCATGCCCCCGCAGCCGGTCGACGCCGCCCGACTGCCCGACCTCATCGCCTACCTTCGGTCGCTGGAGTAGGGGCCACCATGTCCACAACCACCAGCACACCACCCGGCATCGGCCGCGACGACCTGGCCCGGCTGGCCGAGCACTGGGACGAACCCCGCTCGCTGCGCGCCTGGCTCACCACCGTGGACCACAAGAAGATCGGCCGACGGTACCTGGTCACCGCCGCGTTCTTCTTCGTCCTCGCCGGGCTCAGCGCCCTGGTGATGCGCACCCAGCTCGCCCGGCCCGAGTCCGGCGTGCTGTCGCCACAGGAGTACAACCAGCTCTTCACCATGCACGGCACGGCGATGATCTTCCTGTTCGCCACGCCGATGCTGTTCGGCTTCGGCAACTTCCTCGTCCCGCTGATGATCGGCTCGCGGGACATGGCGTTCCCCAGGCTGAACGCCTTCGGCTACTGGGCGTTCCTCTTCGCCGGGCTGTTCATGTGGGCGAGCCTGCCGTTCGGGGCGGCGCCGAACAACGGCTGGTTCGCCTACGCGCCGCTCAACCAGGAACAGCACAACCCCGGCCTGCACATGGACGTCTACGCGCTGGGCCTGCTCTTCCTCGGCATCTCCACCACCGCGGGCGCGATCAACTTCATCGTCACCGCGCTCAAGCTGCGCGCGCCGGGGATGTCGCTCAACCGGGTGCCGTTGTTCGTCTGGGCGATCGTGGCCACCGCCTTCATGGTGGTCTTCGCCCTGCCCGCGCTGAACACGGACAACGCGCTGCTCTTCCTCGACCGCCGGTTCGACACCCACTTCTTCGACCCGGGCGGCGGCGGGAACGTGCTGCTCTGGCAGCACCTGTTCTGGATCTTCGGGCACCCCGACGTGTACATCATCGTGATGCCCGGGCTGGGCATCGTCTCCGCCGTGCTCCCCGCGTTCACCCGCCGCGGCGTCGTCGGCTACCCGCTGATCGTGCTGGCGATCGTCGCGATCTCCATCGTCTCGTTCGGGGTCTGGGTACACCACATGTTCGCCACCGGGCTGCCCCAGCTGTCATACAGCTTCTTCAGCGCGGCCAGCACCATCATCACCATCCCGTCCGGGATCCAGATCTTCGCCTGGCTGGCCACCATGATGCTCGGCCGGCTGGTGCTGCGGGTCCCGCTGCTGTTCGTCATCGGGTTCATCGTGACCTTCGTGCTCGGCGGCTTCACCGGCGCGATGTTCGCGCTGACCGCCTTCGACCAACAGGTCACCGACTCGTACTTCGTGGTGGCCCACTTCCACTACGTGCTGCTCGGCGGGGCGCTCTTCCCGATACTCGCCGGCATCTACTTCTGGCTCCCCAAGATCACCGGTCGGATGTACCACGAGGGGCTCGGGCGGTGGGCGTTCTGGCTGGTCTTCACCGGCATGCACGTCACGTTCTTCCCCATGCACCTCTACGGCCTGTTCGGCATGCCCCGGCGCGTCTACACCTACCGCAGCGACCTGGGCTGGGACGTGGGGAACCTGATCAGCAGCATCGGGTCGTACGTGCTGGCACTCGGGCTGCTGCTGGTGCTCATCGGCGTGGTGCACGCGATCCGGCGGGGCCGGCCGGCCGGGCCGGACCCGTGGGAGGGCGACAGCCTGGAATGGTCGGCCGCCTCACCACCCGAGGCGTACAACTTCCCGGTCATTCCCCACGTGCACAGCCTGCACCCCACCTGGGACGAACGGACCGTGGAGTCGACCACCACGGGCGCGACCAAGGACCGCATCCTCAGCGAGGGCAAGCGCACCCTGTTCACCAGCGAGCTGGACGCGCGCCCCGAGCGCGCGGCGCAGATGCCGGAGCCGTCGTTCAAGCCGCTCGTGCTCGCCGGCGTGCTGCTGGTCTTCTTCACCGCCCTGCTGCTGGGCGCGTACCCGGTCGCGGTGGCCGCCGTGCTGGCGGTGGCGGCGACGATCGCGGCGTGGCTCTGGCCGCCTCGGCGGCCCGACGAGGAAATCGGGATCGCGTCATGACGGACCGGGGCGGGGCGGTGGCCGCGGCCACCGGTGTCGAGGCGCTGACCACGGAGGAGCCGGTCGGCCGGCCGACCGGCTGGTGGGGCATGGTGATGTTCGTGGCCACCGAGGCCACCCTCTTCGCCTGCCTGCTCGGCAGCTACTTCTACCTCCGCTTCCAGCACGGCCCCATCTGGCCGCCCGACGGCATCGACAAGCCGAAGCTGCTCATCCCGCTGGTGATGACCGGGGTGCTGGTGCCCAGCAGCCTGCCGGTGGTCTGGGCCGAACACGGCATCCGGCGGGGCCAGCGCTGGCGTCTGCGCGCCGGCCTCGCCGCGACCCTGGTGATGGGGCTGTCCTTCATGGCCCTGCTGGTCATCGAGTACCAGGACGACCTCCAGCACTTCACCATGACCACCAACGTCTACGGGTCGCTGTTCTACGTGATCACCGGGTTCCACGGGCTGCACGTGAGCGTCGGGTTGGCGATGATCGGCTGGCTGCTCGTCGCCTCCCTGCGCGGCGGCAGCTTCGGGTCCCACCGCCACGAACGGGTCCGCAACGCCGCGATCTACTGGCACTTCGTCGACACGGTGTGGGTCGCCATCCTGTTCACCATCTACTTCTCCCCGCGCCTGTGATGACCGCGCGACCCGGCCCACACGCCCGCCTGACCGGCGGGCTGCTGCTCTGGTACGGCGTGCTCGGCGGCGCGGTCGCCTGGGCGGTGCATCTGATCGCCGCCTGGAGCCTGGATGAACTCGCCTGCGCCGCCAAGTCCGAGCGCATCGCCGGCGTACCGCTCTGGCAGGCCCTCAGCGTCGCCGTGTTCGTCCCGGGCGTGGCCACCCTGGGATCGTTGCTGGTCGCCACCCTGGTGCTGAGGCGTACCGGGCAGGCGCGGGCGGCCGGCGCCCACGACCGGGCCCTCGACCGGTCCCGGATGCTCGCCGTGGTGGGTGTCTGGGCGAACCTGCTGTTCCTGACGATCATCGCGCTCGGCGGTGTCGCCGTGCTGGTGTTCCCGCCATGTCAGGGCTGAGCGGCTACCGGGCCCACGGGCCCGGCCCGGGCGACGTGACCGACGGCCTGCTGACCATGCTGGTCGTCGCGGGGCTCTGCCTGCTCGCCGCCGGCTACGGCCGGGGCGTGCAGGAGCTGTGGGCGCGCCGTGGCCCCGGCCGGGTCGTGCCGGGCTGGCGGGTGGCCGCGTTCGGCGGTGGGCTGCTGGTGGTGCTGGCGGCCGACCAGGGGCCGATGCACCGGCTGGCGGAGTCCTCCTTCGCCGGCCACATGGCCCAGCACATGCTGCTCCTGTTGGTGGCCGGCCCGCTGCTCGCGGCGGGCGCGGCCGGGCTGCCGCTGACCGTCGCCGCGCCCCGGCCGCTGCGCCGGCTGCTGGCCCGCTGGCGGGCCGCGGCCCCGGTGCGCCGGCTGCGCCGCCCGGCCGGGTACGCCCTGCTGGCCGCCGCGGCGCAGACCCTCGTCCTGTGGTTCTGGCACCTGCCGGGCCCGTACGTCGCCGCGGTGGACCGCCCGGTCCTGCACGCCGCCGAGCACGTGAGCCTGGTGACGGCGGCCTGGCTGCTGTGGGCGCCGGTGCTCGGCCCGGCGCGCCACCGGGCACCCGCTCCGGTGTCGCTGCTGCTGCTGGTCGGCACCATGCTGCCCGCGTCCGCCCTCGGCGCGGCCCTCACCTTCGCCCCCGAGCCGGTCTACCCCGCGCGCGTCCTCGGCCCCGACCCGGTCGCCGACCAGCAGCTCGCCGGGCTGCTGATGTGGGCGCCGATGGACGTGGCGGTGCTGGTGGCGACGCTGGCGGTCTTCCTCGCCTGGCTACTGCGGCTGGACCGGGACCGGCCCGACCACCTGGGTGCCGACCGGCCGGGCCGGCACCCGAAGCCGGCGGCGACCGGTGCCGCAACGGAAGGGATGGTGCGATGAGCCGTCGTCTCTGGATGCTGGGCGCCGTGCTGGCGGTCACCGTGACCGGCTGCGCCTCGGCGCCGCCCCCACCGCCGCCCGAGTCCCGCGTCGGCCGGCCCGACCGGGGTGCGCAGCTCATCGCCCAGTACGGCTGCGGCTCGTGCCATACCATTCCCGGCATCGACCAGGCCGGTGGGCTGGTCGGCCCGCCGCTGACCCGCTTCGGCGCCCGGTCGTACATCGCCGGTGAGCTGCCCAACAACGCCGACAACCTGCAACGGTGGATCACCGACCCGCAGGCCGTCGAACCGGGCACCGCCATGCCGAAGCTGGGCGTCAGCGCGATCGACGCGCAGGACATCGCCGCGTACCTCTACACCCTGGACTGACCGATGCGGCGACCACGAGCGGTGACGCTGCCCACCCCGCACCCCCGCCGGGCCCTCGCGGTCGGGTCCGTCCTGGCGCTGGCCGCGGGGCCGGTGGCACTCGCGCCCGCACCCACCCCGACCCCGACCGCCACCACCCCCGCCGCCGACCGGGGCACCCAGCTCTACCTGGAGCAGTGCGCGAGCTGCCACGGCCCGCAGGGACAGGGATCGCAGCGGGGCCCGTCCCTGATCGGCGTCGGACCGGCCTCGGTGGACTTCCAGCTCTCCACCGGGCGGATGCCGCTCTCGAGGGAGGTGCCGCAGGCCACCCGCCGCGCACCGGTCTTCTCCGCCGACGACATCTCCGCGCTGGTCGGCCACGCGGGCAGCTTCGGCGGCGGGGGCCCGCAGATCCCCCGGGTCGCGTCCGGCGACGTGGTCTCGGGCCGCGCACTCTTCGCCGCCAACTGCGCGCCCTGCCACGGGGCGGGCGGCTCCGGTGCGGTCCTCACCAACGGCTGGATCGCTCCGCCGCTGTACGACTCCACGGCCACCCAGGTCGCCGAGGCGGTCCGGGTCGGGCCCGGGCTGATGCCGGCCTTCCCCAGCCAGGTGCTCACCGACCGGCAGGTGAACGACCTGACCAGCTACGTGCAGCGGCTGCGCTCCGAGCGACTGGACCGGGGCGGCAACCCGATCGGCCGGCTGGGGCCGCTGGCCGAGGGGCTGGTCGGCTGGGTGGTGGTGCTCGCCCTGCTGGTGGGCGCCGTGCGATGGCTGGGCCGGAGGGCGGGGGAGTGAGCGGCCGGACTCCGTCGAAGAGCGAGCGGGCCGCGAGCCGCCAAATCACCGCCGCGTTCCTGATGAGCGCCGCCGGGGCGGTCGGCTTCGCGGTCACGTACGGGTTGAACGGCGGTACCCAGTGGGAAGGGGTGTGCCTGGCGGTCGCCTTCGCCGGCCTGGCGGTGGGGCTCGCGGTCTGGTCCCGCCGGTTGGTGCCGGTCGGCGGCTACGTCGAGGAGCACGAGGGCTTCGTTCCGCCCCCCGCCGAGCAGGCAATGACCGCGGCGGTGTTCCGCGCGCCGGAGAGCCCGATGCGCCGGTGGGGACTGCTCGCGGCGCTCGGCTTCGCGCTGACCGCCCTCGGCGTCGCCGCGCTGTTCCCGCTGCGCTCCCTGCTCCCGTGGGACCGGCAACGCCCGACGCGGTCGCTGAAGGACACCCCGTGGGGGCCGGGTGTCCGGCTGGTCGACGACCAGGGACGACCGTTACGGCCGGACGACGTGCCCGCCGACACGATGGTCGCGGTCTTTCCCGAGGGCAGCATCGACGTCGGGGACGCGCCCGCGTTCGCGGTTCGCCTCAACCCGGAGCGCTTCATCCGCCAGCCCGCCGGCGGGCACCTGGGCGGCCTGGTCGTCTGGTCGCTGCTCTGCACCCACGCCGGCTGCCCGGTACGGCTCTACCTCAAGGGCACCGGCCGCGTGCTCTGCCCCTGCCACCAGTCCTCGTTCGACCTGCTGGCCGGCGCCCGGCCGATCGCGGGCCCCGCGGCACGGCCCCTGCCGGGGCTGCCGATCGAGGTCGGCCCGGACGGCTTCCTGCGGGCCACCGGCGACTTCACCGCGCCGCCCGGCGCCGGATTCTGGAGCCGACCATGATCATGGGTCCGCTGGCCCGCGCGCTGGACGACCGGCTCCGGCTCTCCCCGATCACCCGCCGGGCGCTGGCGAAGATCTTCCCCGACCACTGGTCGTTCATGCTCGGGGAGATCGCGCTCTACTCGTTCATCGCGCTGATCCTCACCGGCGTCTATCTCACGTTCTTCTTCGACGCCAGCTCCGCCGACCGGGTCTACCGGGGCTCCTACGCCCCGCTGGACGGCGCCACCACCTCCGCCGCGTACGCCTCGACGGTGCGGCTGAGCTGGGACGTTCGGGCCGGACTGCTGATCCGGCAGACCCACCACTGGGCGGCGCTGGCCTTCGTCGCGGCGATCGTGCTGCACCTGTCCCGGATCTTCTTCACCGGGGCGTTCCGGAAGCCGCGCGAACTCAACTGGCTGATCGGCGTGACCATGCTGGCCCTCGCCCTGGCCAACGGCTTCACCGGCTACTCCATGCCCGACGACCTCCTGTCCGGGCTGGGTCTGCGGATCATCACCTCGGTGGTGGAGTCCATCCCCCTGGTGGGGACCTGGCTGGCTGCGCTGGCCCTCGGCGGCGAGTTCCCCTCCGACGAGATGATCCCGCGGATGTTCATCACCCACGTGCTGCTCGTACCGGCGATCCTCGTCGCCCTCGTCTCGCTGCATCTGGGCATCCTGGTGCGGCAGAAGCACAGCCAGTTCCCGGGCCCGGGGCGGACCGAGCACAACGTGGTCGGCTCCCGGTTCTGGCCGGGTTACACCCTGCGCACGCTCGCCCTCTTCGCCTGGGTGCTGGCGGTGTTGTTCGCCCTCGGCGGGCTGGTCCAGATCAACCCGGTCTGGCTGTACGGTCCGTTCGCGCCGGCCGAGTCCAGCTCGCCGGCGCAGCCGGACTGGTATGTCGCCTGGGGCGACGGCGCGCTGCGCCTGTTCCCGCCGTGGGAGTTCCGTATCGGCGGGTACCTGGTGCCGGCCCCGTTCTTCCCCGGCGTCGTGCTCGGCGGGCTGAGCTTCGTCGCCCTCTACCTGTGGCCGTTCATCGAACGATGGTGCACCCGCGACCGCCGCCCGCATCAGCTGCTCGACCGGCCCCGGAACCACCCGGTCCGGGTCGGCATCGGCGTGGGCGCACTGACCTTCTACGTGGTCCTCGTGGTGGCCGCGGGCGACGACATCCTCGCCCGGCTGCTCCGGGTGCCGGTCTACGACCTGTTGGCGTTGTTCCGCGTCCTGGTGCTGGTCCTGCCGATCCTGACCGGCGTGCTCGCGTTCCTCATCGCGCGGGCGCTGCGCCGGGGCGAGGCCGCCTCTCTCGGGGAACTCACCCGGGCCGACCTGCGCCGGGGGGCCCGCCCCGCGCCGCGGCGCCCGACCGGCGAGGACGAACCCGAGGTCCCCGTCCGCCACCGCCCGGGGGAGCGGATCGAGCTGTGGCCGCACGGTGAGGTGTGGCGGTGGCGCTACCGGAACGAGGCCGGACAGCTGACCCTCACCAACAACCGGGCCGTCACGTCGGAGGAGGAGGCGGTCGAGACCGCCCGGCTGGCCTACCCGGGCGTGGACCGGGTCGTGGTGCCTGGGCCGCCCCCGCCGCCGGCCCGGGCGCTCCGGGTGGCCCTGCGCCGCTGGGGACGCGCGACCGCCGCCGGGTCGCTGCTCGTCGCGGCGCTGCTCGGGCGCAGGCGGGAACGCCGCCGGCGGCGGGACGGTGACGACGAACCTCCGCCGGCCGAACAGGCAGACGCCACCCCGGGCGGCGGCGACCCGACGTGAACCGTGGGCCGGTGGCGGCGGCTGGGTCTGCCGCCGCGGTCAGTCGCGCCCGCCTGCCGCGTCGCGCAGCGCGGTGAGCAGGGCGCGCAGCGCCGGCTGCTCCAGCGAGGTCTCCCGGACCGCCGCGTGGATCCGCCGGACCGGCCGCGGGTTCCGGATCTCCCGTACGGCCACCTCGGGGTGGCGGCTGTCGAGGGCGGTCCGCGGGATCACGCTGACGCCGAGCCCGGCGGCGACGAAACCTTGCGCGGTGGGGTAGTCGTCGCACTCCACCGCGGTCCGCGGATGGAAACCCGCCGCCGCGCAGGCGGCCAGTACCACCTCCCGGCACGGCCCGGCCGGCTCGCTGCTGACCCAGGGCTCCGCGGCGAGATCGGCCAGGTCGACCGCCTCCTTCGCGGCGAGGCGGTGATCGCGGGGCAGGACGGCCAGGTACGGATCGTCGAGCAGGTGGACGAGGTGGACGCCCTCGCGGACCGGCGTGCCCGCGCGGACGAGGATGGCCAGGTCCGCGCGGCCCTGCGCCACCTCCGGCAGCGGGTCGGGGTCGATCAGCTTCAACTCGACGCGTACGTCCGGATGCCTGTGGCGGAACCGCGCCAGCGCGGGCGGGATCAGCGCGGCGCCGGCGGTGGCGAAGTAGCGCACCGTCAGTAGCCCGGTGCGGCCGGCCCGCAGCTCCGCCAGCGCGGTCTCCGCGTCGGCGATGCTGCGGCCGATGATGCCGGCGTGCTCGGTGAGCAGTCGGCCGGCCGCGGTGGGGCGTACACCCCGGCCGATCCGCTCCAGCAGCCGGACCCCGGTCTGCCGCTCCAGCGCGGCGATCTGCTGGCTGACCGCCGACGGGGTGTAACCGAGATGGGTCGCGGCCGCGGTGACCGAACCGCTGGTCACGACCGCGCGGAGGACCTGGAGGCGACGCACGTCAAGCATGTAGCAGAGCTTAACAGTCAGATAGAAACGTTCACTTGTTCTGCTGATCCGGTCCGGGCACGGTGGAGCCGGCACGACGCGACGACACGCCTCGACGGGAGAGCCATGATCAGCGGCGGCGCACGGAACCTGCTCCGGATGGGCGTACTGGCCCTGTTGTGGGGCTCCACCTTCCTGTGGATCACCGTGGCCCTGGACGGGTTCACACCCGCCCAGGTGACCTTCGTCCGGTGCGCCCTCGGCGCCGCGGCACTCCTGCTGGCGTGCCGGCTGGCCGGCCATCGCCTGCCCACGGACCCGTCGATCTGGCGGCACCTGGCCGTGGCGGCCTTCCTCTGCAACGCCCTGCCGTTCGCGCTGTTCAGCCTCGGTCAGCGGACCGTCGACTCGGGGACGGCGGGGGTGCTGAACGCCACCACACCGCTCTGGTCGCTGCTGCTGGGCCTCGCGATCGGCGCGGAGCGCGACCTGCGCCCGATCCGCCTCGGCGGTCTCCTGCTCGGCTTCGCCGGAGTCGTGACCATCTTCGCTCCGTGGCGCCACGGGGGCCTGATCAGCTGGAACGCCCTGGCCATCCTCGGCGCGGCCGTCAGCTACGCCGCCGCCTTCGCCTACCTGGGGCGGACCCTGGTCGGCCGAGGCGTACCGACGATCGTGCTGTCCAGCGCCCAACTGCTCGCCGCGACCGGCTGGAGCGCGCTGTTCCTGCCCGTCGGTGGCCTCGACGCGCCGCGGGTGACCATGGCCTCGGTCGGCGCCCTCGTCGTCCTCGCCCTCGGCTGCACGGCGGTCACGTTCCACCTCACCTACAAGATCATCACTCACGAGGGCGCCACCAACGCCGCCAGCGTCGGCTATCTGCTGCCGGTCGTCTCGGTGACGTTGGGCGCGCTCCTGCTCGACGAGCCGGTCACCATCCGGATGACCGTGGGCATGGTCGTCGTCCTGCTCGGCGTCGGCCTGATCCGGTGGCCGCCACGGGCGCCGGAGGCACCGCCCGCCGCCGAGGTGGGCCATTCGTCGGCCCGCCGGCCGGTCGCCGACCCGGCGGACGCCGGGCCTGCCGCGGCGGCGGGCACCCGAGCCGGTTGAGCGGATCCGACGCGGCACCCACCGGTGTGCCACCGCCTGCGGCCCGCCCACTCACGCCGGCCGGATGAGGCACATTCCGCCCGGCGCGGGACCGTCCATGGCGGCCAACGCGTCGGGCACCTCGGCGAGGCCGATGGTGTGGGTGACCAGCTCGGCGGGGCGCAGCACGCCCGCGGTGACCAGCCGGAGCAGCTCCGGGTAGGCGTGCGCGGCCATGCCGTGGCTGCCGCGCAGCTCCAGCTCGTACGCGATCACGAGGTCCATCGGCAGAGCGGGGCGGCCCTGGGCGGCGGGGAGGAGTCCCACCTGCACGTGCCGTCCGCGCCGCCGCAGGCTCTCGATCGAGGCGGCGCAGGTGGCGTGGCTGCCCAGGGCGTCGAGCGACAGGTGGGCCCCTCCTCCGGTCGCATCGCGAACGGCCGCGGCCACCGCGCCGGGGCCGGCGAGGGCACGCCCGTCCAGACAGACGGTGGCACCGCAGCGTCGGGCGAGTTCCAGCGCGCCGGGGGCGACGTCGACGGCCACCACCTGCGCACCGCACGCCGCCGCGATCATCACCGCGGACAGTCCCACGCCGCCGCAGCCGTGCACCGCCACCCACTCGCCCGCGGCGACCCGCCCCTGGCCGACCACCGCCCGGAACGCCGTCGCGAACCGGCAGCCGAGCGCCGCCGCGGCCGGGTAGCCCAGCTCGTCGGGGAGCCGGATCAGGTTGACGTCGGCGTTCCGCACCGCCACGTACTCGGCGAACGAGCCCCAGTGGGTGAAGCCGGGCTGCGTCTGCCGCTCGCACACCTGCTGGTCGCCGGCGAGGCAGGCCGGGCACTGCCCGCACGCGCAGACGAAGGGCACGGTGACCCGGTCGCCGGGTCGCCAGCCGTGCACGCCGGCGCCGACCGCCGTGACGACCCCGGCATACTCATGGCCCGGGACGTGGGGCAGGCGGATGTCGGGGTCATGCCCCTGCCACCCGTGCCAGTCGCTGCGGCACAGCCCGGTCGCCTCGACCCGGATCACCGCGCCACCGGGCGGCAGCACCGGATCCGGGACGTCGCGGACCTCGGGTCGGACACCGAACTCGTCGAAGATCACCGCACGCATGCGCCGCATCCTCACACGCCTTGGACGGGCGGCCAACCGTGGATTGGGGGTCAGCGCCAGGCGACGCCGCGGGAGATGATGGCAGGGTGACGGCCGACGACCACCCGGGTGACATCATCGAGATCGGCGGTCCGGTCCGCGACGACCGCCCCCGGCGCCCCTGGCGGAAGTGGCTGCCGCTGGTGCTCGTCGCCGGCGTCGGGCTGGCCGTCTATGCGCGCACCGGCGCCGACAGCCGGGCGGACCGGCCACCGGCGACCCCGTCGCCGTCCGCGACCAGAGCCGCCGCATCGCCGAGCGGGGCCACCCCCAGGCCGGCCGCCCCAGCGGTCACCGAGCTCGGCCACGCCCTGCTCGGGATCGACGCCGGCTGGCAGTTGTACGGCCGGGGGCCGGAATCGGTGGTCCGCGTCGAGTTCGCCCACGGCCGGGTGACCACCACCCCCGTGCCGGCGCTGCGCAGCACCGGCCCGGTCAACTTCCTGGTCGGCCCCGACCGGGTGGTCGTCCGGCCGTTGGACGCGGTGCCCGGCTACGTGGTCCCGGACGGGGGACCCGCGGCCGAAGCGACCGACGAGTTCAGCCGCAGTGGCGCGGCGCTGCCCGGCCCGGATCCGAACTCGGTGTGGGTGAGCGAGGAGGAGGCCGGGCGGATGCTCCTGGTCCGCTTCGACGGCCGGCGCACCGGGCAGACGCTCGTGCTCCCTCGGAACACGCAGGGCTTCGCCGAGCCGGACGGTGCCGGGTACCCGCTCTTCGGCGCGACCGGCGGGGTCTACTCGCTGCGCCCCGACGGTGTCCGCCGGATCACCACCGGCGAGGTGCTCGCCGTCGGCCCGAAACACTGGCTGGCCCGGGAGTGCGACGAGCGTCTGCGCTGCGCCGCGGTCCTGATCGAGCAGCGCACCGGGGCCCGACGTGCGGTGCCGCTGCGGCTGCCGGAGAACGAGGTCAGCCGTGGGCTGATCTCGCCGGACGGGACAGGGGCCGCCATCTGGGTGAGCTCGCCGGGCGCATTGCCCCGGGTCCATCTGCTCGACCTGCGCTCCGGCGGGAACGTCCCGGTGGAGCTGGCGGTGCATGCCGGGTTCTTTCCGCAGGGAATGGTCTGGTCGCCGGACAGCCGGTGGCTGTTCGTCGCCGACACGGTCGGCCAGCTGCATGCCGTCGAGGTGGCGAGCGCCCGGCTGCGGGAACTCGGCGTCGGGTTGCCGCAGCTCGAACAGCTTGCGATGCGGGCCGGATAGCCACCTCCGGCCCGCCGCCCGACGCCTACTGCTGGGAGGCGATCTGAATCAGGTTGCCGCAGGTGTCGTCGAACACGGCGGTGGTCACCGGGCCCATGGCCGTCGGCTCCTGGGTGAAGACGACGCCCTTCTCCCGCAGCCGGTCATACTCCTTGTGCACGTCGTCCACGGCGAACGAGGTGTACGGGATGCCGTCGGCGACCAGCGCCGCCTTGAACGGCTTCGCTGCCGGGTGGGCGTCCGGCTCGAGCACCAGCTCGGTGCCGTCCGGCTGGTCGGGCGAGACGACGGTGAGCCAGCTGACCGCGCCCATCGGGATCTCGGTCTTCTTCACGAAGCCCAGCACCTCGGTGTAGAACCGCAGCGCCTTCCGCTGGTCGTCGACGAGCACGCTGGTCAGGTTGATCCTCACGAGGACTCCTTCATCCGGCGGTTGAGCCACCGCTCGACGATCTGTTCGAGCGGGGCGGGATTGATGGAATGGAACTTGTAACGCCCGTCGCGGCGTGACACCACCAGCCCGGCGGCCTCCAGCAGCTCGAGGTGCTGCGAGATCGCCTGCCGGGAGGAGGTGATCTGGTGCCGCATGGTCAGCCGGGAGCAGATCTCGAACAGGGTCTGATCGTCGCGTTCGGTCAGCTCGTCGAGGATCTTGCGGCGGGTCGGGTCGGCGATCGCTCTGAACACGTCACCGTCTTTCACCGTGCCGAGTATATGCAAGCAGCCACTTGCCTATCAAGTCGCCGGCCGGGCACGCCCACCGGGCGCACGAGTTAGGAGGGATGGTCCCGGGACGGCTGCGGCCGCCGATCGATGGGCCTCTGGGGCGCTACCGGTTCATGCGGGAAGTCCCGCCCGCCGCTCCACAGGGCCGGCACGGCGTCGAGGTTGCGGGCCAACGCGTAGCCGATGCTCTCGTAGTTGACCCGCCAACCGCGAAAGTGCGGCCAGGACTCCTCCGCCGAGCGTTCCGTGACGAAGCCGGCCTTCTGCACGTGCGCCACGGCCTCGGCGTACTCCTCGAACGTCAGCTGGAGCGGACCGTCGGGGTTGGGGTCGGGGTCGACCGGGATGCGGACCACCCGGGCGATCTCGCGCAGCGCGGTGAACCCTGACCGCAGCATCAGCCGCGCGGAGGGGACGACCGCCGCGGAAGGGGCGAGGGAGATGTGCATGGCGGCGGCGTCCATCACCGCGATCAGGGCGACCACCCAGCCGCGGTACGGGCGCGGCGAACGGAACGACAGCAGCACCGGGTAGTTGCTGTGCGTCTCGCCGATGTCGGCGGCCAGCCGCTCCCAGTCCTCGTACAGGCCGCGCAGCTCGTCGACGGTGCCGACGAGGGCCTGCCGGGCCAGCAGTTCGGGTCCCCAGGCGGGCTGCGAGGCGCGGGACTGGAGCAGCGTGACCTCCTGCTCCCGGCGGTTGAACGCGCCGTACAACGTCGGCAGGTAGGCGATCTGCAGCGCGATGACCACCGGTCCGCTCGCCGCGGCGATGAAGTCCAGCGGGTTGAGTGTGGACCGTTTGCCGGACGCAAAGCCGAGGGTGAACAGACTGGATCCGGCCTCCCGGAACGAGTCCGGCCACGAGATCCCGGACACCGCCTGCATGAGCAGCCCGTACGCGACCAGCAGCCCGGCCAGCCAGGACCACAGCATCGCGATCAGCACCGCCGGTGCGAGCCAGGCGAGGAACCGGTCGCGCACCTCGTAGCTGTGGAAGGGGGCCGACGCACGGCGCAGCACCCATCGCATCGACCGCCACAGCACCCGCACCAACGCGGACCCCAACCCGCGGGGCACTACCAGACTGCCCAGGATGCTACCCGCGACGAGGACCAGGACGGCCAGCCCGGCGACCCCCGCGAACCACCGCATCAGGTCCATCCGCGCCCCCGTCCGGGCGCAGGCGCGGCGGCGCACCACCGCCAGACGGCCACCGAGCCCACGTCACACCACCGTTCCCGCCACCGAGCCAGCCGCATGTGGGGTTCAACGCCCGCGCGCACGGCCCGGCTACCGCGTCGCACCGCAGGAATCCGGCCCGGCACCCGTCACGCCCCCGGCACGAGATGGAGCTGCTGGGCGAGGAAGAGCAGGCTGACGGCGGCCACCAACGCGGCGACCGCCCACCCCGCGACCCGCAGGCTCACGTGGATCGGGGTGGCGCCGATCAGCCTGGGGTTTCCGGCGGCCAGGACGAGCAGGACCAGCCCCAACGGGGTGGCGATGCCGCCGATCAGGCTCGCCAGGAACAGCAGCCGGATCGGACCTATCCCGGTGCTGGCCAGGGCGACGCCGGCCACGGTCTGGGCGACGACCACCGCGTAGAACCGGGGCGCCTGGCGGGGAGTGCGGCTCAACCCCCGCGGCCAGCCGAAGGCGCTGGCGGTGACGTACCCGCCGCTGGCCATGATCACCGGTACCGCGATGATCGCCGAGGCGAGCAACCCCAACGAGAACAGGACGCCGGCCAGCGGCCCCGCCAGGGGACGCAGCGCCTGGGCGGCCTGCTCGGCGGTCTCGACCTGCTGGTGGTGCGCGCCGAGCGTGGCGCCGCTGGCGACCAGGATGCACCAGAAGATCACCGCGGCCAGGCCGCCGCCGACCTGCGCGTCGAACTCGCGGAATTTGAGCTGCTCGCGGGCCCGCGGTTCCTCGACCTGTTCCACCGTCTGCCACACATACATGTAGCTCGTCAGGGTGGTGCCGAGGATCGCCAGCGCCCCCGCGAGGTGGGCCTCGGTGAAGGGGATGGACGGGATCAGACTGCCCCGGGCCACCGCGAGCCAGTCCGGGTGGGCCAGCACCGCCGCCGCGCCGTACGCGAGCAGGCCCAGCATCACCACCTTGAGGACCCGCTCGACCTCGTCGTATTTGCCGAGCAGCAGCAGGGCGAGGACCCCCGCGGCGAAGGCCGGCGCCAGCCAGCGGGACTCCACCCCGACCAGCAGGCCGATCGCCGCCGCCCCGGCGGCGACGTCGGCGGCTATCGTCACGACGTTGACCCCCAGGATCGAGACCAACAACAGGATGCTCAGCACCCGGCCGTAGCCGTCGCGGACCGCCCGTTGCAGATCCCGCCCCGACAAGACGCCCACGCGGGTGGCGAGCACCTGCACCACCACCAGCGCCGGCATCATCAGCAGGGTCAGCCAGGCCAGCCCGAACATGGTGGTCGCCCCGACCACGACCAGCGCCGCCACCGTGGTCGGATCCGTATCCGCGGCCCCCGACACCAGGCCCGGGCCCAGCGACCGCAACCTGGACCCGGCGGCGGTCGCCGCCGCCCGGCGCGCCCGGCCACCCCGGCCTCGGACACCCCGGCGATCGCTCATCCGTCAAATCTGGCAGCGCGGCGGCGCGCCCGGGCCGAAGTTCGCGAAAGCCCGGGGCCGGTCCGGTGGGCCTGGGGCGGTGCGCAACGGGTAAGCGGGCACCCGCGAGCGGGCGACGGGACGGCGGGTGCCGGTGGAGCACGCGGTACGCGACCTGGTCACCCGGCTGCGGACGCGGTGACCCCGCGGCTCAACGGGCCGCGGAGATCAAGGCCAGACCGGTCTCCGGATCCACCCGTTTCGCCAACTCCGGTGCCACCTCCGAGATGATGACCTCGAGCGTCGGCCAGACCCGGCCGCGCAGCAGGTGCCCACCGACCGTACTGCCGTCGGCCCGTCCCAGCACCGCGTGCACGTGCAGGGCGGGCTCGCCGTCCTTGGCGGCGACGTCGCCGAGCAGCGAGAGCACCTCGACCTGCTCCGCGACCGGGATGCGGCGGTAGTCACCGGCGTTCCGGTCGAACCAGCCGACCTCGGCGTCGGCGAACCCGCCCACCGCGGACACCCGGGCGGCGACCAGCCCGTGCTCCCGCAGCGCCGCGCCGATGGTGGTGACCGCCTCCTCCTCCTTGTCGCAGACCACCACCAGCACCCGTCCGGTCTGGTGGCGTACCTCCCGCAGTCTCATTCGCGATCTCCCTGTGCGGACCAGCTCCTGGTCTCCGGCCACCCCGAGGCGCTGCGCCGCGGCCCGGCCGGCGGAGCTTTCCCTCGAAGCGTAGGCAGCGGGCAGCTCCGGGGTGCGGTAATCGCCGGCGACTCCGGGCTGCCCGGATGCGCCGTCGTGGGTGGCATGAACGGCGCGATCGTGAGAAGAAGCGCAGCCCGCCCGGCGGCCCCGGCCCGGCGTGGTCGTCACCCAGCACGGCCTGCTCGCCGACGCGCCCGAGCTGTACCGGCGGTTCGACCGCCGCGAGGACGGGGTGGTCACGGCGGTGCCGCACCCGTGAGCGCGCGGCCCGACGCGCGGTGACGGCAAAGGTGGCCCGGCCGGCGGGTCACCGGCCGGGCCACCGCGGCCCGTCGTCAGTAGCAGACCTTCTGACCCTTGTTGATGAACTCGTAGTAGCCCTGACCGCAGCCGAGGTGCCACAGGTGGCGCGGCTGGGCGCTCTGGCCGCCGTACAGCCCGCCGGCGGCGGTGAGCTTCGCGTTGTACTGCAGCCCGAAGTGCAGGTGCGGGGCGAACCCGCCGGTGCCGCCGACGAGCCCGATCACGGTGGCGTCGGTGATCCGCTGGCCCTTGCTGACCCGGATCGCGCTGAGGTGGCAGACGTAGCTCCACCAACCGCCGCCGTGGTCGACGACGATGTACCGCCCGCAGGTCTCCCAACCGGCGGGCGCCCAACCGGCGTAGAGGACCGTGCCGGGCCCGCCCGGGGCCAGTACCTCGTCGCCCTGCGCCATGCCGAGGTCGAGAGCGTAGTACTGGTTCATCCGGTTCGTGGTGTTGCAGTTGACGTGGTAGCCCTCGCCGTAGTAGCTGCCGTTCTGCCACGCGTAGCCGAGACCGCCGTTGGCCTTGTAGGTCAACGGCGTCTGCAGGAACTTGTTGGTGGGCCAGTCCACGCACCCGCTGACCGCCGCCTCCGCCGAGGTCGGGATGGCCACCCCGGCCACCGCCAGCAGCACCGCCACCACCATTGCCCGCAACCGCTGAGCCGGTGTCAGCTGTCGCATCGCGCCTCCTTCCATAGATGAACAGACGTCGATGCTCGCGTAGAGTGCGGGCGACGAGAAGGGAGCGAGCTGTGGTGTCTACTGCCGACACCGCCGCACCACAGCCGGAGCGGATCGTCGCCGCGATCGTCGACGACCACCCTGTGACCCGGTACGGCATCGCGCACCTGCTGACCTCGGCCGGGATCACCGTCGCGGCCAGCGTCGGGCGCGCCCCGGACCTGCACGCGACCGGCCTCGTCGCCGCGTACGACGTGGTGGTCACCGACCTCTACCTGGACGCCACCGGCCCGGCGCTGGCCGAGATCGGCGCGTGGGCCGCGGACACCTCCGTCCTGGTCATCTCCGCGTCGGCCCGGCCCGGCGACGTGGCCGCCACCGTACGCTGCGGAGCCAGCGGCTACCTCACCAAGCACGCTTCCGAGCAGTTGCTGCTGCACGCCGTCCGCACCGTCGCGGCCGGCGGCTTCGCGCTGTCGGCCGAGCTGGCGGACATCCTGCACACGGAGCTGCGCTCCGGCCCGACGCCGGGCGATGGGTCGCCCCCGGCCCGGCTGTCCCCGCGTGAGGAGCAGACCCTCGCCCACCTGGCGCGCGGTCTGACGCACGCGCAGATCGCCGCCCGGATGGGCGTCCGGAAGGCGACGGTGGACACCTACGTCGAGCGCATCAGGTCGAAGCTGCAGCTGGGCAACAAGGCGGAACTCACCCGCGCTGCCCTGCAACGCATGCCACCGTCGTGACCACCGGCACCCCGGCGCGTCCCGCCGCGAGCGACAGCGAACGCCTGCTGCTGCTGACGTTCGTCCTGTTCCGGCTCGGCGCGCTCGCCCAGGTGGCGATCGGGCTGGTCAGCGCCTACCCGACTTACGCGGACCCGGCCGTGCACACCGGGCTGGCCGGAAGCATGGTGGTGAGCAGCCTCGGGCTGATCGTCGGTGCGTGGGGATCGGCCTGGCGTACCGCTCGCCGCTGACCGTGCTGGTCGTCGCCGCGATGCCACTGGCGGCCTACGCCACGTCCGCCGCCCGGTACCTGCGGGAGCCGGCCTGGAACATCGTGCCGAACTCGGCGACCTATCTCGCCAACGCGCTGCTGGCCTGGGCGCTGGCCCAGTTGCTGAGGCGCACCGCCCGTCGGATCGACGACCTCACCGCCCGCACCGCCCGACACGAGCGTGACCTCGCGACGGCTCAGGAACGGGCTCGGCACGCCCGGCTGCTGCACGACCGGAGCCTGCAGACGCTGGAGATGCTGTCGCGCGGCCCCTGGATCACCGACCCGCGGCTGCGCGATCACGTGGCGGCGGAGGCGTCGTGGCTGCGCGGGCTGGTCCGTGGCGATCCGCCCACCGCGCCGGACGGGATCGCCGAGCGCGTCCAGGAACTCGTCCGCCGGCACATCCGGGCCGGCCTCGCCGTCACCATCCCGGACCGCCAGCTCCGCCAGCTCGCCGACCTCGACGACCGGGTGCCCCCGCTGGCGCTGGAAGCGCTGCTCGGGGCCGTCGACGAGGCGCTGACCAACGTCGCCAAGCATTCCGGCGTCACCAGCGCGGTGCTCACCGTCGACCTCGACGGCGACGCGATCCGGGCCAGCGTCGTCGACCACGGCCGTGGGTTCGATCCCGCATCGTGCGCCCCGAACTTCGGGATGGCCCATTCGATCCACGGTCGCCTGGCAGCGGTGCGGGGCACCAGCGTCGTGCACACCCGGCCCGGGCTGGGCACCCAGGTGGACCTGACGGTGCCGCTCGCCGCCACCCGGGAGACCCGGGGCGTCACAGGTTGAGCGGCCCCGGGTCGGCGGCCAGCGCCCGGAATCGCTCCCGCGGGTCGGGCACCAGTCGCCGGGCGGACAGGTCGATCAGCCCACCCACCCCGGTCAGTGTCGCCACCGGGGTGCCGTCGGGGCGGGTGTAGTCCTGGTCGAGGTGGAAGGTCTTGCCGTCGCCCCAACGGAACCCGCAGGAGACGTCGACCTCGTCCCCGCCGCGCAGCTCCCGTAGGTAGCGCACGGTGACCTCCAGGGCGACCGGTCCCACCCCGCTGGCGATGAGCCGGTCCTGCGAGATGCCGGCGGCGCGCAGGCACTCCCACCGGGCGTGCTCGGCGTACTGCAGGTAGACGGCCTGGTTCAGGTGGCCCTGGGTGTCGAGTTCGTAGCCGCGGACGGTGATGCGTACCCGGAACGGATCTCCCATGCCCGCGAGCGTAACCGGGTGCGGTGACACCGGCTGTTACGCATCGAACCTCGTCACCGATATCGGGATGAAGCCCATCTGAGGAGGTCTCATGTTGATCACCCGACTGTTCACCGTCGCCGCCGTGGCCGCGGCGCTCGTGACCGTCACCGCCACACCCGTACAGGCGGCCACCAACGATCCGTTGTCCGACAAGCAGTGGGGGCTGCGGCAGATCCGCGCCGAGCAGGCGTGGGCGACCAGCACCGGAGCCGGGGTGGTGATCGCGGTGGTGGACACCGGCGTCGACCTCAGCCACCCGGACCTGAGCGCCAAGCTCGTACCCGGTGCCACCTTCATCGACTGCGGCCCCACCTCCTGCGGCAACGGCGACTGGCGGGGCCCCAACGGCGCGGCCGACGCCGGCGACGAGCACGGCACCCACGTGGCGGGCATCGCGGCCGCGGCCACCGGCAACGGTATCGGGGTCGCCGGGGTGGCCCCGGATGCGAAGGTCATGCCGATCAAGGTGTTGGAGGCGGGCAGTGGCAGCTTCGCCGACATCGCCGCGGGCATTCGGTACGCGGCCGACCACGGCGCCAAGGTGATCAACCTCAGCCTCGGGGCGCTGCCGGGTTCGCAGGCCCTCACCCTCACCGGGCTCGAGTCCGACGCCACCGCGGCGATCGCCTACGCGCAGACCAAGGGCGTCGCGGTCATCGCCGCCGCCGGCAACGAGACCGCACCGCTGTGCGACACACCGGCCTGGGAGGCCGGCGCCCTCTGCGTGACCGCCACCGACCGCAACGAGGTCAAGGCCTGGTACTCCAACCTGGGCGTGAAGGCCGACCTGAAGGCGGTGGCCGCTCCGGGCGGCGCCGGCCTCGTCAACTGCGACGACGACGTGTGGTCCAGTGTGCCCGTGGGCGCCGGCGCCGGCGGCTGCGGGCAGGGCGACTACGACGCGTACGCCGGGACGTCGATGGCGACGCCCGCGGTGTCGGGGGTTGCGGCCCTGCTCTTCGCCCAGGGGCGCAGCCTCGCCAACGTGTACTCGGTACTCATGTCCACCGCCCGCACCCCGGTGCTCGGCCTGCGCGGCGTCTACTCGCCGCTGTACGGCTGGGGCATCGTCGACGCCCAGGCCGCCGTGGCCGCGCCGCGCGCCTGACGCCGACCGTCGACGAGCCCGACGCGGGTGCCGGGCTCGTCGGCTGTCGACGTCTTCGCAGGCTCGGGGGCGACTCGGGTGGCTGCCGGCCAACGTCCACCGGACACCGCTCCGTAATGGCCGGCGCGGCGGTGTACTACGGTTCCGACCCGACCCGGTCACGCCCCGATCGGCCGGCGGGCTGACCTGCTGACTGGCGCACGGCCTTGCGCCACCGCCCGGCCGCCAGGGCCAGGACGACCAGTACGACGGCGGCGCTGAGGCCCAGGACGACCGGCAGCGAGAACGCCGACAGGATTCCGGTGCCCTGCCGCTCGCTCTTGCCGGCGACCAGCGGATGGTCGTCCTTCTTCTCGTCGGGAGTGACCAGGCGGCCGACGGACGCGTCGGGGGAGAGGGCGAAGCCCCAGTCGAGCAGGGCCGCCGCCTCGCCCAGACTCCCCAGCGGTGCGGTCTCCGCGCCGAGCAGCGTCACCGCGAGCCGCCGGCCGTTGCGTTCGGCCACACCCACGTACGTCTGCCGGGCCAGGTCGGTGAAGCCCGTCTTCCCGCCGAGCGTCCCGGGGTAGTGGTCCAGCAGGGTGTTGTCGTGGGTGATGGCGAAGCCCTCGGTTCCCTCCTCGGCCGGAATCTGCGCCACCCGGGTGGCGATGTACCGGCGGAAGTCCTCGCGGGCGTAGGTGGCCCGCGCGATCAGCGCCAGGTCGTACGCGCTGGTGTACTGACCGGGGCCGTCCAGGCCGGAGGGTGTCGCCGCGTGGGTCTGGTTCGCCTGCAGCCGGTGCGCCTCGTCGTTCATCGCCTGTACGCCGCCCTGCCGGCCGGCGGAGCCGCCGCCCACGCGGGCCAGCACGTTGGCCGCGTCGTTCCCCGACCTGAGGAGCAGCCCCAGCCACAGGCTCTCGACCGAGTAGCGGCCGCCCGGGACCACCCCCATCAGGGAACTGGCCGGATCGAGATCCTGCAGATCCGCCCGGGTCACCTCCACGATCTGGGTCGGGTCCAGGCGGGGCATCAGGGCCGCGGCCAGCAGCATCTTCTGCACGCTGGCCGGCGTGCGGTGCTCGTGCGGGCCGCAGCCACCCAGCACGGCGCCGGTGTTCAGGTCGGCCACGAGCCACGAGGTGGCGGTCACCGCCGGTGCCATCGGCGCACCCGCGGGAATGGCCAGACCCGTCGTGGCCAGCGAATCTCCACCGACCGCCTGATCGCCGGGACCGACCGGTGGCGGAGCCGGTGCGGCGGGCGGTGGCACCAACGGCTTCACCGCCGGGCAGGGCACGTACGGTGCGGCTTCGGCCCGCGTCGGTGACCCGACCACCACGGCGGGCGCGGTCAGGAAAGCGCTGAACGCGACGGCGGCAATGCGAAAGATGGTCACGTCAATGCACCGTAATCGCCGACAAGGCGGGCCCGGTCGGGTTGCCGAAACTGGTCGCGGGGGCGGTCGAGAATCCGGGCATCGGGTTGGCCGCCCACGTTCGGGTCGTCTTGTGCACGTTCGTGAAGCTTTCTCCTGAAGGTCCGGTTTCGTGGCAGTCTAAAGCACAGTGGCGCCGGGGGTGGGTGCGCCGAGCCGCGCCCGGCGAGTGTGTTCCCGACGAACCGGCGCACGGCGACCGAGTCGGACCCGATCCGGATCACCGGGAATCGGGTGCGGCTTCCGGACCGAGGTCGTGCAAGCGGAAACGCCGGGCGCAGCGGGCCGGGACGGGATGGGCGAGCAGTACTTCGCTCTTTCTGTCGGAATGCGTCGCGAACCGAAACTGTCGGCCCATTTCTGCCGGTAGGTAAAACCACGGGAGATGTTTCCGTGAGCCTGATTCGAGCAGTCTGCCGAAATCGCGCATATGCCTTCGCATCCCAGTGAGAATGTGGGCGGAGGGAAAGCCATGAACGGGGGGACAATATGGAGCTGAGGCGGCGATTGAGGCTGCTGTCGGTGACCATCGCGGCCACACCGCTGGTCCTCGTCGGGTGCACCGCCGACCGCCTGCCGGGTGCCAAGCAGGCGCACGCGGCACCACCGCAACTGACGGTGACGCCCGGCGACCAGTCGCGGGACGTGCCGATCAGTGCCGAGGTGGGGACCGCCGTCAAGGGTGGGAAGATCACCGCGGTGCGGTTGACCGACGACAAGGGCGCGCAGGTGCCGGCCGAGCCGCGGGAGGACGGGTCGAGCTGGGTGCCGATGCGTCCGTTGCAGAATTCGCGGACGTATACGGCGGAGGTGACCGCGACCGGTGACAAGGGGCGGACGACCACGCAGAAGACGACGTTCACGACGATGGCCAAATCGACCAGAACGGCAGTCACCAGTGTCCTGAATTTCACCGCGGACCAGACGTACGGGACGGCCATGCCGGTAGTCGTCACGTTCGACCCGGCAATTCCGAAAGAGGCCAGGGCGGACGTGCAGCGGCGATTGTTCGTGAAGACGGATCCGCCGCAGCCGGGCACCTGGTCGTGGCTGGCCGACGGCCAGCAGGTCGAGTACCGGGCGCCGGACTTCTGGAAGCCGGGCACCAAGATCAGCGTGCGGAGCGCGCTGGAGGGCCTGCCGATCGGCAAGGACGCCATCGGGGACGCGGACCGTTCGGCGAGTTCGAAGATCGGCCGGCAGGTCTCGCTCGACATCGACAACGCCAGCAAGCAGATGTCGGTCTACGAGGACGGCAAACTGCTGCGGAAGGTCCCGGTCAGTCTCGGCAAGCCCAGCACGCCCACCTCGAGCGGCAACATGGTGATCATGGAGAAGTTCGAGTACACGACCTTCAACACCATGGGTGACCCGAACGGCGGTTACATCGTCGACGTCGAGGACGCGCAGCGGCTCACCAACGGCGGTGAGTTCATCCACGCCGCGCCATGGTCCGAGGGGGACCAGGGCAACATCAACGTCTCGCACGGCTGCACCAACGTCTCCAACGCCAACGCCGACTGGCTGATGCGGATCACGCAGGTCGGTGATCTGGTGACGGTGAAGGGCACCGAGGTGACGCTGGATCAGGGCAACGGCTGGACCGCCTGGAACGTCGGTTGGGACGAGTTCGCCAAGGGCAGCGCGCTGCCCGTACCGGCCGGGTTGAAGCCGACGGTCAGTGCCACGCCGCACCCGGGCGTGGTGGCCGGCGGGTCGGCGCCCGCCCCCGCCCGCTCCAACAGCGGCGGCTGATCCGGGCGTACGCCCTTCGCGCGATGACACCGCGGCCCGCGGCCGGAGCATCCGGCCGCGGGCCGCGGTGCTTGCCGCGGGTTGCCGGGAACCGGGCAATCCTCCGCATTTCGGTAGTAAGTGTGTTTAGCTGCCACGGAAGGGATGTCCTGCGTCGGGGGAGGGGTTGGCATGCACGGACGTGAGCTGCGCGGTCTGCTACATCCGTTCCTCCTGCTCCTGATCCTCGAACGGCCCGGTCACGGGTACGACCTGATCGACCGGCTCCGCGCCATGGGGATGCCCGATGTGGAACCCGGCCACGTCTACCGGGTGCTGCGCGGCCTGGAACGCGACCGGTCGGTGATCTCCGTGTGGGAGACCACCGGGGCCGGACCGGCGCGCCGATGCTACGAACTCACCGCAAAGGGCCGCCACGATCTCCGGTCCTGGACGGTCCGACTGGCGCAGCTCGACCAGGTCATCGGTGCCTGCCTGCGACGCGCGGCGGGCGCCTTCGAGGGGACGCGGGCCGGCCGCCCTGAGCGGTACGCCGCCGCCCGCCACTGAACGGAGGAGCATGGACTCGCCCGTGATGCCGGCAGTTGCCCGCGCGTTCGCCCGCCGGGTGGAGCCGGGGCAGGCGCTCGCCGATGACGCGGAGCGGATCGCGCGGGCCTGCTACGAGATGGCCTTACGCTTCCACCGCGGCGGAAAGCTGATCGTCTTCGGCAACGGCGGGCCGGCGACCGACGCCCAACATGTCGTGGTGGAGTTCGTCCACCCGGTCATCGTGGGCAAGCGGGCACTGCCGGCGATCTCGCTGACCAACGACGCCGCCACCCTCACCGGGATCGCCCGCGCCGAGGGCTTCGACGAGGTGTTCGCGGCCCAGCTGCGCCTGCTCGCCGCCCCGCAGGACATCGCGCTCGGCCTGTCCGTCGACGGTCGCTGCGCCAACGTGCGGCGCGGCCTGGTGACGGCCCGCGACCTCGGCCTGCTCACCGTCGGGCTGCTCGGCGGCGACGGCGGCGACCTCGCCCGGGACGCCGTCGCCGACCACATCGTGGTCGCCCGCTCCGACGATCCGTGCATCGTGAAGGAGGTGCACGTGACGACCTACCACATCCTGTGGGAGCTGGTGCACGTGTTCTTCGAGCAGCCCGGACTGCTGGCACCGGAGCTGGTCCGGTGACCGCGCACCCACCGCCGGCGCAAGCCGTACCGGCGTGCCACGACGACGTGTGCATCACCTGTTCCGACGTGGCCGTCGCCGTCCGGGTACGGGAGCTGCTGGCCGACGGCCTGGCCGTGGTCGACACGGACGCCGGACCGGAGGAGGTCAGTGTGGCCCTGGTCGAGGCGGGACCGGGCGACGTGGTGCTCGTACATGCCAAGGAGGCCATCGCCGTGGTGGAGAAGCGCCCATGAGCGAGCGTCAGCGAGCGAGTCATCAGCACAGTGCCGTGGTGCCTCATGACGGCACGGAGCGCAGCGGAGTGCCGGCATGAGCGCGGGGGTCGAGGGTGCGATCGGATCGCTCTACCCGTTCCTCGACACCCGGCCGACCGACGTGGAAGCGGTGCTCGCCGCGGTGGCGAGGTCCACCGCGGAGAAGGCGGCGGAGATCGTCGCCCTCCGCGAATCCCTCGTCGCCGTGCACGGGCAGCGGCTGGTCGACTGCGCCCGCCGGTGCGCCGACGCCTTCCGCGCCGGCGGCACGCTGTTCGCGTTGGGCAACGGCGGCAGCAGCACCGACGCGCAGGACCTCGCGCAGTTGTTCCTGCACCCGCCGACGGCCGCCCGCCCGTTGCCGGCCATCTCGCTGACCCACGACGTCGCGCTGATCACGGCACTCTCCAACGACGTCGGGTTCGAGGTGGTCTTCGCCCGCCAGGTGGCGGCGTTCGGCCGCGCCGGGGACATCGTGGTGGGGCTGTCCACGAGCGGAGGGTCGACCAACGTCCTGCTGGCGTTCGAGGAGGCGGCCCGGCGCGGCATGCTCACCATCGGCATCGCCGGGTACGACGGCGGCCGGATGGCGGAATCCGAATTCGTCGACCACCTGTTCGTGGTGCCGTCGCCCTCGGTGCACCGGGTCCAGGAGGCGCAGACGACGGTCTACCACGTGCTCTGGGAACTCACCCAGCAGGCGCTGGCCGACGACCGGTGATCCGGAACCATGGAACTGACCAGTGCGCGGCGGGTGCACGTCCGCGTCGAGGGCATCGTGCAGGGCGTCGGCTTCCGGCCGTTCGTGCACGCGCTGGCCACCGAGTACGAGCTGGCCGGGATCGTCGGCAACGACACCGCCGGCGTCTTCGTCGAGGTCGAAGGCGACGGGGACCGGCTGGCGGACTTCGTGGCCGACCTCAGCCGCCGCGCGCCGACCCTCGCCCAGGTCGAACGGCTCACCACCGAGCCGGTCCCGCCGACCGGCCAGCCCGGCTTCACCATCGTCACCAGTGTCACCGGCACCGGCCGGGAAGCCCTGATCTCCCCCGACACCGCCACCTGCCCGGATTGCCTCGCCGAGCTGTCCGATCCGGCGGACCGGCGCCACCGGTACCCGTTCACGAACTGCACCAACTGCGGCCCGCGGTTCACCATCGTCGAGGACGTCCCGTACGACCGCCGCACCACCACGATGGCCGAGTTCCCGCTCTGCGCCGACTGCGCCGCCGAGTACGCGGACCCCGGCAACCGCCGCTTCCACGCTGAGCCGGTGTGCTGCCCCGCTTGCGGTCCGGCCCTCCGGCTCGTCGACGCCGACGGGGCCCCGGTCTCCGGCGACCCCCTGGACACCGCCGTCCGGTGGCTGCGGGACGGCCGGATCGTCGGCGTCAAGGGCCTCGGCGGCTACCACCTGGCCGCCCGGGCCGACGACGAGCGGGTCGTCTCGACGCTGCGTGCCCGCAAGCACCGCGAGGAGAAACCGTTCGCGGTGATGGCCGCCGACCTGCGGGCGGCGCGCGCCCTGGTCGACGTGGCGGCGGCGGCCGTGCCGGTGCTCACCGGCGCCCGCCGTCCCGTGGTGCTGCTGCCCCGCCGCGCCGACGCCCCGGTCGCCGCGTCGGTGGCGCCGGGCAACCGCGACCTGGGCGTGATGCTGCCGTACACGCCGCTGCACCAGCTGCTGCTTGGCCGGCTCGGCCTGCCGATCGTGCTGACCAGCGGAAACGCCTCCGACGAGCCGATCGCGCACCGCGACGACGACGCCCGCCGACGGCTGGCCCCGATCGCCGACGCCTTCCTCACCCACGACCGGCGGATCCATGTCCGCACCGACGACTCGGTGGTACGCGTGTTTCGGGGCCGCGAGCTGCCGGTGCGGCGGTCCCGTGGTTACGTGCCCGCGCCGATCACCCTGCCCTGGCGGTTCGACCGGCCGGTGCTGGCCTGCGGCGCGGAGCTCAAGAACACCTTCTGCGTGGCCAAGGGGCGGCGCGCGTTCGTGTCGCACCACATCGGCGACCTGGCGAACTACGAGACGTTGCGGGCGTTCACCGACGGGATCGCGCACTTCACCCGGCTCTTCGACGTCCGGCCGGAGGTCGTCGCCCACGACCTGCATCCCGAGTACCTGTCCACCAAGTACGCGCTGCAGCGCGAGGACGTCGAGCTGCTCGGCGTCCAGCACCACCACGCCCACATCGCGTCCTGCCTGGCCGACAACGCCGAACCCGGACCGGTGATCGGCGTCGCCTTCGACGGTCTCGGCTACGGCCCGGACGGCACCCTCTGGGGCGGGGAGCTGCTCGTCGCGGACCTGACCGGATTCGACCGGGTCGGCCACCTGGCCACGGTCCCCATGCCCGGCGGCACCGCCGCGGTGCACGAGCCATGGCGGATGGCCGCGGCCCATCTCCACGAGATCTACGGCGACGCCGTGCCCGACCTGGCCGTGCGGCGCCGGCACGAGCGGCACTGGCCCACCGTGGTGGCGTTGGGGCGCACCGCGACGAACTCGCCGCGCACCTCCAGCGCCGGCCGGCTGTTCGACGCCGTCGCGGCGATCCTCGACCTGCACGACCGGGTCACGTACGAGGGGCAGGCGGCGATCGCCCTGGAGCAGCGGGCCGATCCCGACGAGCGGGGCGGCTACCCGGTCGGGGTGGCCGGCCCGGTGCCGCTCCTCGACGCCGGCCGCGACCTGGTCCGGTACGTGGTCGACGACCTGCTCGCCGGGGTGGACCCCGGTCGGATCGCCGCCCGTTTCCACCACGGCCTGGCCGACGCCGTGGTCGGGGCGGCCGGAGCCGTCCGGGAGCGCACCGGCCTGGCCACGGTCGCGCTCTCCGGCGGGGTCTTCCAGAACGTGCTGCTGCTCGACCGCGTGGTGAGCGGGCTGGAGCGGGACGGCTTCCGGGTGCTCGTGCACTCCCGGGTGCCGCCCAACGACGGTGGGATCTCGCTCGGCCAGGCCGCGGTGGCCGCGGCCCGGGCTGTGCCGCCCACCTGACCGCGTGCCGCAGCCACCTGTGCCCGCGGCCCCGGCCCTGAGCTTCGGGCACAGGTGCTCGCGGCGTGGGTCGTGCCGCCGGCCGACCCGGCGACCGCCGTCAGCAGATCCGCGGGAGCGGATCCCCGACCAGCATGTCGACCACCCGGGTGCCGCCGAACGCCGTGTGGAGCAGCACCATCCCGGGCGGGTCGGCGGTGACCCGGCCGATGACCGCAGCGCCGTCGCCGAGCGGGTGGCCACGCAGCGCCGTCACCGCGGCCTCCGCCTGCGCGCCGTCCACCACGGCCACCAGGCGCCCCTCGCAGGCCACGTAGAGCGGGTCGATGCCGAGCAGTTCGCAGGCGCCGGTCACGGCGGGACGTACCGGCACCGCGGCCTCGTCGACGACGACGGCGACCCGGGCCGCCTGCGCCACCTCGTTGAGGATGGTCGCCACGCCGCCCCGGGTGGCGTCGCGCAGCAGCCGCACCCCGGGCGCCGCGTCGAGCAGCGCGGCCACCAGACCGGGTAGCGCCGCGGTGTCCGAGGTCAGGTCGGCGGCGATGTCCAGCTCGCCGCGGGCGAGCATGATGGTCACGCCGTGGTCGCCGATCGGTCCGGAGACGACGACCGCGTCACCGGGGCGGACCTGCGCGGCGCCGAGCGTCACCGGCCGCTCCAGCACACCCACGCCGGCGGTGTTGACGTAACAGCCGTCGGCCTTGCCCCGCTGCACCACCTTCGTGTCGCCCGTGACCACCTGGACCCCGGCGCGCTCGGCCGCGGCAGCCATGGAGGCGACGATCCGCCGCAGGTCGGCGACGGGAAAGCCCTCCTCCAGGATGAACCCGGCCGACAGGTACAGCGGCCGGGCGCCGCTGACCGCGAGGTCGTTCACCGTGCCGTTGACGGCGAGATCGCCGATGTCGCCGCCGGGGAAGAACAGCGGCGACACCACGTACGAGTCGGTGGTGAAGGCCAGCCGGCCGGTGCCCACGGAGAGCACGGCGGCATCGTCGAGCGCCTCCAGCGTCGGGTTGCGGAACGCCTCCACGAACAGCCCTTCGACCAGGCTGTGCGTCGCCTTCCCACCCGCGCCGTGCGCGAGCGTGAGTCGGCTCTCCCGGATCCTCGGCGCGCGTTGGCGGGCCCGCTCGATGCGCTGGAGCACCTGCTGCTCCGGTGACAGTCGCTCCGACCGGTGGCCGGTCGTCGCCTCGGCCTCGGCCACCGCGCGTTCGGCCCAGCCGGCGGTGCGTTCGGTGGTCATACCGCGCTCGCCTCCGTCAGCCGCTGCCGCGTGAAGCGGCCGAAGTTGTAGTAGGCCGCGCACGCGCCCTCGGAGGAGACCATGCATGTGCCGATGGGAGTCTCCGGTGTGCACGCGGTGCCGAACACCTTGCACTCCCACGGCTTGAGCACTCCCTTCAGCACCTCGCCGCACTGGCAGGCCTTCGGGTCCGCGACGCGTACCCCGGGCACCTCGAAGATCCGCTCGGCGTCGTACGCCGCGTACTCGTCCCGCATCCGCAGCGCGGAGTGCGAGATGAAGCCGAGGCCGCGCCACTCGAAGTACGGGCGCAGCTGCATGACCCGGCCGATCGCCTCCAGCGCCCGCAGGTTGCCGTCCCAGGGCACCACCCGGGTGTACTGGTTCTCGACCTCGCAGCGGCCCTCCGCGAGCTGCTTGAGCAGCAGGTAGACCGACTGCAGGAGGTCCAGTGGTTCGAACCCGGCGCACACCAGCGGCTTGCCGTAGTCGCGGGCGATGAACTCGTACGGCCGGCAGCCGATGACGGTGGAGACGTGCCCGGGCCCGAGGAAGCCGTCGAGGCGCAGGTCCGGCGAGTCGAGGATCGCCTTGATCGCCGGAAGGATGGTGACGTGGTTGCAGAAGACCGAGAAGTTGTGGACACCCTCGGCGACCGCCCGCAGCACGGTCATCGCGGTGGACGGGGAGGTGGTCTCGAACCCGATCGCCATGAAGACCACCTTGCGGTCCGGGTTGGTCCGGGCGATCTTCAGGGCGTCCAGCGGCGAGTACACCATCCGGATGTCCGCGCCGGCCGCCTTGGCGTCCAGGAACGAGCCGTTCCCGCCGGGGACCCGCATCATGTCGCCGAACGCGGTCATGATGACGCCCGGCTCGTGGGCGATGGCGATGGCGTCGTCCACTCGGCCCATCGGGATGACGCAGACCGGGCAGCCCGGTCCGTGCACGAGCGAGACGTTCTCCGGCAGGTAGTCCTCGATCCCGTGCTTGTAGATGGTGTGCGTGTGCCCGCCGCACACCTCCATGAACTTGTACTGCCGTCCCGGCTCGCACAATGCG
Source organism: Micromonospora sp. NPDC006431 (assembly GCF_042870725.1). Classification (NCBI taxonomy): domain Bacteria; kingdom Bacillati; phylum Actinomycetota; class Actinomycetes; order Micromonosporales; family Micromonosporaceae; genus Micromonospora; species Micromonospora sp. NPDC006431. Next base: position 163,780 of record NZ_JBIAHQ010000017.1, read on the forward strand.
GCGATCTGGGTGGCCAACGCCTGGGCCTTGTCCGCGTCGCGGTACTCGTCGACGAAACGCATCTGGTGATCCCCTAGCTGATGTCGGATTCGGCGAGCGCCTGCAACTCGTCGGTGTACGCCTGCCCGAGGCCGGTCAGCAGCGCCAACGTGGCGGCCGCCTCGGCCTCGTCGATCTTGGACATGGCGAACCCGACGTGGACGAGCACCCAGTCGCCCACGCCGACCTGGTCCGCCTCGAGCAGGCCGATGTTGACCGCCCGCCGGACGCCCACGACGTCGACGACGGCGAGATCGTCGTGACCGGCCTTGATCTCGACGATCTCGCCCGGGATACCTAGACACATCGGCTCGTTCGGCCCTTCCTGCTCACATCTTCTCGATCTTGATGTAGCGCCGCAGCGCGGGCAGTTCCTTCCAGAACAGCCCCACGACGGCGACGCCGGCCAGCAGCGCCAGCAGCTTTCGCATAGCTCACCTCCTTCGGGCCCGCGCCGGATCCGCTCAACCCGGCGGCAGATTCGGCATGATCGGCAGGATCGGGCCGTGCTTCTTCGGCCGGATGCCGGTCGAGCGGCGCTCGTCCACCGTCCCGTCGTCGTGATGGCCCGCCTGCTTGCGCCGCCGCGAGTTGCCCTCCTCGACACCCTTGGTGTGCGCCGGCGCGTCGAGTTCGACGTCGGGATCGCCCACTCGGATCTCGCCCATTACCCGCCTCCTCCATCACTCGTGGCCGGAGTGCCGACCGTGCCGTCGGTCGAGCTCCTCGAAGAACCCGGGGATCGCCCGCCACACCGCGCTTCCCCCGGACATGCCCGTCCAGTGCCGCCGGATGAGCGCGACCAGCCGGTAGCAGTCGTCGACCGGCACCACCCACTGCTGGCCCCCGCCAGACTGCGTGCCCGTCCAGACCAGGAACGCCTCGACCCGGGGCGCCAGCTCGGCCAGTGCGGGCGATCGTGCCTCGACCGCCCGCCAGGCGTCGGCATCGATCTCCGACTCGGTCGTGCCCAGCGGGCTCGGATAGTGCCCGAGCACCCGGCCGTCGTGCTGCTTCACGAAGAACACCAGACCGACCGGCACCCCGAGCTCGTCGGCGGACAGGCCGGTCAACCGCCGGCCGTGAGCGGGGACGAGCTGGTACCGGCCCCCGCCGGCCGACTCCCGCTCGAAGAGCAGGGAGCACGGCGGGCAGGCGCACAACAGTTCCCCGTCCTGCTCGTCCCACACGTGCCGGTGCTCGGGGGCGACCGGTCCGGCGCACATCCCGCAGCGCTCGACCGCCGCGCGCTGCCCCGCGCGGCGGATCGCCCGCTGCAGCGCGCCCGCCGTCATGTCGGGCCACCCAGCGCCAGCGGCGCCGCAGCCGGCCCCGCCTCGCTCAGCGCTGCCGCATCGGTCCGGTCCGGCCGTTGCCACAGGTTGGCGACCGGGATCAACGCCGGAGGCGGCGCGGGCGCCACCACGTCGACGGCGGACAGCTCCGGCGCGAACGTCAGGACCTGCTGCCGGACCAGGTCCCGCAGGGCGGCGCCACCACACGAACTCGCGGACAGGCTGATCCGGGCCACCTTGTCCTGGACGCCGACCAGCGTGATCTCGGCGCCCTGCGCGCGTAGCTGTGGCCGGAGGTCGTCGACCGCTCGGGCCACCCGCCGGTCCAGCGGATCCGGATGGATGCGGTGCAACAGCAGCAGGTGCCGCAGCAGTTCGTCGCCGGTGAGCCGGTCGAGCGTGCGGGGGCTGTCGGCGGCGAGGTCGGTGACCCGGGCCAGCGCCTCGCCGTAGACCTCGGTCAGCAGCTCGACGGCCTCCAGCGCCAGCTCGGCGGTGCGGCCGGGAGTCTGTTCGAGCTGGCCGAGCACGATGTCCAGGCGGGCCAGCCGCGGGGGGGGGGGGGGGGCGGGGGGCCGCGGGGGGGGGGGGGGGGGGGCCCCGGGCCCGGGGGGGCGGGGGCCGGGGGGGGGGGGTTGGTGGGGTGGGGCCGCCCGCCC
>NZ_JBIAHQ010000018.1:0-155510 GCF_042870725.1 Micromonospora sp. NPDC006431
CGCAGCCGCTCCTGCGGGTACAGCGGAGTGAGCTTGTAGAACTCCGGCCGGCGCTTCGCCTCATCCGGCTCCATCCCGTTGATGGTGTCCAGCCGAACCAACGGGGCATGTCGGCCCCGGTGCGGTGCAGCGGCGGCCGCGCCGGTGATCAGGTCGCCGCGACGTAGGCCGTACCGGCGCAGTTGGGCGGCGGTGACGTACGCGTCGGCGGCGGAGGGCAGATAGCCGTCGACCCGGAGCAGGGCGTGGTCGTCGACGGTGTCGAGGATGCCGCTGACCGGGACCGGTGAGGTTGACAGGGTGCTCATCGGGTGCCTTTCGGTGTGGTGGGGTCCGGTCGCCTGCCGGAGACTGGCGGTGACGGGCTGAAACGTCGGGTTCCGGGCGTGCCGGTGCCAAGGACCGGCGCGACGGTCCCGGCGCGGGCGGTGAGGGTGAGCAGCCGGGAGCGGAAATGGATGCCGTGCGAGCGGGGAGCGCACCGGCGGACGCTGGCGCGAGCGGGGGTCCGGCCACACCTGGTCGCCACCTCGCCGGCCCGCGTTCGACTGCCGCCTGCTTCGCCACTGGCGGGCGTCATGCAAAGCGACGAATCGCTGGGGGCTCGCGGATCGGCTGCGGCTCAGGAGTTCGGGCCGAGGCGCCCGCAGTGTGGCGGGCGGTGCGCCGGCGGGAAAGTGCGGGGATCGGGCTCCGGGTGGCGCTGCGCGCCGGCATCCGGGCCCGTCGGAAGGTTAACCCAGGGCCGCCGGGCTGGGCAAGCAGGTTGCCCAGGCGGATGCTCCCTGCAGTGCGGGACGCGCCGACGGGGACAGGAGCTCCGTTGACTGGACGCGGCGTCCTCGCTGGGGCGCGCCGGACCCGTCCGTCGCTGGTCGAGCGGGGGCCGGCTACCGGCCCGGCGCCGCTACCTCGAGGCGTCGGCGAGGGAGAACAGGCCGCCGTTCGCCCCCAGGGATGCGGTGGGACGGCGACGAGACGGGCGGCAGATCGGCCCGCCGCCCGTCCACCCGGTCAGAAGTTCGGCCAGCTCCAGCCGAGGTAGTTGGCGTAGTAGGGCAGCCGGGCGGAGCCGATCCGCCCGTTCACGCTGGTCGCCACGAAGCTGCCGTCACCGCGGGAGATGCCGACGTGCCCGTACGGGGCGCTGATGTTCCAGAAGACCAGGGCACCGCGGGGCGCGTTCAGGTCGCCCCGGTGGGCGGTGCCGCGAGCCACGGCGTCGTTCCAGTCCGCCATTGCGGAGGCGTAGATGCCGGTCCGGCCGTACGCGTTCTCGGCTGCCATCTCGCAGTAGCCCTCGTACGCGGTCGACCCGAACCGGGCTTCGTACCAGGCGACCGCGTTGTCAGCCCGACTGCTGCTGCAACTCGGTGCGACCTGGCCGTTGCTGCCGGTGTAGACGAAGCCGTCGGAGACGTACCCGCCGTTGTCCAGCCGGTCCCAGATGTTCGTGGCGCCCCAGTTGCCGTTGATCCACTCGCCGGTCGTCTGGCAGGTGATGTTGACCGTGGCGCCGTTGGCCACGCTGCCGACGACCGAGTAGCCGGTGCCCGGACCGGAGCGGACGTAGAGGCCACCGGATGCCTGGACAGTGCCGGTGGCGGCGAGCGCCGGCGCCGCCAGGCCAAGCGTGGTGGCGGTGGTGACGACCAGTGCCAGGACGGTGCGGGCTAGCCAACGGGTAGTACGCCTTCTCGGCCTCTCCAGCAGTGTCATGCCCTTCCCCCAGATCCATTGATTCCTATATAACGGGCCTGTCTGCCGAGGATCGGGGACGGGTCACCGGTTGGCGAGGTAGGCAACGGTCGGGGAGGGCGTGACGCACATGCGGGCGGCGCAGGCGCGTGAGGTGATCGGGGCGCGGATGCGGGAGCTGCGTGAGTCGGCGGAGACGTCCCTGACCCGCGCTGCGGACCTGTCCGGGTGGGGAAAGGGACACCTGTCCCGGGTGGAGCGAGGGCTGACCAAGCCCAGCCGCGGCCTGGTGGAGTGGTACGACGCGACGTTCGGGGCGGGGCAGGCCTTGCTCGGCCAGTTCCTGGACCTGGAGGCGGCGGTCCGGGTCGGCCGGGAGACGTCGCTGCGGGACGCCCGGCTGCGCCACTTGGGCGGCGTCGCCTGCTTTCCGGCGGTGGCTGGGGGCAGTGTGCCGGTCGACCACGATCCGGCCGACTGCTGCCTGCTCATGGCCGAGGATCCACCGGACGGCACGGTGGTGTCGGTCGGCCAGGCGTTCGACAAGACCTGGACGGTGCGCAACGTCGGCCCGGTGCCCTGGCGCGGGCGGTGGCTGACCCGGCAGGGCGCACCGGGGGTGGCCGGCTGGCTCCAGTCGCCGATCCGGGTGCGATTCGGCGAGGTGGATCCTGGCGCCGAGGCGGTGATCCGGGTTCGGCTGCGCGCACCGCACGTCGAGGCCGCCTGCACGGCATACTTCAAGATCACCGACGCGACGGGACGGCTCTACTATCCCGGTTCCCAGTCGCTGCCGCTGCACTGCACCATTTACGCCGTGCAACCGGACACGCGTCGCGACAGCCGATGGTCACCCTGACGACGACGGTGCTCGGCGGTCGGTTCGGGAGGTCCTGCCAATTTGACGGGGTGCTGACCGTTCGTCGCCGGGGGGCAGTTGCCTTTACGCCTTTTCGGGGTGCCTGATCGGCCGGGTCGCCCCGTCCTCCTTTCGGTGAGCTGATAGCCGGCAACTACTGACCGGTTGACGACTGAGATGTCGGTCACCATGTCCGCCGCGAGGCCCATCGTTGCGGCCTGAGCAGCGATTTTGTCCGCCGGAAATCGATCGGTCGACAGATCGGAAAGGGTGGGGCCGCTGACGGGAAATTCACTGTCAGCTAGCCGTCCGCCAATTCGCTTTCCCTGCGGCGACGCCGTGCCGCTGACTGTAGGCATCCATTTGATGAAACGGAGTCAACCGTGTCCACCACCAATGAGACCGGGCGGGCGGTCGTCCTCGGCGGCAGCATCGGCGGTCTGCTCGCGGCGCGGGTGCTGAGCGAGTCGTACGCGAAGGTGACCGTCTTCGACCGGGACGAGTTGCCGGCGGAGGCCGCCGACCGCAAGGGCGTGCCGCAGAGCGGGCACTCTCACGGCCTGCTCGCCCGGGGCCGGCAGATCCTGGAGGAGCTCTTCCCCGGTCTGACCGTCGACCTGACTGCCCAGGGGGCCGCCGCCATCGACATCCAACGGGACTGCCTCTGGGTCAACGACGGCCACCGGATCCCCCGGGTCGCCTCCGGGCTGGAGGGGCTCTGCGTCAGCCGGCGCGCCCTGGAGGCGTACGTCCGGGGCCGGGTCCGTGCCCTGCCCAACGTGGAGATCCGGGACAGGTGCGAGGCGTTGGGGCTGCTCGTCGACGCCGACGGCGGCAGCGTCACCGGCGCGCGGATCCTGCCTCGAGGTGGACGGGAGGAGCGCCACGCCGCCGACCTGGTCGTGGACGCGACCGGCCGCGGCAACCGCGGTCCCACCTGGCTCGCCGAGCTCGGCTACCAGCCGCCCGTCGAGGACCGGGTGGACCCCCACACGGTGTACGTCTCCCGCGACTACCGCCGTACCCCGGGCGAGGCCAACTTCGCCGCCTTCGTCAGCAGCCCGTCGCCGGCCGTCCCGTACGGCGGGGTGGCCATCTCGGCCGAGGGCGCCCGGTGGATGGTCACGCTGTTCGGCGTCGGCCCGGAGCAGGCTCCGCCGATCGACCCCGAGGGTTACCTCGCCTTCGCCGGGCGGCTGCCCGCCCCGGAGCTGCACGCGCTGCTGAGCCGGGCGGAGCCGCTCGGCCCGCCGAAGCGGATGCGGCTGCCCACCAGCGTGCGCCGCCGCTACGAGCGCCTCGCCCGCCTGCCGGAGGGCTTCATCGCGTTCGCCGACGCGATCTGCAGCTTCAACCCGGCGTACGGGCAGGGCATGACGGTGGCCGCGGCGGAGGCGATGGTGCTGCGCGACTGTCTCCGGCACGGCCGGCGGGAACTGCCCCGCCGCTTCTTCGCCGGAGCGGCGAAGGTGGTGGACGTGCCGTGGGACATGGCCGTCGGCGCCGACCTGCGCTACCCGGCGGTCGTCGGACCGCGCAGCCGCCGGACCCGCTTCCTCAACGGGTACGTCACCCGGCTGCATGCCGCCGCCGCGCGGCACCCGGTCGTCGGTCGGCGCTTCCTGAGCGTGGCCAACCTGATGACGCCGCCGCCGGGGCTCTTTGGGCCGGGCATCGTCGCCCGGGTGCTGTGGTCCGGCCGGCGCACCACGCCTCAGGTGGCCCACCGCGAACCGGCGGCGCAGGTCGAGGAGTTGGTCGCCGGGTGAACCGGCGTCCATCCCACCGAGTTCGGCGGGCGAAAGAAAATCACGTCCGTACAGTTCCGGTTTCCCTGGTAGATGGCGGCGTGCGGGTTGGTATGCCTGTGGGGTGTCGGAGCAAGCGAACAACGAGCAGCCTGCGGTAGGCGGCACCGAGCCGACGGAAGACGGTGGAACGGCGTCGCAGACATCGCTGGCGGGCCCGGCGGCGGGAAAAGCGGCGGGGGCGACCTTGCTGCTCGGCGCGTTGGGTGTGGTGTACGGGGACATCGGCACCAGCCCGCTGTACGCGCTGAAGACCGTCTTCACGCTCGACCGGGGCCTGGACCCGGGCTCTCGCGACGTGTTCGGCGTGATCTCGCTGGTCTTCTGGTCGATCACCCTGATCGTGTCGATCAAGTATGTGATCTTCATTCTGCGTGCCGACAACCACGGCGAGGGCGGGGTGATGGCCCTGGCCGCCCTCGCCCGACAGGCGCTGCGCAACGCCAACGGAAGGCGCGCCGCCAGCGTGCTGGCGCTCGGGGCGCTCGGCGCCGCCCTGTTCTACGGCGACAGTGTGATCACTCCGGCGATCTCGGTGCTGTCGGCAGTGGAGGGGCTGGAGGTCACGTCCCCGCAGTTGGCGGTGGTCGTGCTGCCGGTGTCGGCGGCGATCCTCACCGTGCTGTTCGCCGGGCAGCGGTGGGGCACCGGACGGGTCGGGAACATCTTCGGGCCGATCATGCTGCTCTGGTTCGCCTGCCTGGGCGTGGCCGGCGCGGCCGAGGTGTTCCGTCGCCCGAGCATCCTGGGCGGGCTGTCGCCGACGTATGCCGCTCTGTTCGTCGTCGACCACCCGATCATCGCGTTCGTCGCGATGGGCGCGGTGGTGCTGGCGATCACCGGCGCTGAGGCGCTCTACGCCGACATGGGCCACTTCGGGCGCGCCCCGATCCGCCGGGCCTGGTTCGCCATCGTGTTTCCCGCGCTGACCCTCAACTATCTGGGTCAGGGCGCGCTGATTCTACGCGCACCGGACAGCCGGGCCAATCCGTTCTTCCTCCTGATGCCGGAATGGGCGCGGCTGCCGATGGTCGTCCTGGCCACCGTGGCCACCGTGATCGCGTCCCAGGCGGTGATCTCCGGGGCCTTCTCGGTGTCCCGGGAGGCCATGCGACTGGGGTTCCTGCCGCACCTGCGCATCCGGCAGACGTCCCAGCGCGAGTACGGGCAGATCTACCTGCCCGGAGTGAACTGGAGCCTGTTCGCGGCGGTCCTGGTGGTGGTGTTCGCGTTCGGCTCCTCGACGAAACTCGCCGCGGCCTACGGGGTGGCGGTCACCGGCACCTTCCTGATCACCACGACTCTGGTCCTGGTCGTCGCGCGGGCGCTGTGGCGCTGGTCCGCTCGGCGGGTGGTGCTGTTCGGGGCCGTCTTCGGCAGCATCGAGCTGATCTTCTTCACCGCGAACCTGGCCAAGGTCAGCCACGGTGGCTGGCTGACGCTGCTCATCGCGGTAGCCCTGTTCACGATCCTGATGACCTGGCGGCGCGGAGCCGAGCTGGTCACCCCGCGACGGACCGAACGGGAAGGACCACTGTCGGACTTCATCGACACCCTGCACGCCGCGGACATCCCGCGGGTGCCGGGCACCGCGGTCTTCCCCCATCCGAACAAGGACACCACCCCGCTGGCACTGCGCGCGAACGTCGCGCACAACCATATCCGGCATGAGCGAATTGTGTTCATTACCGGCCGTACCGCGAACGTCCCGCACATTCCATGGGATCAGCGGCTGACCCTCGATGACCTCGGCGACCCGAACGACGGCATCATCCACATCACCGCCGTGTTCGGCTTCCAGGATCCCACCGACTTCCCCGAGGTCCTGCGCCGCGCCGCGACCCACCCCCTCGCCAGCGGGATAGACCTCGACGAGGTCTCCTACTTCGTCTCGAGGATCACCTTGCGGTGCACCCCACATCCCGGGCTGGCCACCTGGCGGAAACGCCTGTTCATCGGCCTCGCCCACAACGCCGCCAGTCAGGCCGAGTTCCTCCACCTCCCGGAGGAGAAGACCATCGTCCTCAGCGCCGAAGTCCCCGTCTGAGCCTGTGTCGATCAGGCGGCGCGATGCGTCAGGATCCGAACGACCTGGATGACGGACGGCGCCGGGTCCGAGGCGGACCCGGCGCCGTTCGGTCGCACTAGCTGGAGATGTTCCGGACCGTGTTGTACAGGTCGGCCACCTGGTTGCCGTAGTACGGCGAGAACATGTACTGCGGCAGGGTGTTGTACTTGAAGTCGTTGTGTCCGTTGAGATAGCCCCAGTTGCCGTCGAACGACATCAGCCAGCCCCCGCCGGATGAACCACCCGTCATGTAGTTCAGCATGTAGATGGTGCCGCCGCCCCCGTCGTAGGTCGGGCCGTTCTCCGCGGTGAGCACCTCACCGTTGAATGGGGACGCGGCCGGGTAGCCGAAGGCGTAGTCGTACTGGCCGATCGGGTAGTTCCAGGCGATTCCCTGTCCGCCGAGGTAGTCGGTGATCCGCCAGCCGTTGCTGCGGGCCATCACTGCCGACCCGACGTCGTTGGCGAAGTCACCGTTGTTGTTGAACCAGGCCGTGGTCGTCCACAACTGGGTGGCGTACCAGTAGCCGTAGGGGGCCGATCCGTTGTTGTAGTTCGGGACGAAGGTCCAGTTGGTCGCCCACGCCCGGTTGCCGGTGAGGCAGTGACCCGCGGTCCACACCTCGGACTTGCCCTCGGTGTTCACGATGGTCGCCGAGCAGACGTAGTTGCCGCCGTTGAGGGTGAAGTAGACCTTGCCGGAGGTGCGGGCCACCGGGTGACCGACCGGGTAGTTGGGGTAGTAGGCCTGCGTCGACATGCCGGGCGAGGTGGCGGTGGATCCGCTGGCCTTCGGTTCGACGGCGGGCGCGGCCGGGGCCACGCTGCCGGACGGCCCCTGCGGGCGGGTGGTGCTGGTCGCCCGGTTCCCGGCGCTGTCGCGCGCGGCGAGCGCCGCCTTCACCGTGGGAATCTCGGTGTCCGGCTTGGCCGCCTTCATTCGGGTCGGGGTCCAGTACGCTGCCAGGGCCCGCTGCCGGGCGTCGGGGCCGTTGCCCGTGGCGGTACGGGCCACCTCGGGGCTGAGCTGTGCGTAGCTTCCGATGACGGCGCTGTTCGACGTGCTGAGGGTGGCCGGGGCGGCGCCCGCGGTCCCCGCCGTGGCCAGCGTCGCCGCGGTCACCACCGCGAGAGCTGCCAGGCCGCGGAGCAGTCTTGTGGACATGTTCCCTACCTTTCGGATAGCGGGTCGGGAGCCCAAAGTACTGCCGCAGAAGCATTGACGGTCATCACTTGAATATCAAGTAGGCAGATGAAGGAAAATGTAACGAAAGTGGCGACGCCTTTCCTATGGCATTGACCTGCCTAGATGCGTAGGGCGTAGTGCCGTGTTCGCCGGAACTCGCGGGAGAGCCGCGGCCGGGAATTGCGCGGAGATGGGTGTCGCCGGCGTGGGATACGCCGGCGGTCGTGGTGGCCGTGGCACGGATGCGGACAGCACTCGGCGCAGTGGAGATCATCTCGACGTCGCGCCCTTGACTGTCCGGGCAACCAGGCACCCCCATGCTCGTCACCGTGGCGGCCTTCGTCCACCTCGGACGGGCAGACTCAAGAGTCCCTCAATTTCCATGCCTGAGGTGCCTCCAGGCAGTGTGGCCAGCCTAGGTTCGGCTCACTTCGATGGAACACGGCGACGTGCATCACCAGAGGAGCACCATGGCCCCTACTCCGCCCACCGATGCTGAGCTGAACACCCTGATCCGAGCTCGGCTGGCCACGCTCGGTATCGATCTCGATCAACTTCCGCCAGGAAGCGCCGCCGACCCGGAGACCGGCTCGCCGGGCCGGGATTCGGTGCTCGCCTCGCTGCGCTCGTTTCTGCGCGGCACCGTGGCGACGCTGGCCGCGTACCAGTTGCCCGCCCCCGACGCCACGGATCCCGAGGTCGGGAGGGCGCTGTCGCAGCAACATGTGCCGATTCTGTACCCCTCGAACAGCGCAGAATGGCGGAAGGCATGACTGGCGAACCACTCGACCGTTCGATCGACCGTCGCGTGTTCCTGGCCCGCGCCGCCGCGCTGGCCATCGCCTCCGCGGCAGGGGCCACCGTCGCCTCGCCGTCGTTGGCGCTGGCGGTCGGCCCGCTGTCCGTGGACCCCGGGGCGGGGACCAGGAACCGGGCCCTGGACCAGCCCAACGCCTACACCCAGCCCCGGCCGGAGGCGGTCGCCGATCCGACCGAGCTGACCATCGCCGAGGCGGCCTGGCTCATCCGCGCCAACAAGCTGACCCCCGAACAGTTGGTCGAGGCGTACCTGGCCCGCATCTCCACGTACGACAGCACCTACCAGGCGTTCAACCTGGTGCTCGCCGACGCGGCCACCGCGGCGGCACGCGCTGCCGTCCGCGCGCCACGACTCGGCGCGCTCCATGGCATTCCCCTGGCCATCAAGGACAACTACTACACCGAAGGCGTCCTGACGACCGCGAACTCCTTCCTGTTCAAGGACTTCGTGCCGCCGTACGACGCGACCGCGGTGGCCCGGCTCAAGGCGGGCGGCGCGATCGTCCTCGGTAAGACGCAGATGGGCCCGCTGGCCACCACCCGTGCCACCACGCCCGCCGGCGTGATCACCACGGTGAACGCCTGGACGCCGACCAACCGCAACACCGACCCCGGCGGATCGTCCACCGGCACCGCCACCGCGGTGGCCGGCCGGATGGCCACCTCCGGCATCGGCACCCAGACCGGTGGCTCGATCACCGCACCCTCCAACGCCCAGAACCTGACCGGACTCAAGCCGACCATGGGCCGCGTCTCGGCGACCGGCGTCATCCCGCTCAGCTACACCCGTGACCATCCGGGCCCGCTGGCGCGCGATGCCAAGGACGCCGCCATCATGCTGACCGCGATGGCGGGCGAGGACCCGGCGGACCCGCGCAGCCAGGGACTGCCCGACGTGCCCGAGCTCATCGACGCGGCCACCCCGGTCTACCAGAGGAACCGGGTCAGGTTGCGGTGGAACACCAGGATCGGTGTGCTGCCCGGCTTCACCAACGGCACCTCGGCCACCGCGGCGGCCCGCCAGGCGTACCTGGCCCAACTCGCCGAGATACCCGGGGCGGCGCTGGTGGACGTGTCCCTGCCGGACGGGTGGAGCCAACTGACCGGCAGCACCTTCAACAACATTCGGCTGCCGGAGCGCAGCGAGCCGTTCATGCCGTACCTGCGGACAGACCTGCGCGGTTTCGGCGTGTCAGTGACCAGTTGGCTGCAGGGAGCGTTGCTGGGTGGCAACGAGTTCCTCACCGGTCAGCGGGCCAAACTGCTGCTGATGGAACGGGTGCTCAACGACCTGTTCGACGTGTGCGACGTGGTGGTGCAGACCGACCCGGTGCCCTTCGACATCCTGGGTCTGCCGGAGATCGCCTTCCCGATCGGGTTCACCGCCGCGGGCGTGCCGATCGGCACCATCCTCGGCGGACTGCCGTACGCCGAGGACCGGCTGTTGTCGGTGGTGGCCGCCTACCAGGCGACGACGGACTGGCATCTGCGGCGGCCCGCCGACCCGCCCGCGGCGGCCAGGATGCGCGCTGAAGCTCCTGCGGAGGCGCTTCGGCTGACGGCTGAACAGGTCGCCGAGCTCACCCAGTAGCCCAGACGGAGGGCGGGAAAGTGTTCCCGCCCTCCGGTTCGACGGGTCGCGGGGCGAATATGTGTGCGGTCGTTGAGGAAAACCTCGACCGCAATTCTGCCGTGCCATTGAAACGTCTGCCTTCGTTCAATACCTCGCCTGTCGACCAGCCGGACCGCGGACGCGAGGCCAATCACCCCGGACCAGGCTGTCCGGGTCGGGTTCGGCAACATCAGCAAGGCTCAAGATTTGCTCAATTGCCGCCGAGAGCGTTCCTGAAATTGATCGAAGCCTGTTGAATCGATCTCATCCGATCTGGCGCGGCCGCCCCTGTCGGTCCCTTTTCCGTCGTGCAATGTGCTGTGAAGGGGTGTCAGGTGAAACGAAGACTGTCTCGGACCGCGGTGCCACTCGCCTGCGTACTGACGTTGATCGGTACGCCGGTGCTGACGTCGGGAACCGTCGCCACCGCAGGAGACCGGGTGCCGAAGCCGGAGTCCGTGATCGGCTGGGTGCCCTGCGCGGACTACAAACTGGCCACGTACGAGCAGATCGCCGACTACTACCGTGCGCTGGACAAGGCCAGCGACCGGATGAAGCTGGTCGAGATCGGCAAGACCAGCGAGGGCCGGCCGCAACTGATGGCCATCGTCTCCTCGGAGAAGAACCTCAAGGACAAGGACCTCGAGCGCTACCGGAAGACCTCGGTACAGCTGTCCCAGGGCGACGCGCTCTCCGCACCGGAGGCGCGTGACCTGGCGAAGAACGGCAAGGCCATCGCCTGGGTCGACTTCGGCATCCACTCCACCGAGGTGGCCGGTCACCAGACCGCCCCGCAGTTCGCCTACGACCTGGTGACCAGCGAGACGCCCGAGGCGCGCGCGATCCGCGACAACGTCATCACCCTGCTGGTGCCGAACGTCAACCCGGACGGCGGGACCAAGGTCGCCGAGTGGTACCGCCAGAACCTCGGCGGTCCCTACCAGGACGCCGGCTATCCGGAGCTCTACCAGAAGTACGCCGGGCACGACAACAACCGTGACTGGTACATGTTCAACCTGCAGGAGACCCAGAACGTCGGGCGTCAACTGTTCCACGAGTGGATCCCGCAGGTCATGCACAACGTGCACCAGACGGCGGTCTTCCCGGCGCGAATCAGCATCCCGCCGTACGAGGACCCGCTGAACCCGAACATCCACCCCCAGGTGGTCCGCGGCGTCAACCTCGTCGGCGACGCGATGGGGCAGCGGTTGGAACGGGAGGACAAGGGCGGCGCGCTGGCGCGCCAGTCGTACGACATCTGGTGGAACGGCGGCGCGCGGACCGCGCCGTACTACCACAACCAGATCGGCATCCTGACCGAGACGGCGCACGCCTCGGCGACGCCCCGGGTGTACGACCCCGCGACGTTCCCGAAGACCTTCGCGGACGGCACCTCGACCAGCGAGCCGTCGGTGTTCTACCCCAGCCCCTGGAAGGGCGGTGAGTGGCACCTCTCGCAGAGCTGCGACTACATCAAGACGGCCTCGTGGGCGATGCTGCGCGTGGCCAGCGACGACCGGGAGTCCCTGCTCTACGGGGCGTCGCAGATGGCCCGCGACGGCGCGCGCGACGGCGCCCGCACGACCTACGTGATCCCGGCCGACCAGGCCGACTTCCCGACCGCCACGAAGCTGGTGGACAAGCTGCGGTGGAACAACATCCGGGTCGAGCAGGCGGTGAGCTCGTTCACCGTGGGCAACCGCACCTACCCGGCCGGCAGCTACCTCGTCCGGGAGGCCCAGCCCTACCGGGCGGCGGTCCTGGACCTGCTCAACGCGCAGAAGTACCCGGACCGTCGGCTCTACCCCGGCGGCCCGCTGGAGCCGCCGTACGACATCACCGGTTACACCCTGTCGTTCCAGATGGGCGTCACCGTCGAGAAGCTCGACCAGCCGGTCCCGGCCACCACCCGCCAGGTCGACTGGCCGGCCGTGCCGACCGGGGTGGTGGCGGGCGCACCGAAGTACGCGTACGCCCTCGACCCCCGCGTCAACGACAGCTCGGCCGCGGTGAACTCGCTGCTCGCGGCGGGGGAGAAGGTCTCCCGCAGCGGTGGCGAGGTGACCACCCGAACCGGCACCCTGCCGGCCGGGACCTTCCTGGTCACGCCCGCGGCAGGCACGGACGAGCGGGTGACGTCGCTCGCCACCCGGCTCGGGCTCAGCATCGCGGCGGTGGACGTGAAACCGGCGAAGGTGACCACTCTCGCCGCACCCCGGATCGGCCTGTACGACGGGTTCAACAACTACGACGAGGGTTGGACCCGGCTGATCCTCGACCAGTTCGGCTTCCGCTACGAGAAGCTGACGAACGCGGCGGTTCGGGCCGGCGACCTGCGGGCGAAGTTCGACACGATCGTGCTGCCCGACGCCACGTACAACTCGATGCGCAACGGCCGGGCGGCTGGATCGCTGCCGCCGGAGTACACCGGCGGGATGACCGACGCGGGCGTGGCCAAGCTCAAGGCGTTCGTCGAGGCGGGCGGCACGCTGGTGACCCTGAACAAGGCGGCCCAGCTGCCGATCAAGGCGTTCGGGGTGCCGGTCAAGGACGTCACCGAAGGGGTGGCCGACACCCGGTACAACATCCCGGGATCGGTGTTGAACCTCAACGTCGACTCGACCGACCCGGTCGGCGCCGGGTTTGCCTCGACCGCGTCGGCGTTCGTCGCCAACGGCCCCGCGTTCGAGGTCGAGCACGGAGCCACGGGCGTCACGGTGGCGGCCAGCTGGCCGAAGACGAACCTGCTGAAGAGCGGTTTCCTCCTCGGTGACGACGTCATCGGCGGGAAGGGGGCCGTGGTCACGGCCAAGGTGGGCGACGGGCAGGTGGTGATGATCGGGTTCAAGCCGCAGCACCGGGCCCAGTCGCACGGCACCTACCGCCTGCTGTTCAACGCGATGTACCTCGGGGGTCAGGGCTGACCTGACCTCGATCGTGGTGGCCGGGCGCGCTGACGCGCCCGGCCACCACCGGGACCGCCGGCAGGAGCTCTCACGACCTCGGGATGGATAGCTCGCGAAGCGGGTCGCCGCCGTCGACGAAGAGGCGGGCGTCGGCCCTGGTCGCCACGGCGATCCGCGGCAACACCCGCTGACCCGCCTGGGGATGCCGCCCGTCGAGGGCGCCGACGCGGACGGCGAACACGATGTCGAACGGTTCTTCGCCTTCGTGCAGGACGAAATCCTCGGCCGCGACCTGGCGGACACTCATGCGGCCGGACGCGATCTCGGGCGCCGCACCGGCCTCCGCCTGTGCGACGGCGCGGGCGGATCGGTCGATGGCCAGGATGTGGCCGGTGGTGAGCCGGGCTGCCACGGCTCGTGCGGCGGCCCCGGGCCCGCATCCGATCTCCAGGACGCGGGAGTGCGGCTGGAGGGGAAGGGCGTTCACGATCGAGGCGAGGCGGGGCGACAGCGGTGCCGGCACCTCCGGAAGGATAGTTGACGATCGGCCCCGACGTCGGGGCCCACGCGAGGGATGGGTCGCCACGGGTCGTGGGTTCGCCGCTGATCGGCCGCCGGTAGCTCAGGGAAGTTCGGCCAGCAGCGTCGTGACCTGTTGCTCGGCCAGCTGCTGCGCGAACTCGACCGGGTGGCGGTCGGGCATCGCCTGCACCTCCGTCACGCCGAGCGCGGCGTACTCGGCCACCTCGGCCACGAACGCGTCAACGTCGGCCAGGGGCGGCCGCATGACCAGCACGGTCTTCTCGATGCTGTCGTAGTCCCGGCCCTCGGCGGCGCAGTGTTGCCGCAGGACGTCCAGCTTGTGCGCGACCTGGGCGGCGCTCTCGCCGAACAGGTTGCAGGCGTCGGCGTAGCGGGCCACGAGCCGCAGGGTCTTCTTCTCGCCGCCCCCACCGATCATGATCGGGGGGTGGGGTCGGCTGATCGGCGCCGGCACGCACAGCGTCTCGGCCAGTTGGTAGTGCTTGCCGTCGAACGGGCCGTTGTTGGCGCTCCACATCTGCCGGCAGATCTGCAACGTCTCCTCGAGCCGTTCGAAGCGCTCGCCGACCGGGACGACCGGTACGCCGAGGCCGCGCTGCTCGCGTTCGTACCACGACGCGCCGATGCCGAGTTGGGCGCGCCCGCCGGAGAGCACGTCCAGAGTGGTGACAATCTTGGCGAGCAGGCCCGGGTAGCGGTACATCACCCCGGTGACGAGGACGCCGAGCGTCATCCGTTCAGTCTTCGCGGCCACGTAGCCCAGGGTTGTGTAGGCCTCGAGCATCGGCTCGTCGGCCGACGTGGTGAACTCCATCTGGAAGTAGTGGTCCATGACCGTGAATGTCGAGACGCCGGCCTGCTCCGCGATCCTTGCGGTCTCCGCCAGGGCCGGGGCGATCTCCGCCGGGTCGGCGGGCGTGGAGAAGTTCCAGTAGTGCAGGCCAAGTCTCATGCCTCATCCCTCCAGTTCCTGGCGGCTCCTCCCATCATGCCGGGTGGAGGGCCGGTCCTCCGCTCATCCCACGGACGGAAGAGGTCGTTGGGCTGCCCGGCGTGAGAGGCCGGAATCGGTCGCGCAGCTATTGGTTCGATGAGCACTTCGTTGGTACTGTCGCCCGATGCCGACGGATTTCGTAGCTGACGGGGTTGACCGCGCGCGTCTCAACCGGCTCCTTGAGCGGGAGCGGGCCGAGTTCGTCGAGCGGCACCCCCGGTCGGCCGCCGCGTACGCCCGGGCCGAGCACCTGTTCGGCAAGGTGCCGATGACGTGGATGAACAAGAACGCCGCCGGCTTCCCGGTGTACGTGGACCGGGCCCGCGGGGCCCGACTTACCGACATCGACGGACACGACTACGTCGACTTCTGCCTCGGCGACACCGGCGCGATGGCCGGACATTCCCCGGACCCGGTCGTCGCCGCGGTCACCCGTCGACTGGCCGAGCTCGGCGGAGGGAGCACCATGCTGCCCACTGAGGAGGCGGCGACGGTCGGGGCCGAGCTGAGCCGACGCTTCGGGCTGCCCACCTGGAGCTTCACCCTGACCGCCACCGACGCCAACCGGTGGGCGATCCGGCTGCTGCGCGCCATCACCGGCCGACCCCGCATCCTGGTCAACAGCTACTGCTACCACGGCTCCGTGGACGAATCGCTGATCGTGGTGGGGCCGGACGGGCGCCCGCGCAGCCGCGAGGGCAACGTCGGCGCCCCCTGCGACGTGACCGTGACCAGCCGGGTCGCCGAATTCAACGACCTCGACGGCCTGGCCCGCGAACTCGCACACGGCGACGTCGCCGCGGTGCTGATGGAGCCGGCGCTGACCAACATCGGCATCGTGCTGCCCGAGCCCGGTTACCTCGACGGGGTTCGCGCGCTCACCCGGCAGCACAGCACCTACCTCATCAACGACGAGACGCACACCTTCTCCGCCGGGCCGGGCGGCGCGACGGCCGCGTGGGGGCTGACGCCGGACGTGGTCACGATCGGCAAGGCCATCGGTGGCGGCGTCCCGGTCGGCGCGTACGGCCTGTCCGCCGAACTGGCCGCCGCGTTGACCGGCCGGGCGGACCTCGACCTCGTGGACATGGGCGGTGTCGGGGGCACCCTCGCCGGCAACCCGGTGTCGATCGCGGCCACCCGAGCCACCCTGCAGGAGGTACTCACCGACGACGCGTTCGCCGGCATGATCGACGTGGCGACCGTCTTCGCCGCGGGCATCCGCAAGATCATCGACGGGTACGCCCTGTCCTGGTCGGTGAGCCAACTCGGCGCGCGGGTGGAGTACCGCTTCGCCGCGCCGGCTCCCCGCACCGGCACCGAGTCAGCGGCCTGCGCCGACCCCGACCTGGAGGACTACCTGCACGTCTACCTGATCAACCGGGGCGTCCTGCTGACCCCGTTCCACAACATGGCGCTGATGTGCCCGCAGACCACCGTCGAGGACGTCGCCCGGCACCACGAGGTCTTCGCCGACGCGCTCGCCGAGCTGCTGGCCTGACCGCTCGCCGGCAGGGCCGGTCCGGCCGTGACGGCCGCGGACGGCGACAGCCTCGCGCGTGGCCTGGCCGGATCTCGCCACCTGACGCCGGTCAGCTGGCAAGCTGGGTACTTGTGGATCGGAAGCAGGTGACGGGCTGGCTCGCGGCCTACGAGCAGGCGTGGCGCACGCCGGGGACCGAGCTGCTCGCCACGCTCTTCACCGAAGCGGCGAGTTACCTGCAGGGGCCTTACCGGACACCGGTCATCGGCCTGCCGGCGATAGCCCGGATGTGGGAGGTCGAGCGCGACGGCCCCGACGAGGTGTTCCAACTGACCAGCGAGATCGTCGCGGTCGAGGGCGACACTGCGGTCGCCCGAGTGGAGGTCCGGTACGGCGACCCGGTCGAGCAGGAGTACCGCGACCTGTGGATCATGCGGTTCGCCGAGGACGGGCGCTGCCGGTCGTTCGAGGAGTGGCCCTTCCAGCCGGCGTAGCCGACCGTCTCCGGTCCGATGGACGCTGATGTCGTCGGTCGGCTTACCCGGTCATCGCAGCGACCGGAAGGCCGCTCGAAGCTCCTCCGCGAACAGTTGGGGCTTCTCCCATGCCGCGAAGTGACCGCCCCGGTCGACCTCGTTGAAGTAGTTGAGCTGTCGGTATGCCTGCTCTGCCCAGCTCCTCGGCGCACGGTAGATCTCGCCCGGAAACACGGTCACCCCCACGGGGAGCGAGATCTCCGCTGTCTGCTGTGACGCGGCGCACAACACGCGAGCCGGCCGATGCGCCGGCGGGCCAGAGCAGGGAATCTCCTTGGCGGCGCCAAGGTTCAGCCTAAGCTTCGGGCTGGGACGTGCGAGCCGGAACGCCAACTTGACGGCCCGGCGCTCTCGCCGTGACGACGGGCTGCCGGTCGCGGTCAGCCGGACTGGCACCCGACCGCACCGCCGAGCCGGTACCGCGTCAGCGCACGATGACGAGGTTGGCCATGTCGACCACCGCGCGGTAGCCGAGCCTCGCGTAGACCTTGTTCGAGGTCGGGTTCGCCTGGTCGGTGAACAGGCACACCCGCGCACCCTCGGCCTGGAGCCGCCGGGAAACCTCGGCGACCGCGTTGCTGGCCCAGCCGCGCCCGCGCTGCGTCGGGGGCGTGTACACCGGACCCACCCGCGCGACCCCGTACGACGGTGGGTTGGCGCCCGTCAGGTGCACCGGCTGCCCTTCCTTGTCGACCCAGAACCACATCCGCCCGGCACGGAGCCGGCGCAGCAACTCCGCACGCTCGGGCACCTCGTGCGCGCTGGCCCCCCGCGGACGGCCCGCCTGTTCGTCGGCATCGCCCATGAACGCGCCGAACCACTCCGTGACCAGGTCCACGTCGTCCTCGGTCGCGGCCACCAGGCCGCCGGGCGCGGGCTCCGGCTGGACCAGCTCGCCGAGCTCGTGCAGCCGCGTGTGTTGCCTGACCTGCACCCGACCCCCACCGAGCCGGGTCAGCTCGGCGGCGCACAGTTCGACGGCGGGAAGAGCCCCGTTGATCGCAAGCACTTCCTCCCCGCGCTCGTGCAACGTGCGGGCCAGGGCCACGGCCGCCTCGTCGGGCATCGGCAGCAGGAACGGCGGGTAGGGCGCGAACGGAGCTGTGCGCATCCCGGCACCGACCACGGTGCCGGACTCGTCTCTGACCACCAACCACCAGTCGCGGTCGGGCTGCGCGATCCCATCGGCCTGCTGCGCCGACCGCCGGTGCGCGAAGGCGGCCACTACCGTACTGATCACCGGATCGGCGGCCAGGTGGTCACCGGCCGCGGCGAGGAACTCGCCGGGATCGGTGTGGAACTGCAGGCGCGAGGTGGCCATCGGGACTGCGGTCATCTGGGCAAACTACCCATCCTGGTGCCACACCGGCATCGCAATTTCCATGCCGTGGTCAGGGCCCGGGACAGTCATCCAGGCCGATGTTGTGGTACCAGCACCCGCCGGACGGAGCGGTGTCGAAGCGGACGGCCGCGACGGCGTTGCCTTCCAGGTGGTTGTCGTGGACCCACCCGGATTCGCAGGTGCCGGCGGTGGTGATCTGGAGGCCGTGGGTCTGGGTCCGGTGGGGCTGGCTGTCCCAGATCCGGTTGTTGTGGATGGTGGGGTGGTAGGTGGCAGCGGCCACGGTGATGCCGGCCCTGGTGGGCGGGGCACCGGGTATCTCGTAGGGAGTCCCCGGCGGTGGGGTGCGGTCCGGCCAGGCGGCCAGCGCGCCGGGGCGGCGCGGCGCGAGCACCAACTTGGTCGCGGTGTTGCCCATGACGATGACCCGGTGCCCACCGGCGGTGATCCACTTGCCGCGGTGGCCGTCCGGCACCCAGTTCGCGGACGTGTCGGTGAGGGACCGTTCGGTGTAGGAGACGGTGTCGCCGCTGCCGGACGAGGCGGGTGCGGTGCGCCGGCCGTTGTTGCGGATGCGGTTGCCGGCTATGGCGACGTCGGCCAGCGAGGAGCCGGCGAGGATGCCCTCGAGAGCGTTGTCCCAGAACTCGTTGTCCTTGATGATCATGTCGGTGGCGGGCGCCTGGGGTCCGCCGGCGAGGTTGTGCTGCCAGTAGCCGTAGCGGCCGTTACGGCTGATGCGGTTGCCTTCGACGGTGTAGGGGCCCGGGGTGTTGCCGATGGCGACCCCGTCCCAGACGTTGTCCTCGATGACGCAGCCGGTCACGATGCCGCCCCGCCCGGCCACGCCCGTGGTGCCGAGCGAGGACACGTCGTAGCCGGCCTGGTGGTTGCCGATCAAGGTGCAGCCGGAGACGATGAGCCCGTCGGCGCCCCAGTCGGAGATGCCGAACCGGTTGCCCTCGGCGTGGCAGCCGATGACGCGGATCCCCCGAGGCGGTGTCCAGTCCCTGCCCTGCAGCTCGAAGAAGATACCGTTGGTGCCGTTGCGGATCGTGGTGCACGCGCTGACCGTGCACCGCTCCACCGGCCCCCAGCCGCCGATGCCGATGCCGATGCCGGCGCCACCCATCCACTCGCCGTTCTCCAGCCGGCCGCAGTGCTCGATCAACAGACTGTCGACGAACGTGTCCTGCAGGAAGTCGCAGCCGAAGCCGGTGGCCGCCGTGTCGTGGATATACAGGTCGTGGAAGCGGCCCCGCCACACGTACTGCATGCCCAGGCCCTTGGCGAGCACGTCGTACTCGGGCAGCCGCACCCCGGAGCCGTCGATCTCGAAGTACGCGAAGGTGCAGTCGGCGATGTGGTTGTCGCGGCTGGCGCCGTGTTCCCGGGCGGTGAAGTAGGCCAGCGGAGTGGGGGAGCGCGGATCGCCCGGATTGGCCAGCACGAACCGGGTGGCGGCGGCCCCCGCGCCGATCAGCGAGACACCGCTTCTCCACACGGTGCCCTTGTCCCTGATCGAGTACACCCCGGACGGGCAGTAGATGGTGCGCGGCTGACCGTCGTGGGCGTAGGCGGCGCCGAGGTGGTCGACCAACCGCTGGAGTGCCGGCTGGTCGTTGGTGGTTCCGTCGCCGGTCAGGCCGTGATCGCGGGCGTTGCAGACGAAGGGGTCCGCCGCGGCGGGCCCGGTCGTGGTCCCGGCGCGGGGTGGACGCCTGCCTTGCGGCTGGTGCATCGGGCCCTCCTGTCCGCGAGGCGGGCCGCCGCCGGCGGCGGGCCCGTGCCGTAGTGGGCGTACGCCGCAGCGCCGCGGCCAAGGGCGGATCGTGGTCGCGGGCGGCCGGAACGTCCGCGGCTTGCCGGCGCCAGCAGGAGGAGTATCCCACCGGCTCGGGCATCCTTGACCCCGCTTTGGCGTAGGGACGCGAGCTGGACAGCCGCGCAGCAGGGCTGTCAGCTCCCACCTGACAGCCGGACGGCGTGGCCGACCGAGCCGCCCGGCGCGACCGGTTGGCCGCCCGGGCCGGGAGCCGCCCGTTTGGCGCCCTGAACGGCGGGTACGGGCGGTAAGAGGAGCGGGCAGGAGAGGTGGCGGGCGATGGACAAGAGCCGGTTCAGTGACGTGGTCGTCGGCGCGGCCGGCAACGTGGCCGGTGCGGTCGCCGACCCCCGCGAGGGATTCACCCGGCTCCGGGCGGCGGTCAGCAGCCGCACCCTCGCCACCGTGGCCGCCGGGCTGGTCATCGGCTATCTGGCGGCGCGACTCGGTCGCCGCAGGTGACTTCCAGACAACGCCGGGGTGGCACGGCGGACGGGGGAGCAGAGCGGCCATTTGCCGGTTCGCCGGCACGGGCCCGGGTAGCTGCCGGAGACTCGGGACGTGCGGGACGCGAGCACCAGGCCCTGCCGCGGCCCAGCCGGCACGAGAAGCGGCGGCGGGCGCGGGGGCTGCGCCGCGCTCCACCGGCCAGCACTCGCGGGCGGAGACTGCGGTAACTCCAGGATCAGGAGGCGTGACGTGCAGGAGATCGTAGGCGAGAGCCTGGCGCGACGGCTGGTGGATTGGGGCGTCGACACGGTCTTCGGTCTGCCCGGGGACGGCATTAACGGGCTGATGGAGGGCTTCCGCCGGCAGCGGGACAAGCTGAGGTTCGTGCTGGTGCACCACGAGGAGGCGGCGGCCTTCATGGCCACCGGCTATGCGAAGGCGACGGGGCGAGTCGGGGTGTGTGTCGCGACGTCCGGGCCGGGGGCGATTCACCTGCTCAACGGCCTCTACGACGCCAAGCTCGACCACGTGCCGGTGTTGGCTATCACCGGCATGCAGGAGACGTCGGTGCTGGGTTCGCACTATCAGCAGGAGGTGCACGCGGCGTTGCTGTATCAGGATGTGGCGGAGGCCTACAACCTGATGGTGACGAATCCACAGCAGGTGCCCGGGGTGGTGGATATCGCCATCCGGCACGCTCTGGCCCGGCGCAGCGTCGCACACCTGTCCTTCCCCAATGATGTGCAGGTCGCCGCGGCGGGGGAGGATCCGTATCGGCATGTCAGCCCGGGGAAGCCGCCGATGAGCAGCCCGGTGGTGTCGCAGCCGGCGGTGTCGGCCGTGCAGGCGGATCTGGCCCGGGCGGCTGAGGTGCTCAACGCCGGGAAGAAGGTCGCGATGCTGGTCGGCGTCGGCGCCCGCCGTGCTCGGGACGAGGTCCTCGCGGTGGCCGACGCGCTGGCCAGCCCGATCGTGAAGACATTGTCGGGAAAGATGGTGGTCGCCGACGATCATCCGCTGACCACCGGCGGTCTGGGCCTGCTCGGCACCAAGCCGAGCGAGGAACTGATGGAGGAGTGCGACACCCTGCTGATGGTGGGCACTTCTTTTCCCTACGGGAAGTACCTGCCCTCGCCGGGCCAGGCGCGGGTGGTCCAGATCGACATCGACGCGAGCCTCATCGGTCTGCGCCTGCCGGTCGACGCGGCCGTCACCGCGGACGCCAAGGTGGCGTTGCAGCAACTGCTGCCGATGCTCCAGGCCCGATCGGACCGCGCCTTCCTGACGAAGTACCAGCAGGCGCGGGACGCTTGGCGCGCGGACATGGAAGCGTTGGAGGACCCGAGCCGTGAGCCGATCGCCCCGCAGTATCTGATCAGCTGCGTCGACGAGGCCGCCACCTCGGACGCCATCCTCACCTGCGACTCCGGCACCATCGCCACCTGGGCGGCGCGGCACTGGACCATCCGCGGCAACCGGGAGTTCTACCTGTCCGGCAACCTGGCCACCATGGCGCCGGGCCTGCCGTACGCGGTCGCCATGCAGCACGCGTTTCCGGGGCGGCAGGTGATCGCGTTCGTCGGTGACGGCGGGTTCGCCATGCTGATGGCCGAGTTCCTCACCGCCGTCCGCCACGAACTGCCGATCAAGGTGGTGATCAACAACAACAACGCGTACGGGCAGATCCTGTGGGAGCAGATCATCCTCGGCTACCCGGAGTACGAGGTGCGGCACGGGCAGCCGGAGCCGGACTTCGCGGCCTGGGCGCGAGCCTGCGGCGGATACGGCGTGAAGGTCACCGACCCGAAGTCGCTGTCCGGGGCGGTCCGGGAGGCTCTGGCACATCCGGGGCCGGCGCTGGTGGACTGCGACGTCAACCCCAACGAGCCGCCGATGCCCGGCAAGGTCCGCTACGAGCAGGCCAAGCACTTCACCGAGGCGTTCCTGCGCGGTGAGCCGCACAAGAAGGCGACGCTCGCCACCGTGGCCCGGGACAAGATCAACGAGCTGCGGTCATGACCCGGGTCGCCCCTGCGCCGGTCAGACTGCCCGACCCGGTGACCCGGGCGCCCGCTCCCGCCACCGACGTGGACCTGGCCGCCCTGGCCGCCCGGCTGCGCCCAGTGGTGGACGGCGAGGTCCGGTTCGACGCCGGGTCCCGTGGCGCCTATTCCACCGACGGCTCCAACTACCGTCAGATCCCGCTCGGTGTGGTGGTGCCGCGCACCGTCGACGCGGCCGTCGCCACCATCGAGGTGTGTCGTCAGCTGGGCGTCCCCGTCCTGTCCCGCGGCGGCGGCACGAGCCTGGCCGGCGAGTGCACGAACACCGCTGTGGTGATCGACTGGTCGAAGTACTGCAACCGGCTGCTCGAGGTGGACGCCGAGGCGAAGACGTGCCTGGTGGAGCCGGGCATCGTGCTGGACACGCTCAACGAGCTGCTGGCCCCGTACCGGCTGGAGTTCGGCCCGAAGCCGTCGACCCACAACCACTGCACCATCGGCGGGATGATCGGCAACAACTCCTGCGGGTCGACGGCGCAGCGCACCGGCAAGACGGTCGACAACCTCGTCGAGCTGGAGGTGCTGCTCTACGACGGCACCCGGATGTGGGTCGGCGAGACCAGCGACGAGGCGTACGCCGAGATCCAGCGCCGGGGCGGCCGGCCGGCCGAGATCTACCGCCAGCTGCGCGCGCTGCGCGACGAGTACCTGACCGACCTCCGCACCCGCTACCCGCACATCCCCCGGCGGGTCTCCGGCTACAACCTGGACAGCCTCCTGCCGGAGAAGAACTTCCACGTGGCGCAGGCCCTGACCGGCTCGGAGAGCACCCTGGTCACCGTGCTGCGGGCCCGGCTGAAGCTGGTCCCGGTGGTGCCTTGCAAGGCGATGGTGTTCCTCGGCTACCCGGACATCGCCGCCGCGGCCGACGACGTGCCGCGCATCCTGCCGCACAACCCGATCACGCTCGAAGGCCTCGACGACAAACTGATCAACTTCGAGAAGCGCAAGCACCTGCACCCCGCCGCGCTGCACCTGCTCCCACAGGGCGGCGGCTGGCTGATGCTCCAGATGGGCGGCGACACGCCGGAGGAGGCGGAGGCCGCCCTCGCCCGGCTGCTCCACGCGCTGCGGCGTGAGAACGGGCCGACCGTGCACCGCTTCGACGACGAGGCCCACGAGGAGCAGATGTGGGGGGTCCGCGAGTCCGGCCTCGGTGCCACCGCCCGCGTACCGGGTGAGGCGGACACCTGGGAGGGCTGGGAGGACTCCGCGGTCCCACCGGAGCGACTCGGCGACTACCTGCGCGATCTCGACACCCTGTACCGGGAGTACGGCTTCGAGCAGGCGTCCCTGTACGGGCACTTCGGGCAGGGCTGCGTCCACACCCGCATCCCGTTCAAGCTGACCACGGCCGAGGGTGTACGCCAGTACCGCTCCTTCATCGAGCGCGCCTCGGACCTGGTCGTCTCCTACGGGGGCTCCTTCTCCGGCGAGCACGGCGACGGCCAGTCCCGGGGCGAACTGCTGCCGAAGATGTTCGGCGAGCGACTGATCCGCGCGTTCGGGCAGTTCAAGGCCATCTTCGACCCCGCCGACCGGATGAACCCGGGCAAGGTCGTCGCCCCCTATCCGCTGGACAGCCACCTCCGGCTGGGCGTCGACTACAACCACGGCGACGTGCAGACCCACTTCCGCTACCCCGACGACTCCGGCAGTTTCGGCCGGGCCGTGCTGCGCTGCGTGGGCGTCGGCGAATGCCGCCGACCGCACGGCGGGGTGATGTGCCCGTCGTACATGGCCACCCGGGAGGAGGAGCACTCCACCCGAGGCCGGGCGCGGCTGCTCTTCGAGATGCTCGACGGGACGGCCCGGGGCGGTGTCATCGCCGACGGGTGGCGGTCGAACGCCGTCCGGGACGCCCTCGACCTTTGCCTGGCCTGCAAGGGATGCAAGGCCGACTGCCCGGTCAACGTGGACATGGCGACGTACAAGGCGGAGTTCCTGTCCCACCACTACCAGGGCCGGCTCCGCCCCCGCGCGCACTACTCGATGGGCTGGCTGCCCGCCGTGGCCGCGGTCGCCGCGCGGGCACCACGCACGGTGAACGCGCTGGCCCAGGCGCCCGGGCTGAGCCGGCTCGCGAAGCTGCTCGGCGGGGTCGACCAGCGCCGGGAGA
This sequence comes from Micromonospora sp. NPDC006431, assembly GCF_042870725.1. Lineage (NCBI taxonomy): Bacteria > Bacillati > Actinomycetota > Actinomycetes > Micromonosporales > Micromonosporaceae > Micromonospora > Micromonospora sp. NPDC006431. The sequence goes on from NZ_JBIAHQ010000018.1 coordinate 24,312, forward strand.
TCCCGGTGTTCGCCACCGAGAGCTTCCAGCGCTGGTTCGCCCGGCGAACCCCGGGCGGCGACGGCTCGCGGGGCGAGGTCCTCCTGTGGCCGGACACCTTCACCAACCACTTCCACCCCGGCATCGCCCAGGCCGCCGTCGAGGTGATGGAGGCGGCCGGCTGGCGGGTGCGGGTGCCCGACCAGGCGGTCTGCTGCGGCCTGACCTGGATCTCCACCGGGCAGCTCGGCGTCGCCAAACGGGTGCTCCAGCGGACCGTCGACGTGCTGCGCCCGCACCTGCGGGCCGGTACCCCGGTGGTGGGCCTGGAACCGAGCTGCACGGCGGTCTTCCGCAGCGACGCCCGCGAACTCTTCCCCGACGACGAGGACGTCTCCCGGCTGCGGAAGCAGACGGTCACCCTGGCCGAACTGCTGCACGACCACACCCCGGGGTGGCAGCCGCCGCAGCTGCCCGTGCACACCCTGATCCAGACCCATTGCCACCAGCACGCCATCCTCGGCACCGCCGCGGACCAGGCGGTGCTCGCCAAGGCGGGGGCCCAGCCGGAGTTCCTCGACTCCGGCTGCTGCGGCCTGGCCGGCAACTTCGGTTTCGAGGCAGGGCACTACGAGGTCTCCGAGGCGTGCGCCGAACGCGTGCTGCTACCGGCCGTCCGGGACGCCGCCGACACCGACGTCATCCTGGCCGACGGCTTCAGCTGCCGTACCCAGGTCGAGCAGGGCGCGGCCGCGGGCCGGACCGCGATCCACCTCGCCGAGCTGCTCCGGGCCGGCCTGCACGGCGACCCGGTGACCGCCCGTCCCGAGCGACAGTGGGCACGGCGCCCGGAGCGGCCGTCCCGCGCCACCCGACTGCTCGCCACCGGAGTCGTCGGCCTGGCCGCGCTCGCCCCGGCCGTCGCGCTCGCCGCCTGGCGCCGGAGAGGGTGACGGCGGCGCGGCGCGCGGGCGACGGCGCGGGCACCGCCGGTCAGTCGGGCGACGAACAGGGAATCGCCTGACCGAGCGTCACCGCGGTCTCCAGCATCAGCGCGTGCACGAACGCCTGCGGCAGGTTGCCGCGCAACTGTCGCTGCTGCACGTCGTACTCCTCGGTGTACAGCCCCGGCGGGCCGCAGGCGGCGCGGCTGCGTTCAAACCACCGGTTCGCCTCGACGACGTCACCAGCCTGCCACGCGGCCAGCGCCGCCCCGTAGCCGCAGAGCAGGAAGGCGCCTTCCGCGTCCCCGAGCGGCCGGAGATCGGGGCGGAACCGGTACAGGTAACCGTCACACTCCAACTCCCGCAGCACCGCCCGGCGGGTCGCCTCGGTACGCGGGTCCCCCTGCGGCAACGCACCCCGGATCGCGGGGAACAGCAGCGACGCGTCGACCCGCTCGTCGTCGTACGCCCGCTGCCAGCGCCCGGACGGGTGGCGGCCGTGCGTCGCCGCGTCGGCGAGGACGGCATCGGCGAGGGATGCCCACCGCCCGGCCAGCCCGGCCGGCGCGACGCGGGCCGCCGCCCGCAGCCCGGCCACACACATCAACTTCGAGTGGGTCCACGGGCGCGGCGCCAGCTCCCAGATGCCCGAGTCCGTCTGGCTCCAGCGGTCGCCGATCACCCGCGCGGTCAGCTCCATCGCCCGCCGCGCGGCGTCGTCCAGCCGGTCGTGCCGCCCGGCGATCGCCAGCAGCAGCAGGACCTCCCCGAAGACGTCGAGCTGGAACTGCCCGCCGACCCAGTTGCCGACCCGCACCGGCGCACCCGGATAGCCGGGCAGAAACGCCAGTTCCTCCTGTGGCGGCACCGGGCGGCCGTCGACCGTGTAGGCGGGGGCGAGCCGGTCCCCGTCCGCCAGCACCCGCTCGGTGACGAACGCCACCGCGTCGTCGAGCAGGTCGTACCGGCCGACCAGCGCACCGGCCCGGCCGGCGAAGGACTGGTCGCGGAGCCAGGCGTAGCGGTAGTCGTAGTTGCGGCCGGCCAGCGCCCGCTCCGGCAGCGACGCGGACGCCGCCGCCACCATCCCACCACCCGGCCGGGTCAGGCCGCGCAGCACGGCGTACGCGAACACGGCGTCCCGCCGCGCGTGGCCGCCGGCCAGGCCCGGCACGGCCTGCCGCCAGGCCTGCTCGGTGGTCCGCCACAGCTCGGCGGGCTCGGGCGGCGCCTCATCGAGCGGCCGCCCGGCGATCTCCAGCACCAGGTCGTGCCGGCCGCCGGCCGGCACGGTCAGCTCGCCGCACAGCGGGCCATCGCTGGTCTGCCCGAGCATCTCGCCACCGGAGTGCCGCAGGTACAGCCCGCCGGTGCGGGCCAGCCAGTGCCGCCCCGCCCGGCGCACCTCGCGTACCGGCTCCCGGCCGAAGTCGGCCCGCGGATCCAGCCGGACGTGCACGACCGCGTCACCGTCCACGGCCTGGATCTGACGCAGCAGCACGATCCGGTGCCCCTCGCCGGGAAACAGCAGCGCCTCCCGGGACTGGATGATCCCGTCCGTGGTCACCCAACGGCTCACCCACACCAGCGAGGCCGCCTCGTAGTGGCCGCCCCACACGAACCGCCGGTTCGCCGGCGTCACCAGGTAGTCGCCCCGCCCGCCGACCAGCCGGCTGAACACCGGGGGATCGGCCCAGCCGGGGGCGCACAGCCAGGTGACGTTCCCGTCCGGGCCGACCAGCGCGCCCCGGCGCCCGTCGGCGATCAGCGCGTACTCCCGCAGCACACTCGGGCCCCGAACATCCTCACCCGTCGGTCGGCCCGGCCCCACGTCCTGATCCACCGCCGCACCTCCCCGCAGCGTTGCACGGCACTACCCGCCCCACTCCGCCCTACACCTCACCCGCCGTGCGCGGTTATCTCGGCCGCCGCCGGGGTAGCCAGTACGGACAGGCGACGCTGGGAGGGCGACATGCGGCGAACCAGACGGCAGGCACAGGTTGCGGTGATCACCGGCGCCAGTGCCGGAGTGGGCCGGGCCACCGCCCGGCTGCTCGCCCGGCGGGGCATCGCCATCGCGCTGCTGGCCCGGGGACGCACCGGACTCGACGCCGCCGCCGCCGAGGTCCGGGCGGCCGGCAGCCGGGCCCTGCCCGTCGAGGTGGACATGGCCGACTACGACCAGGTCGTCGCCGCCGGGCAGTGGGTGGCGGACGAACTCGGCCCGATCGACCTGTGGATCAACAACGCCTTCAGCTCCGTCTTCGCGCCCTTTCAGGAGACCCGGCCGGAGGAGTTCCGGCGCGCGATGGAGGTCACCTACCTGGGGTACGTGCACGGCACCCGGGTCGCGCTCGCCCACATGACGCCCCACGACCGCGGGACGATCGTGCAGGTCGGATCGGCGCTGGCGTACCGGGGGATTCCGCTGCAGGCCACCTACTGCGGGGCCAAGCACGCGATCGTCGGGTTCACCGAGTCACTGCGGTGCGAGCTGATGCACGACAAGAGCAAGATCAGGCTGACCATGGTCCACCTGCCCGCGGTCAACACACCCCAGTTCGACTGGCTGCTGTCCCGGCTGCCCCGCAACGCCCAGCCGGTACCGCCGATCTACGAGCCGGAGGTAGCGGCCCGGGCCATCGTGGGCGCCGCGGACCGGCCCGGCCGCCGCGAATACTGGGTCGGCGCCTCCACGGCCCTGACCATCCTGGGCAACCGCATCGCGCCGGGCCTGCTCGACCGCTACCTGGCCAGGACCGGCTACCAGTCCCAGCAGACCGACCAGTCGGCCGACCCGCACCGGCCGACGAACCTGTGGCAGCCGATCGACGGGCCGGGCGGCCACGACTTCGGTGCCCAGGGCAGCTTCACCGGGCGAGCGCACAGCCACAGCGCCCAGGCGTGGCTGTCCCGGCATCGGCTGGTCGCCGCCGCCGGCCTGACCGTGGCGGCGGGTGCGGTCGGCGCCCTGGTCGCCGCCCGCGACTGACCATCCGTCAATCTGAGCGGCGGTTGTTGCCAGCGAGTCCGCCGGACGGCAGGGCAACCTCCGGCGTCCCGGCCGGCTACCAGGTGACCGGCAACGCCGTCGGGCCGAGGATGCCGTGCCTGGGCTTCCACCGCACCTCGTCGGCGGGCACCGCGAGCCGCAGGCTGGGAAGTTCCCGCAGCAGCAGGGCGATGGCGGTACGGACCTTCAGGGGCGCCCAGGTGGGCCCCGATACGTGCAATTAGTTGATCACTCCGCGTCATTTCGGTCCGGGTGGGTGATCCGGGAGCGGTGACCGTCCGACCAGGACGCAGACGGGTCGCGGGGTCGTTAGCGAAGGACGAGCAGGTCCAGGGCGTCGATCACCGGGCCGTGTTCCGATCGGGCGGCCCGGTGGAGCCGGGCCAGCCCGGCGGCGTACTCGTCGTCGGTGATCAGTTGCAGCGGCGTGTGCGCCTCCCGGCGCAGGCTGGTCGCACACTCGCTCAGGGACGACGCGGTCGTCTGCGGGACCTGGTCGAAGGCGGTGACGGCGAACCCGCACGCGCCGAAGGCCGCCTCGACGTCAGCCACGCTCGGAAACGTGTCCAGGACCCGGATGGCCTCCGGGAAGAACCGGAACAGCGTGATCGCCTCGTGCCGGCCGGCGAAAGCTGACCGGATCAACACCGGGCCGCCGCCGCGCACCACGCGACGCAGTTCCCGCGCCGCCGCCGCCAGATCCGGTACGTGGTGGATCACGGTCGACAGCCAGGCCGCGTCGACGCTGTGGTCGGGCAGGGGAATGTTGGCGGCGTCGCCCGGCAGCACCCGGGGATGAACGCAGCGGGCCCGCATCGCCGCGGACGGCTCGACGGCGATGACGTCCAGGTCGTCGTACCAGTCGGTGAAGGCCGCCGCCCAACTGCCCGTACCCGAACCGAGGTCGAGCAGCCGCGTGCCGGGCCTGGGGTCCAGATGCCGGGTGACCGCCGCGCGCCACGCGGCCAGCCCCTGATCAGGGATGTGGCGGGTGGCTTCGAACGCTGCGGCGACCTCGTCGTCGTACGCGATGCGTGCCATGGTGTCGACCCAACCAGTCGCCTGACGTTGCGACAAGGATGGATGCCCCGAGTCACATCCGCGACCCGCTTCCGATCTTTCCTGGGCCGTTCATCTGTCATTGACGAATGCCTATACATGGATGCGATCATGTGGCAAAGCTGGCTGCGCCGGCCACCAGCCGACGCCGCGACCGCAGAGGAGTTGCCCATGCATCCACGTACCTTCCGGCATGCCGTGTTGTCCCTGACCCTGGCGGCGGCCACCGTGCTCGCCTCGACGGCGGCGCCTGCCCAGGCCCGTCCGGACGACGCACGGCAGACCACCCAGGCGGCTCCGTCCGGGGTGGGTCCTGTCTTCTCAGCCACCGACCGGCTCGCCCGCGAGGTCGCCGCCGCGCTCGCCGACTCGGTCAGCCGCAACCGGGTCGTCGCGGCCGTCACCGCCGGACCGGTGGACCTGCTGACGGCGAGACTCAACTCGCGGGCCGACCGCGCCGTCCAGTCGACGAACCGGGCGGTGCTGGGGGCCAAGGGGCTGCCGGCGGCCACCGGGTCGGTGCTGCAACTCCGGCTCGGGCACGAGGACATGGCGGCCGCGCTGAGCCGGGCCGAGATCCCGCTCGTGGCGGCGGCGTCCACCGACGACGCCGTGACCAGCGTGGTCGGCTACGACCCGGCCGGTGGACAGGTCCTCCTGGACCCGGTCCGGCTCCCCGACCGTCCGGTGCTCGTGGTCGAGGTCAACGTGGCCAAGGCGATGAGGTGGGGCCTGGCGCAGCTTCGGGAGGAACTGACCGTACGGGGCCTGGCCAGCGTGAAGGCCGCGGTCACGACGCAGGCCGGCTACTGGGCCACCAAGGTCAACGCCATCCGGCTGAACGATGACAAGGAGCCGTGGGTCAAGGGCGGCGCCGAGATCTTCAATGTCGTCGGCGGCTTCGGCCTCGACGGCAAGGCCACGGTCAACATCGTGGAGATGCCCTACCTCGACAACGACGGCACGGTCTACTACCCCAACCAGCTGCTGGTCCACTTCAACAACTACAAATACAACCTTGCCGACGTGGTGATGTGGGAGGACGACGGTGACACCAACTACCGCGACCTCGCCAAGGCGTTGATCACCGCGCTGCTGACCGTCGTCGACCACGGCACCTACACCCCGCTGGTCAACGCGCTCATCGACGCGATGCCGGATAGTTGGTGGACCGACGACCCGGACTACGTGGACTCGTGGTACACGCTCAGCACCGGCAGTTCCGGCCGGCTCCACGGGGCGGCTGCCAACGGTTGGATGGACGTGGCTCCGTACTGGGTGCAGCAGCTCTGAGCGGGTTGCCTCCCGCGCCGTCGCGGGGGAGGCAACCCAACCCCAGCCCGGTCGTGGTGTTCGACAGTTCACATTGGACGGCTAGCATCCCCCGCCGACACCCGTCGAGGGCTGAGGAGAGAAGATTGATGGCCAAACGAGCTGCCGCCCTGGGACTGGCCTGCCTTACCGCCGCTGTGGTCGGGGTCGCGACACCCCCCGACTCCGCCTCCGCCGCGGTCGAGGACCCGGCCGGGTCGGCAGCCCAGTACCACGTCGGCTTCCCCCTGTTCCGTAGCGCGAACATGTCCAGTCCGGACCGGCTGGTGAGCGGTGTGGGGTTTCACTCCTTTCGGATCCCGGCGGTGGTGAAGACCAGCAGCGGGCGCTTGCTGGCCTTCGCCGAGGGCCGCCGCCACAACAACGCCGATTACGGCGACATCAACCTCGTCTACAAGCGCACCAGGACCGCCACGAGCCACGGCGCGGCGGTGACCGACTGGGAGCCGTTGCAGGAGGTGGTCGGTGTCGGCCCCGGCACCTGGGGCAACCCCACGCCGGTGGTCGACGGCAACACCATCTATCTCTTCATGTCCTGGAACGCCGGCGACCGCAGCTCGTCGGGCAACGATCCGTTGCCGGACGGCACGCGCACCAAGGCGATCGACTCGACCGACGCCGGTCGGCGTCACCTCTACCTGAGCAAGAGCACGGACGACGGCGCCAGTTGGTCGGCGCCGGTGAAGATGACCGCGGACCTGACGCCGAGCGGCTGGGCGTGGGATGCGGTGGGCCCGGGCAACGGGATCAAGTTGCGCTCCGGTGAGCTCGTCGTCCCGGCGCGGGGCCGCAACATCATCGGCAGCCTGGGCCCGGACGGGCAGCGGCAATGGCGGTACCAGCGGTTGAGCGAGACGAATAACGAGGGCACGATCGCGCAGACGCCCGACGACAATCTCTACCGCAACGACCGGCCGAATTCTGGCAACTACCGGCGGGTAGCTCGGGGAACGCTGTCCAGTTTCGGCTCATTCGCCGACGACACCGGGCTTCCCGACCCGGAGTGCCAGGGCTCGGTGCTCGCCTACAACATCGACGCGCCGGCTCGGACCATCTTCCTCAACTCGGCGTCGACCGACAGCCGCCGGGCGATGCGCGTCCGGATCAGCTACGACCCCGACGCCCGGGCGTACACCTACGGCCGCAACCTCAGCGACGCGCCGATCTCCGGCGTCGGGCACGAGGGCGGCTACTCCAGCATGACGAAGACCGCCGATTACAAGATCGGAGCGCTCGTCGAGACCGACTTCTACGAGTACGGCAGCGACCCTCGCTCGCACCGGGCGATCGTCTGGCGGCGGTTCAACCTCTCCTGGATCGTCAACGGGCCGAACAACTGACGGGCCCGCTGGTGGAGCCTGGTTCTGATATCACTGGGCCGGCCGGGTCGGCGAACCGCCGACCCGGCCGGAGTGTCACGGTTGGCGGGGTGTCAGCGCAGCGCGCCAACGGGTGCCGGCCAGCTCCCGGTGAAGACCTGAGCCGTCGTCGCGCTCCGGACGGCGGTCCGGAAGTACGAGTCGACCGCGGCGGCCTCGCCGGCGCTCGGGTACGGGTTGGTGCAGCTGGTGCCGGCGCTGCCGCCGGACATCAGGATGGCGCAGTTGCCGTTGTAGTTGTCGGCCAGGCCGAGGATGTGCCCGATCTCGTGGGTCATGATCCGCAGCGGGGAGTACTGCTGGGCCTGGTAGTAGTCGATGACCACGTAGCCGTTGCCGAGGCTGTTGCGGACGGCGTAGGAGCCGCCGCCGTAGGTGTAGTAGATCATCAGGTTCGAGCCGCACTGGGCCATGTTGATGTTGTTCGTGGCGTTGTTCCAGATCGTCGCGGCCTGGTTGGCGTACCCGGCGAACGGCCCGGCCTGGCTGGTGTTGTAGCAGACGTTGCGGACGGCGGCGGAGGCCGGCGCCGAGTCGACGGCGACGGCGCCGAGCGCCGCCATCGCCGCGGCGGCGAGGGTGGCGAGGATCCGGGACATCCTGGGCAGACGCATCGTTCACGCTCCAAACTGGATGGGTCGAGCGGGGACCAGCTCAGCCTACAAATCGGCGCATGTCGATATCAAGCACTATCTATGTAATTGCCTTGGGGGATGGCGGAGTGGCGTCACGCCCGAGTCGGCCGAGAACCACCGCTGTGCGAGCTCGCGGGTTTGCGGCACGAGAGCAGCCACCCTCCGTAACCCCGACCGGCCGGATGGCCGAGCCGCCATGATCGCATCGCCTTGACGGTGCGGCGTACCTCGGGCGCCGTTGGTAGCGCTGGGAGCGGCCGGGGCCGACCTCCTTGGAGGGGTAAAGAATTCTTGACACCGTGTCGACTGTGCTTGACACTCGGTCGTGTCAAGAATTCTTTACCTCGGGGAGGGGTCGATGGCGTTCGAGGAGAAGCGCGCCTGGATCATGGGGCTGGTGGCGGTTGCCGCCTATGCCGCGTACGTGGTGATCGTTCTCGGGCGCGCGGACGGTGACCCACTCGCGGACGTCTCCTATGCGGGCCCGCTGCTGGCGACGGTGGCCGGGTCGATCGTGGCGTCGATCGCCCTGCACATCGTCGTCTCGGCCGTCTCGCCCGAGGGCGCCAACGAGAAGGACCAGCGGGACCGGGAGATCCACCGGCTCGGTGACCACATCGGCCAGTCCTTCCTGATCGTCGGCGGCGTCGCGGCGCTGGCCATGGCCCTGGCCGACTGGGACCAGTTCTGGATCGCCAACGTCATCTACCTGGGCTTCGTGCTCTCCGCGGTGGTCGGCTCGGCCGCGAAGATCGTCGCCTACCGGCGGGGGTTCCAGTCGTGGTGAAGCCGACCCGGATCACCAACTCCATTCGGGCGTTGCGGTTCGCGCACGACGAGATGACCCAGGCCGAGTTGGCCCGCCGGATCGGCGTCACCCGGCAGACCGTCATCGCCATCGAGCAGGGTCGCTACTCGCCGTCGCTGGAGATGGCCTTCCAGATCGCCGCCGTGTTCGGCGTGCCCCTCACCGACGTGTTCGAGTATCCGCAGGAGGAATCGTGAAGGCGATCGTGCAGGACCGCTACGGCTCGGCCGACGTGCTCCGCCTCGCCGACATCGACGTACCGTCGGCCGGCGCCGGCCAGGTGCTGGTCCAGGTCCGCGCGGCCGGCATCGACCCGGGCGTCTGGCACCTGATGACCGGCCTGCCCTACCCGGTACGCCTCGGCTGCGGGCTGCGCCGACCCCGCAACCGCGTCCGCGGCATGGACCTGGCCGGCGTGGTCGCCGCCGTCGGATCCGGAGTCGCCGGGTTCACCCCCGGCGACGAGGTGTTCGGCACCGGCGCCGGCTCCTTCGCCGAGTACACCGTCGCGTCCGCCGACCGGCTCGCCCCGAAGCCCGCCACCCTCAGCTTCGCGCAGGCCGCCGCCGTCCCGGTCTCCGGGCAGACCGCACTCACCGCCGTCCGCGACGCCGCCCGGGTACGCCCCGGTCAGCGCGTCCTGGTCATCGGCGCCGGCGGCGGCGTCGGCTCCTACGCCGTCCAGCTCGCCAAGACCGCCGGCGCGCACGTCACCGGCGTCTGCGGCCCCGCCAAGCTCGACCTGGTACGCGGACTCGGTGCCGACGAGGTCGTCGACTACACCCGAGCCGACCTTCCCGACCGCCGCTACGACGCCGTCATCGACACCGCCGGCAACCGGCCGCTGTCCCGGCTGCGCCGGGTGCTCGCCCCGAAGGGCACACTGGTCCTCGTCGGCGGCGAGGCGCGCGCCGGGAAGTGGCTGCAGGGCTTCGACCGGCAGCTGCGGGCGCTGGCCCTGTCGCCGTGGGTCGGGCAGCGGCTGGTGCCGCTGGTCGCGAAGGAGAGCAGCGACAACCTGGCGGCGCTGACCGAGCTCATCGACGCCGGCCGGCTCACCCCGCTCGTCGACCGGACCTGGCCGCTCGCCGGCGCCCCCGACGCCATCCGTCACCTCAAGGGCGGCCACGCGACCGGGAAGGCCGTGATCATCCGCTGACCGCCGGCCCATGCCGACGCCGGTGCCATGCGGTGCCGAAGACGGCCGGGTTACCCGTCCCCGATCCGGTACGCGATGGGCGCGTTGCCACTAAAGTCGGGTCCGCGGGGCGACGCCGGTAAGCCGGCGAGAAGGGCGGGCACCTGAAGGGGAGGGCGAGCGTGATCGAGGTGTTGTATTTCGACGGCTGCCCGAGCCACGAGGTCTTCGTGCCGCGCCTGCGGGCGCTGCTCGACGCCGCTGGACTGGATGATCCGATCCACGAGCAGGCGGTGGAGACTGACATCGACGCCCAGGCGCACCGTTTCCTCGGCTCGCCGACGCTGCGGATCGACGGCGTGGACGTCGACCCGACGGCCACGCACCGCACGGACTACGGCCTGCAGTGTCGGCTCTATCCGACCCCGGATGGTGTTCGTGGTACCCCGCCCGATGAGTGGATCCTGGCCGCCCTGCAGCGCCGGGGGGCCGCGTTGACGGCCGGCTGATGGTCACCCGGATCGAGTTGCCGCGGCTGCGTGCGCTGCTTGACGCGGGTGCCCAGCTCATCGAGGTGTTGCCCGCGGCGGAGTACGCCGACCAGCATCTGCCCGGCGCGCGCAACATCCCCCTCAAGACCATCAGCCCCCACATGACCGCAGACCTCGACCGCTCCCGCCCGATCGTCGTCTACTGCTGGGACGGCCTTTGAGACGTGAGCCCACGAGCCGCGTGCCGGCTCGAGTCCCTCGGATTCACCGACGTCTACGACTATGCGGCCGGCAAGGTGGACTGGCTTGCGCACAACCTGCCCATCGAGGGCGCTGCGGCCAGCTCACCTACCGCCGGTAGCTGCCTGCGCCAGGATGTGCCCACCGCAGGCCCAGAGGAGGCGATCGCTGCCGTTCGGGCCCGCGTCGACGCCTCTCCGTACCGATTCGCCTTCGTTGTCGCCGGTGACCGTACTCTGCTCGGCCGACTCCGGCACGCCGCCCTCGAAGCCGCCCCCGACACCGCGGCGGCCCACGAGGCGATGGAGTCCGGCCCCTCGACGCTGCGCCCCCACGTAGCCCTGGCCGCCGTCGAGTCCCACCTGCGCGACCACCACCTCACCTACGCGATCATCACCGATCCGGAAGGCCACTTGCTGGGCACGGTTCACCGAGATGACCTGACCGGAACGACCGGCTCACCTTCTCGCTGATGCGCGGAAGCTGCCTCCGCCACTCGTCCGCGAGCGACGCGCCTGCTACGGGCGGCCTTGGTGGTGAGGTTCGGGTTGGCACGTGGTGCAGAACCGGGTCGCCGGCCGAAGCGCCAGCCGCTCGATGGGGATGTCGCCGCGGCACTCCTCGCAGGTTCCGTAGCGGCCCTGTTCCAGGTAGTGCAGCGCCCGGGCGATGTCGCCCAGCGCCCGTCGCGACGCGGCGGTCAACGCGGACGCGGCCTCAAGGTCCGTCCGGTCACCGGGCAGCTGGCGGGCCTGCCGGGCCAGCAGTGCCAGCTGGGTGCTGTGCCGCTCGTACTGCTCCTCCAGGACGATCCGCAGCACACCGAGCTCGTCCTGCCTGCTCACCATGTACACGATCGCTTCCTTCCAAAAATGAAAGCGGGCGGAGCGCCGTGGCGCTCCGCCCGCTGGGGCCGGTCATCAGCGTGTCGGCCGTCGTGATGGCGGGCGGCGCCGGGCGCGTTGCCACCGGGTCGGCGGCGCGGCGATCGGCGTGACCTTGCCCCGGCGGCCGCGAGCGACCGCCGACACGACGAGGTGACCCATCAGCGCAGGGGGTCGAAGGGGCCCAGCTCGGCGGGCTGGCGACCGGTGGTGATCTGCTCGGCGAGCAGGTCGCCGGTGAGCGGGCCGAGGGTGATGCCCCACATGCCGTGGCCACCGGCGGCGAAGACCCGCGGTGACCGGGTCCGGCCGATCAGCGGCAGCCCGTCCGGGGTGCACGGGCGCGACCCGACCCACTCGTCGGTGCGGGCGTCCAGGTCGGCGCCGCGCAGCAGCGGTCGTGCCGCCTCGGCGATGGCCAGGACCCGGCGACGGTCCAGGGGCGCCTCGGCACTGCGGAACTCCATCATCCCCGCGACGCGCAGCCGGTCGCCCAGAGGCGTGCACGCGACGCGCTGCGCCGGGAAGTACACCGGACCGGACGGAACGTGCTCGATCGGGATGCTGAAGCTGTAGCCGCGACCGGCCTGCACGACGGTCCGGACCCCGAACCGCCGGCCCAGCTCACCGAGCCAGGTTCCGGTTGCCAGCACCACCGCGTCATAGCGCTCGTCCGCGCCGGCGGAGGTCACCACCCGGACCCCCGATCCCTCGTCGTGCACGCCGACGACGGCCGACGCGGTCACCAGCGAGGCCCCCCGGGCGCGAACGGAGTCGGCGAGCGCGTGCACGTACTCGCCGGGGTTGATGAACCGCTGGCCGTGCAGGCGGATCGCGGCGCCGATGGTGTCGGACAGCGAGGGCTCCACCTCACGCGCCTCGGCCCCGGTCAGGACGTCGAACTCGATCTCCTGCCCGGCGGAGTGGATGTGCCCCAGCTCGTCCAGCAGGACCGACCGTTCGGCCTCGGTCCGGTAGGCCGCGACGAACGACTTCGCCTCGTGCGTCATCGACTGGACCCCGCCGGCCGCCAGGGCGTCGAACGCCTCGAACGCGCGCCGGTTCATCGGAATGTAGGCCCGCATCGCGGTCCGCCACTTCGCTGCGGTGCTGTGCCGGGTGAAGCCCGCCAGGAACCGCAGGAGCCGGGCGTCCGCGCGCGGCGGCACGTAGACCGGCGACGACGGGCTCAGGACGGCGCGCAGCCCGTAGCGGAGCACCGCCGGCTCCGGCAGGGGAGTGGTGATGCCGGGGGTGAGCCAGCCCGCGTTGCCCCACGACGCGCCGGCCGCCACGCCCGTCCGGTCGAGCACGGTGACCTGGACCCCCCGTTCCTGCAGGAACCAGGCGGTGGCCAGCCCGACCATCCCCGCGCCGATGACGGCGACGCGTTGAGGGGCGGGCGTGGGCTCGATGGCGGGCATCGTTGTCTCCTTCACGGCAATGGGGGATCGGCGCCAATCCTGGCTGTGCCGCGCCGGGACGTCATTGTTCTGCCAGGCCAATGCTGGTCCTGGCGATTGGGCGAAACGAACAATGCCGAGGCACAATCGGGTGATGATCACCGTGGCTGGCATCGTGGACGCGGTCGGCGCCGCGTTGCTCAAGGTCGTCATCCCCGCCGGCGAGGCGGAGGTGCGCGACGTGACCCTCGCCGAGCTCGACGAAACACCGACCGGCCAGAGCGGGGACCTCGTCCTCGGCGCGGGCGTCGCCACCCCGGACCAGGCGCTCGCCGTCATCGACCGCTGCGCGGACGCCGCGGCCGCCGGCCTCGTCCTCAAGCCTCCGCTGGCCGCACACCCCGACGTCACGTCGTCCGCCGCCGAGCGCAAGGTGACCCTGGTCGAGCTGCAGAGCCACGGATCGTGGGCCCAGCTGGTCTGGCTGCTCCGCGGGGTGATCGACAGGGCCGCCGCGCCGGGCTCGCCGGAGACCGGCGAAACCGGGGTGTACGACGAACTGTTCGCCCTCGCCGACGCGACCGCCGCCATCGTCGACGCGCCCGTGACGATCGAGGATGCCCAGTACCGGGTGCTCGCCTACTCGTCGCGGCAGGACCGCACCGACCCGGCGCGCGTGTCGACCATCGTCGGGCGACGCGTCCCCGGCGATGTGATCGCGCACTTCCGGTCCCGGGGCGTCTTCCGCAAGCTCGCCACGGGCAGCCAGCTGGTCTTCGTGCCGCAGGGCCCGGACGGGACGCTGCCCCGGCTCGTGATCCCGATTCGCGCCGGAGGTGAGCTGCTGGGCTCGATCTGGGCCGTCGTGGAGGGGCCGCTGCCGGACGAGCGCCTCCGCGATCTCCAGGGCGCGGCGTCCGTGCTGGCGTTGCACCTGCTCCGCCTCCGGGTGCAGGCCGACGTCGCCCGCCGGGTGTCGGCCGACCGGCTCAGGGCCGCCCTGCGGGCCCCGGCCCGGACGGGCCGGGAGGAACTGGGCCTCCCCACGGGGCCGTGGCGGGCGGTCGCGCTCGGGGCGCACGGCGGGACCGGGGAGATGGTGCACAACCTGGCCCTGTGGGAGTCGATCAGCCGCCGGCACGGGTGGCGCCAGCCACTGCTCGCGGACGTGGGAGATGTCCTGTTCGCGGTCGTGGTCGACCAGGGCGCGCTGCCCGGCTCCTGGCGGTGGCTGGAACGGCTGATCCGCGACATCGCCGTGCACGACCCAGGGCTTCGCGCGGCGTCCGGCGGCGTCGCCACGGAGCTGGCCGACCTGCCGCGATCACGCGCCGAGGCGGCCGAGCTGCTCGCCCTGCACGGCGCGACCCGGCAGCGAGGATCCGTGCTGCGGTTCGAGGACGCCTGGGCCGAGGTCGTCGTACACCGCGTGGTCAGCACCGTGCCGCAGGAGGACCTGCTGGTCGGCGGGCCGCTGCCCGACCTGGTGGCCCACGACCGCAAGCACGGCACCGACTACGTCACCACGGTCGCCGCCTGGCTCGAACAACAGGGTGACCCGAGGAAGGCCGCCCAGCAGCTGCACGTACACCCCAACACGCTGCGGCACCGCCTGCGCCGCCTCGCCGAGGTCGTCCACCTCGACCTCGAGTCGCCGCGAACCCGGCTGGCGCTGCAGATCCAGCTCGCGGCGCTGCGCCCCGGGTCCTGACCGCCGGCTCCAGGGCGCGCGGTGTCGTCACCCGGCGGCCGGGAAACGATCACGAGTCGCCGCGCTGAGGTTCACGTCCCTCCTTGGTCCCGTCGCATCCGGTCCGGGCACACCTGCGCCGTCACTGCCCGGGCGGGCCGGGTGTGCTGCCCGTTGGGTGGTCCTGCCCGGTGGTCAGGAGCATCGTGAGCCCCTGGATGGTGGCCAGCCGGACGTTCGCCGGCATGGTGACGGACCGGTTGGTGAGGGCGGCGAGGCGGGCGGCCACGCCGGGGATCGCCCCGCCGCCGGTGATCAGCAGCCGTCGGGGACCAACCCGGTGCGCCCGTGGGGTGAACCGGCGGACCACCGCGGCGATGGCGGGCACCTGATCGACCGCGTTGGCGACGTCGACGCGCTCGGCGGCGGTTACCGTGCCGGAGGCGACACGGACGACTTCCGTACGGCCGTGGCCGATGTCGACGACGACCACGTCGTCGGTCCTGGCGAGGTCGATCCGGCAGGCGAGCGCTGCCGCCAGGGGTTCCTCCACCACGGTGACCCGGCCGCCGGTCGCCCGGCGGACCGCTGCCCGGACCAGGTTCTGCTGCCGGAGCGTCGCGGTGGCCGGCACCCCCACCAGCACCGGCGTGTGGGGACGGCAGGCCAGGTCGTTGGCGGTGACCAGGACGCGCAGCAGATGCACGCAGGCCGGGTAGTTGTCCATGACGCCGGCACGCACCGGCCACACGAGGGGAGCGTCGTCATGGGTGGCCCGGTCCAGGGCGGCACGGCCCACGGCCCGTCGCGAACCGGGCGGTCCCCAGGCCACCACCGTGGGCTCCTCGATCACCTGCCCGAGGGTGGGCGACCAGAGCCGTACGGTCGCCGTGCCCAGGTCGATGGCGAGCATGTGCCGCAGCCCGCGACGGGCGTACGCCCCCGGGGTCAACATGTCACCACCCCTCGAGAGTGGTGACGTCGCCCGCAGGCGCACGGCGACCGTCGAGCCGGTCCGGGCTCACGGCGCGGCGCCGGGTGACGGAGCTGGTCACCTGACGCCGCCGGAGCACCGGCGGACAGGCGCGGCGGATCGGGCGATCAGCCGTCAGACAGGCAGCGAGGGGCGCGGACATGGTGCCTTCCAGGAAAGGTGCCGGTCCCGGACCGGCAGGGTGTCGGGGGAGATCAGGCGATGCCGAGCACGCGCGGCGGTGCCCGATCGGCCGACCACACCGGCACGCATCCCGGGATCGACCGCTTCGCCAGCCGGAAGACGATGCACATTCCGACGACGCGGTCGGTGGCAGACACCAACGCGGCGAGCACGGCGGCCACGACCAGGATCGGCAGCCTGCGCTGCTCGACCACCTGTCGCCCGTCATGGACCCGCATCGCGACACCATAGCCCAACACGCCACCGTGCCCGTCGGACCACGAGCGATCCCGAACGCCGTCGTGGCGGCTGCGCCCGTTGGTGTGCCGCCGGTTGGCGATCCGCACCGCCGCCGATCAGGGCACGACCGCCGGGCAGGTCGTGCCGGGGGCCGGCGTGCGCACCGAGATCAGGTAGTCGTCGACCACGCCGGTGGTGCAGGCGCTGCGGGTGTAGGCACCGTGGCCCCAGCCCTCGTACGTCACCAGCACGCCACGGTCAGCGAGCTGCCGCTGCACGTGCAGCGCCCAGTTGTAGCCACTGGCCGGGTCGTGTCGGCTGTTGATCATCAGGAGCGGCGGGGTGCCGCCTACCTTCAGCCGGTGCTGGGGATTGGCGACCGGCTGCGGCCAGCCCAGGCACGCGGCGACCGCCCACAGAGACGCCGGATACCGCATGTCGGGCGCGACCCGGGCGGCGCGGCGCAGCAGGTCGGCGTACTGCCGATAGTCGCGCACCGGGAGACTCCAGTCGGCGCAGAAGGCCGCGGTCACCAGCGGCGGGAATCCGGCGACCGCCGCGGGACCGCCGGCGCTCATGACGGCGATCCGGCTTGCCAGGTCCGCCCAGGCCGGGCCGGCGAACCCGCGGTGCGCGGTCACCACGAGATCGAACGGGGTCACCGGGACGGCCGGGTCGGCCGCGCTGCGTAGCTCGCCGCGCTCGGCGCGTGCCATCAGGTCGGCCCAGACCGCCCGCACGTCCCGGCCGTGCAGTGCACATGCGGCGACGCGGTCGCACCAGGCCACGAACTCGTCGAACGAGTCCTGCACCGCGGCCGCCTGCGTGGTCACGAAGCCCCGAGTACCGAGGCTGTGGTCAACCGCGCTCTCCAGCACCAGCGCCCGCACCCGGTGCGGGAACACCTCCGCGTACTGCTCGCCCAGCAGGGTGCCGTACGAGCTGCCGTGGAACGTCAGCCGGTCCTCGCCCAGGGCGGCCCGGATCGCGTCCAGGTCCCGCATAGTGCTGAGCGTGTCTGCGTGGTCGAAGACCGGCCCGGTCCGGGCCCGGCAGTCGTCCCGCAGCCGCCGGTTGTAGGCGAGCAGTGCGTCGAACTCGGCCTGGCTGGTCAGCGCGGGCGACGGCCGGCCGGCGAGCAGCTCCGGCGAGCAGATCACTGGGTTGCTGCGGCCCACTCCGCGCGGGTCGAAGCTGACGATGTCGAACCGGCGACGCAGCTCGTCGCTGAACCGGCCGATGCCGGTCACCACCCGCGACACGCCGGAGTCCCCCGGTCCGCCCGGACCGAACACCAGCGTGCCGATCCGGGCCAGCGGGTCGGTGGCCGCGCGGCGTGCCACGGCGAGATCGAACCTCGGCCCCGCCGGGTCGGCCCAGTCGACCGGTACCGACAGAGTGCCGCATTCGGCGGTGGTGTCCGGTGCGCACGGAGCCCAGGCGATGGCCGGCGCGGGGCCGGCGGCCGTGGCCGGCCGGGCCACGCCGGTGGCACCGGCCACGACGGACAGGACGCCGACGGCGAGGAACGCGCCCCAGCGGACGCGGCGGGTGGAGAACCATGTCATCGAATTGCTCCCTGACTGGTTTGGGAAACAAGCCATTCGATGGTCGTTTGGTGCCGAGCCGGTCAACATCCGGGAACACCCGGAAACCTTCCCCTACCTGGCGTCCACTCTCTCCAACGGCGGTGATGACGGCCGGTCGTCGCCACGTCGGAAGGTCAGGCGGTCTCGCCCGCGATGAGGTGGCGATAGCCGGGAACGGTCTCGGTGAGCCAGCCGGTGACACTGGCCAGGCCGCGCTCGTTGATCTGGGCGTCGTGAATGGTGTACGCGTGGCGTGGCCGGATCGCCTGGGCGAACTCGATCGCCTCGCCCAGTCGCATCCAGGATGCCTGCCCCGGGATCAGCAGGGTCTGCACCGGTTCGTCCGGCACGTGCAGCGCGTCGCCCGGGTGGTAGAGGCCGTCACCCACCAGGTAGCCGAGGTTGGCGCAGCCGGGCTGGCCGTCGTGCACGGCCGCGTGCCGGCCACCGACCGCCGTCACCGGGAAGCCGGCGGCGGTGAACCGCTGCCCGACGCGGACCGGAGTCACTGACAGCGGCGCCGGGTCGGGCAGTCGCGCGCCCTCCGGCGCGTACACCGGCACGCCGAGGCCGGCCAGCCGGAGCACGTCGACGTGGTCGGTGTGCTCGTGCGTGACCAGCACGGCGTCCGCGCCCGCGAGCGCGCGCGGCTCGCTCCAGGTGCCTGGATCGATCACCAGCACCCCGCCGCCGTGCTCCACGCGCACGCAGGAATGCGTGTACTTGGTGATCCGCATTCGACGACCCTAACCCGCCGCCCGCCCTACTGGTGATCACAGCTCCCTTGCCGGGCGGGAGGAGCAGAGGGCGATGTTGCGCCGTCGCCGGGCTGGCTCGTCGGTCGGCCACTCGCGATCAATCGCCGGAAGGGCAGAGCGAGGAGAAGTGCCACCGTGACCAGGACGCTGCTCGCCCAGAGCGGACCACGTTCGGCGAAACCGGTGTTCAGCGTGGCCGCGGCGATGAGTGGTCCTGCCGCGGCACCGACGTTGAGTGCTGCGGTGGCGTACGAGCCGGCCATGCTCGGGGCTCCGGCGGCCTCGTACAGCACGCGGGCGATGAGCGTGCTCCCGAGCGCGAACGAGAGCGCCCCCTGGATGAAGGCAAGGACGAGCAGGGCAGCTGGGTGGGTGGCGGAGACGGCCAGGGCGACCCAGCCGAGCAGCAGAAGGGGGCCTCCGACGGCAACGACGAGACCGGGGCGATGGTCCGACAACCGTCCGGCGGTGGTGACGCCGACGAAGGATCCGACGCCGAACAGCACCAGCACGGCGGAGACCCAGAGGGATCCAAGTCCGGCGGCGTCAGTGACGATGGGGGCGAGGAAGGTGAAGGTGCCGAACGTTGCCGCATTCACCAGCGCGCCGAGCAGCATGACGAGGGCCAGTCGCGGACGTCGCAGCTGAGCGAGTTCACCCCGAAGGACCGGTCCGGTCGGCCGGTCCGGCCGTCCCGCTTGTGCGGGGATTCCCCGCAGCACGCCGAGGGTCGAGGGCAGGCACAGCAGGGCCACGGCCCAGAAGGTGGCGCGCCAGTCGAGCAAGGTGCCCAACAGGGCGCCGGCGGGGACCCCGGCGATGGTGGCGACGGTGATGCCGGACAGCAGTACCGCCAGGGCGCGGCCCTTCCGGTCCGGTGGGACCAGCCCTGCCGCCGCCGTGAGTGCGACCGCCAGGAATCCCGCGTTGGCGAGCGCTGCGACGACCCGAGTCACCAACAGAATGGCGAAGCTCCCGGTGACGGCGCCGAGGACGTGTGCCGCCAGGAACAGCCAGATGAATCCGAGCAGCGCCGAGCGTTGCGGCCAGTGGCGGGCGAGCGCGGCCATCAACGGCGCGCCGACAATCATGCCGATCGCGAAGGTCGAGGTGAGCAGACCTGCCGTTCCGACGGGAACGTCGAGGTTTGCGGCGATGCTCGGCAGCAGGCCGGCGAGCATGAACTCTGAGGTGCCCATGGCGAAGATGGCCACGGCAAGCAGGTAGAGAGGGAACGGCATCGAGTGACTCCGAGGTGTCGAGAAATCGGATGAGACGTCTCGTCACCGCGGTCAGCGGCCCAAGAAACTCCTGACATCCCCCGACCAGCGCGGCGGGGGGCAGGGCTATGGCTTCAGTGGTTCAGGGGGCTGACGGGTGACCGAAAGCCCCCACCCTGGATGCCTCTGGGCTCGACATGGCCCACACGATACTCAACCCACCCGACTCCGGGCACCTCGTTTCTTCGCCGCAGGACGAGACGTGGCAGACCCCCCGCGCCGGCTTTGCCGTGGACGCTTGGCGGTCAGGCTGGCCGGAAGGAGTCGCGGGCGGCGGGCGCCGCGTGCTTGATCATCAGGTGTCGGGTGACGGAGTACTCGGCGACGGCCTCCTGGCTCATGTCCTTGCCGAAGCCCGAGCCCTTGACGCCGCCGTGTGGTGCCTCGGAGGCGATCGGCAGGTGGTCGTTGATCCAGGTGACGCCGACGTCGAGGCGGTGGCTGACCCGCAGGGCCCGCGCGACGTCGCGGGTCCACACCGACGAGGCGAGGCCGTACTGGCTGTCGTTGGCCAGCCGTACCGCGTCGTCCTCGTCGTCGAAGGGAAGCACCACGACGACCGGACCGAACACCTCGCCCTGCACGATCTCGCTGCGCTGGTCGGCGTCGACAACCAGGGTAGGTGGGAAGAAGAACCCGGGCCCGTCCGCAGGGGCACCGCCGAGCGCGACGGTGGCGCCGTCGGCCGCGGCGCGGGTCACGAAGTTCGCCACCCGGCCGCGGTGGTCGGCGGAGATGAGCGGACCGATGTCGGTCTCGGCCGACCAGGGGTCGCCGGTGCGTACCGTGGCCAGGGCCGCCTCGAGCGCGCCGACCGCGTCCCGGTAGGCGGACCGCTGGACGTAGACCCGGGTGGCGGCGGTGCAGTCCTGGCCCGTGTTGTACGTCGCGCCCATGGCCACGCCGGACGCCATCTCGGGCAGGTCCGCGTCGTCGAAGACGACCGCCGGGGCCTTCCCGCCGAGTTCGAGGTGTACCCGTTTGAGCCCGGCCACCGCGCCGCGCATCACCTCCCGACCGGTCCGGGTCGATCCGGTGACGCTGACCATGTCCACGCCCGGGTCCGCGACCAGGGCGGTTCCCACCTCGGCGGCGCCGGTGACGACCTGCACCAGGCCGGCCGGCGCGCCCGCCTCCTCGATCAGTCGCGCCAACGCGAGGGTGGTGCGGGGGGTCTGCGGTGCGGGCTTGATGACTACCGCGTTGCCGGCCGCGACGGCCGGAGCGATCTTCCAGATCGCCATGATGAGCGGGAAGTTCCACGGCGCGATCGAGCCGACGACGCCGACGGGCCGGCGTACCAGCAGGGACGTGTAGCCGGCGGACAGGGTGCCGGCGCCCGTCCCGTCCAGCGAGCGTGCCGCACCGGCGAAGAATCGTAGGTTGTCCACGCCGAACGGCAACTCGCCGTCGCGCATGACCGACGCCGGTTTCCCGGTCTCCTCCACCTCCAGGCGGGCCAGTTCGTCCGCGTCCCGTTCGACGAGGTCGGCCAGGCGCAGCAGGACCCGCGCGCGGTCCACCGGGGTGGCGTCCCGCCATTGGTCGAACGCGGTCCGGGCGGTGGCCACCCGCTTCGCGACGTCTGCGGGATCGGTGTCCGCGATCTCGCCGATGACGGCGCCGGTCGCGGGGTTGATCAGGATGGCCACGGTCGCTCCTCAGCTGTTGAAACCGACACCGAAGCGGTCCAGGAGCCGTAGCCACGGCCCCCGGCGCCCGTCGTGCGCGTCCGCCGCGGCGAGTGCGCGGCGGGTCAGCTCCACCACCGGGTACCGCAGCGGTTCGGGCGGGAACGGCACCGGCCGGCGCCGTACCATCTGCAGCCGGGTCCGGTCGGTGTCCCGGCCGGCCAGCAGGTCCAGCGCCACCTGCGCGCCGAAGCGGGACGCGGCCACGCCGAGTCCGGTGTAGCCGACGGCGTAGGCGATCCGCCGGTCGCGGGTGGTGCCGAAGATCGGGGTGAACCGGGTGGTGGAGTCGATCACCCCGCCCCAGCGGTGGGTGAACCGGATCCCGTCGAGCTGGGGGAAGGTCTGCGCGAAGTGTTCGGCGAGCAGCAGGTGAGTGGCGTCGCGCTGGTCGAGGGCCGGGTCCACCCGGTTGCCGAACCAGTAGATGGCGTCGTAGCCACCGAACAGGATCCGGTTGTCGTCGGTGAGGCGGTAGTAGTGGAACTGGTTACCGGCGTCGGTGAGGCCCTGCGCCTCGGGCCACCCCAGCTGTGCTCGCTGCACGTCGCTGAGCGGTTCGGTGGCGAGGACGTAGTCGTAGACCGGCAGGATCCAGTGCCGCAGCCGTCGCAGCGGCGGGGGATAGGCGTTGGTCCCGATGACCACCTGGCGGCAGCTGACGGGTCCGCCGCTGGTCCGGACCACGAGGCCAGTGCGGGACCGGTCGAAGCCGGTGACCCGGGTGTTCTCGTGGATCGTCACCCCGAGCGACTCGGCGACCCGCGCCAACCCCCAGGCCAGTCGGGCCGGGTCGACCAGGCCGCCGGCGCCGCGCAGCCGTATGCCCGCGAGGTAGGTGGGTGAGGCCACGTCGGCGCGTACCTGGCCGGCGTCGAGCAGCGCGACGTCGTCCCCGTACGCCCGGTGCAGGTCGGCCAGCGCGGCGAGCTCGGCCACCTGGTGGGGGGCGACCGCGACGGTCGTCTTGCCGCACAATCGCAGCCCGGCGTCGATGCCGAACTCCTGCACGGTCTCGGCGATCGCGGCGAGGTTGTCCCGGCCGAGGCGGACCAGCGAGTCCATCTCGGTGGGCCACCGCGACAGGCCGTGGGACAGGCCGTGCGTGAGCGAGTCCGCGACGAACCCGCCGTTGCGCCCGGAGGCGCCGAAGGCGATCCGCTCGGCCTCCACCAGCACCACGTCGGCGGCGGGGTTGTCCTGTTTGGCCAGGATGGCGGTCCACAGGCCGGTGAACCCGCAGCCGACCACCACCAGGTCGGCGGTGCGCGGGCCGGTCAGTCGCGCCCGCGGCGCCGGCCGGTCCGGACGGTCGGTCCAGAAGCTCGCCGGCGCCGCGTCGGCGATCGCCTGCCGGGCCCTCGCCCGCGCCCCGGTGGCGGTGCGGGCCGGTGCGTACCAGTTCGTCAACGACGGGCCCCGGTGCTACCCAACCGCTCGATCGCGTCGGCGGCCTGGCGCAGGCCGTCGGCGGCCCGGATCGCCGCGCCGTGCGCCGCGAGCCGGCCGCGCAGATCCTCGTCGCCGAGCAGGCGCTCGATGGCCTCGTGCAGCTGCTCGTCGGTGAACCGGTACGGGTCGAGGCGTACCCCGAAGCCGAGTTCGTCGACCCGCTGCGCGTTGTCGTACTGGTCCCAGAACAGCGGCAGCACGATCATCGGCTTGCCGAAGTGCAACGCCTCGGTGGTGGTGTTGTTGCCGCCGTGGGTGATGACCAGGTCGGCCACGGGGATGATCTTCGTCTGCGGCACGAACTCCGCACCCCACATGTTCTCGGCGAGGTCGATCTCGGCGTGCAGCGGGCCCTTGGACACGATGTAGCGGTGCGGCGTCTTGGCCAGCGAGTCGATGACCCGGCGCATCAGCTCGACGTCGGCGGAGCCGAGCGAACCGAGGCTGAAGTAGATCAGCGCACCGTCCCGGTCGGCGAGCTCGGCCGGCATGCTGAACTCCTCGTCGGTCTCGCGGACCGACGACTCGAGCCGTTGCCAGGTCGGGCCGAGCGGCCGGGTGTCGGTGTAGTCGGCGATGCCTGGGTAGACGTAGAGGTTGAGGTCGCCGTCGTGGATGAATTCGAGGTCGGGCAGGCCCGGTGCGCCCTGCTCGCGTACCCAGGCGTCGAACTCCTCCCACACGGGACGGTGGACCCGGTCGTACTCGGCCCGGAACGCCGCCCAGCCCGACCGGTCCGCGGCGGGGTACCCGGAGAAGACCGGGGCGATGTCCTGGCCCTTCATCTCCAGCGGGTTGCAGGAGACGATCCGTACGAAGGGCACCCCGGCGGTGTTGAGCGCGGGGAAGGCGACCACGTTGTCCTCGACGATGACGTCCGGCCGTACCCGGTCGATGATGTCCAGCAGCCGGGGTTGGCAGTACTTCGCGCCGTTGATGAGCTCGACCCACACCGGCTTGACCCAGGTCTCGAGCTGCTCGATCGTCGGCTTGCGGAACTCGGGCGCGGTGCCGCGGATGAAGTCCTTCCAGAACTGGCCGGCGTCCTGTTCCTCGGCGTTCTCCGGCGGCGGGGCGAGGTCGACCAGGTCCTCCTCGAAGCCGAGCGCGGTCAGCTTGCCCCGCCACGACGCCTCGGCCGCGAACACCACCCGGTGCCCGCGTCGGCGCAGCACATCGCCGATGCCGATGCAGTTGTTGGTGGGGCCGTACGCGCTCTCGGGCATGAACAGAACCGTCAGCTGAGACATCGACTCTCCCGGGGGTGACTGTTGAATCGAAATTCAACAAGCTCCTCGCTCGGCCGTCAATACGCAGGCACTATGGTGTTCGGGAGAGTGTTGACGTCGTATCTCGGATCGGTGCCCATGAAGACCCGCAAGTCCCGCGCCCAGCGCCGCCAGGACCTCATCGAGGCCGCGCGCCGCGCCATGATCCAGCATGGGACCGACACGGTGCTGCTCAACCAGGTGGCCGAACAGGCGGGCCTCACCTCCGGCGCGGTCCTCTACCACTATCCCGACCTGCGGGACCTGCTGCTCGAGGCGCACCACGCCGGCATGGAACGCTTCTACGAGCTGCGGGTGAAGCGGATCGCCGGCATCTCCGACCCGGTACGGAAGCTGGTGGTGACGATCCGCTCCGGGCTGCCCACCGACGCCGAGGACGCCGACGTGCGCCTGCTCTGCGAACTCGGCGGGGCGGCCGGCCGTAACCGGGTCTACGCCGCCCTGCTGACCACGCTCTACGACCGACAGGTCTCCATGTACCAGACGATCCTCGAACTCGGCGCGGCCCACGGCGTGTTCACCCTCGCCGTGCCGTCGGAGGCCATCGCCCGCAACCTGGTGGCGCTCGAGGACGCCTACGGCTACCGGATCGTGGCCCGGCACCCGACCCTGCACGCCGCCGAGGCGGTCGAGCTCATCCTGTCGTACGCCCGGCTGGTCACCGGCAACCCGCTGGACGTACCGGAGGAGCCGGCCAAGCCTCCGCGCGCCCGGAAGGCCACGGCGTAGCGCGGACGGCATGGCGCCCGGGCGGTCAGGCCCGGTCGAGCAGCACGGCGTCGGCGCCCGACCAGTCCACCCGGGTCTTGTCGCCGAGCCCCACTGCGGCGGCGCCGGCGATCGTGGCCAGCAGCGGCCGGTCGAGCCCGGTCACGTCCACCGCCACCCGCGTGGTGCCACCGAAGAAGGTCACGTCGCGCACCACCCCGACCAGGCCGCCGTCGGCGCCCAGCCGCACCCGCTCGGGACGCACCGCCAGGGTCGCGGTGGCCCCGACGGCGTCCGGGGCGGCGGGGCAGGGCAGCACCCCGACGTCCGGCACCCGCAGCCCGTCGGTGGTGACCACGCCGGTGATCAGATTGTTGGCCCCGATGAAGTCCGCCACGAACAGGTCGGCGGGCCGCTCGTAAAGGGGCACCGGCGCGTCGATCTGGCGCACCCGGCCCTCGCTCATCACGGCGATCCGGTCGGCCAGCGACATCGCCTCCTCCTGGTCGTGGGTGACGACCACGAAGGTGATGCCCACCTCGTGCTGCAACCGCTTGAGTTCCAGCTGCATCTCGGCGCGCACCTTCTTGTCCAGCGCCGACAGGGGCTCGTCGAGCAGCAGCAGCCGGGGCCGCTTCACGATCGCCCGGGCCAGTGCGACGCGCTGCCGCTGGCCGCCGGAGAGCTGGTGCGGGCGACGGCGGGCCAGTCCGGTGAGCCCGACGGTGGTGAGCACCTCGTCCACCCGCTCGCGGATCTCCCGCCTCAGCACCCCTTCGCGCTCCAGCCCGTACGCGATGTTCTTGGCCACGGTCATGTGCGGGAACAGCGCGTAGGACTGGAACATCAGGTTGACCGGCCGTCGGTGCGGCGCCACGGCGAGCAGGTCGGCGCCGTCGAGGGTCACCGAGCCGCTGTCCGGGTGCTCGAAGCCGGCGAGGATCCGCAGCAGGGTCGTCTTGCCGCAGCCGCTCGGGCCCAGCAGGGCGAAGAACTCGCCCTGGCGGATCTCGAGACTGACCTGCTCCAGGGCGCGGACGTCGCCGAAGCGGCGGCTGACACCCTGGATGCTGACCAGGGGTTCGCCGGCTGGCGCACCACGATGCTCGCTCATAGGGACTCCGTGAGGCGGGACAGGCGCTGGGCCGCGATGACGAACGTGAAGCTGACCGCCAGCAGCAGCGTGGCCAGGGCGTTGATTTCGGGGGTGACGCCGAAACGCACCATCGAATAGATCACGATGGGCAGCGTCGGGTCCTGCGGGCCGGCGGTGAAGAAGGCGATGACGAACTCGTCGATGGACAGGGAGAAGGCCAGCAGCGCACCGGCGATGATGCCCGGGGCGAGCGACGGCAGCGTGATCCGGACGAAGGTCTGCACCGCCGTGGCGCCCAGGTCGCGGGAGGCTTCCTCCAGGGACCCGTCGACGTGGGCCAGCCGGGTGCGGACCACCGCCGCGACGAAGGCCGTGCCGAACACCGTGTGCGCCAGCAGGATCGAGTGCAGGCCGAGCGTGAACTGAACGGCGGTGTAGAAGGCGAGCAGCCCGATGGCGAGCACGATGTCGGGCAGCACCGCCGGCGCCACGGCGATCGCGTCGAGCAGCTTCGACCGCGTGTACCGGGCGAGGCCGACGGCGAGCAGGGTACCGAGGACCGTGGACAGCGCGGTGGCGCCGGCCGCGACGACCAGCGTGTTGATCAGTCCCTCGCGCACCGCCCGGTCGTCGAACAGGCGTCCGTACCAGGCGGTGTCGAACCCGTCCCACCGGTACGGGGTTTCGGCGGCGTTGAACGACATGACCACGAGGACCACGATCGGCAGGTAGAGGAAGAGGTACGTCAGGCCCGCCGGGACGTACAGCCAGCTGAATTTACGCACGGTTGCCACCTGCCAGCCGTCGCGCCGCCCACGCCTGGGCCATGAGCAGCAGGATGAGCAGGGCGATCACGACGAGCGCCAGGGTCGAGCCGAACGGCCAGTCCCGCGCCTTCAGGAACTGGTCGCGGATGAGGTTGCCGACCATCACCGTGCGACCGCCGCCGAGCAGTTCGGGGACCACGAAGTTGCCCAGGCTGGGCACGAACACGAAGACACAGCCGGTCAGCACACCGGGCAGGGTGAGCGGCAGGGTCACCGACCAGAAGGTTCGGACCGGCCGGGCGCCCAGGTTCGCCGACGCCTCGCGGAGCTGGGGGTCGAGCCGTTCGATCGCCGAGTACAGCGGCAGGACCATCAGTGGCAGGTAGGCGTAGAGCAGGCCGCCGACGACGGCGCCGGGCGTGTAGAGCAGCTCCAACGGCCGGTCGATCGCCCCGATCCCGGTCAGCGTCCGGTTGATCACGCCCTCGCTGTTGAGCAGGATGATCCACGCGTAGGTGCGGATGAGGAAGTTGGTCCAGAACGGCAGGACCACGAGGACGAGCGCCACCGTGCGCCAGCGGCGGGGGAGCCGGGCGATGAGGTATGCGGTCGGATAGCCGAGCAGCAGCGCGAGCAGTGTGGTGAGCCCGGCCAGCTTCACCGAGGTCCAGATGACGCCCAGGTAGAGCCCGTCGGCGACCCGGGTGAAGTTGTCCGTCGACGCCTCGTACACGATCCCGCCGAAGCGGCCCCGGTGGAACAGCGTGTAGCTGAGCACGAGCGCGAGCGGCACGAGCAGGAACACCGCCAGGTAGCCCAGCCCGGGTCCGAGGGTGGCCAACCGCCCGGCGAGGCGCTCCCGTCGGGCGGCGCGCCGCCCGACCGGACCGACGTCCGTGCGGGCGGCGCGCTGGGGGGTGAGAGTTGAGCTCACTTGCTGGCCGACACCTCGGTCGCGATCCGGGTGTACGCCGGCGCGGCGTCACCCAGGTCGACCGGAACCTCGCCCTTGAGCAGCTCGGCGGGGGGCGTCTTCAGCTCCGGGTGGCTGTCCAGCAGCTTGGTGTCGACCTTGGCCATGGCGGCGGCGTTCGGCACCTTGTAGAGGATGTTCTCGGCGGCCCAGGAGTGGTTGCCCGGGTCGAGGATGTAGTTGATGAAGGCGTGCGCCGCCTCCTTGTTCTTCGACGTCTTCAAGACCACCATGGTGTCCACCCAGAGGTCGCTGCCCTCCTTGGGCACCACGAACTTGATCTTCGGGTCGTCGGTGGGGCACCAGCCGTCCCACGCCTCGACCAGGGCGGCCTCGCCCGACTTGAGCCGGTCGCCGAAGGTGGTGTCGTCGTAGGCCAGCAGCGTCTTCTTCGCGGTGAGCAGCTTCTGCTTCACCTGCTCCAGCTGCTCGGCGTCGGTGGTGTTCGCCGAGAAGCCGAGCACCTTCTGGGCCGGCAGCATGAGCCACCGTTCGGTGGCCATCATGGTCACCTTCTTGGCCAGCTGCGGCCTGGGTGAGAGCAGGTCCTCCCAGCTGTCGGGGGTGTAGCCGGTCAGGTCGGTGCGGTAGCACAGGCCGGTCGTGCCCCAGGTGTACGGCACGGAGAACTTGTTGCCCTTGTCGTACGCCAGTTGCCCGGCCTCCGGGTAGAGGTTCTTGAGGTTGGGCACGAGATCGGTGTGAATCGGCTCGAGCAGGCCCTGCTCGGCCAGCGCCTGGGCGAATTGTCCGGAGACGAACGCGACGTCGATGCCGCTGTCCGCGCCCGCGGTCAGCTTCGCCATGATCTCTTCGTTGGTGGCGTGCTTGGTGACGGTGACCGCCGGACCCTTCGCCGTCTTGAACTTCTCGGGAAGATCCTCCGGCATGTAGCCGTCCCAGTTGGAGACCGTGAGCTTCTGCTTGCTCAGGTCCGCGTTCGGGTCGAGGGCATCCGGGCCGGCGGCGCCGGCGTTGTCGGAGCCACCGCCGCACGCCGCCACGGCGAGCACGAGGCCCGCGGCGAGGGCGGCCGAAACGGCGGTACGCCGGGCACTTCTGAACGGCAACACTCGGCACTCCCGTCGAGAGTCGAGACAGTGCACCGGAGTGTTGCAATGCAAGTCAACGTGCGCAAGACTCGTGCCGCCTTTTGTAGCCGACTTTTTACGCCGGAAACTGAATTTGGATTCAACACACGCCCGAGTGCCGCCCGGTGCCTCCGCCGCGCTCGTCGAGGCCCTCGCCACCGGAGGCGCGATCACCGGCCTACGGGTGCGTCGCTTCGTCCCGCTCGCCCGAGGTCCCCTCGGGGAACGACTGATCACCGTCGACCAGACCAACACCTCGGTCGTGGTGGGCGAACGCGTCGTGGTCAAGTGGATGCGCCCCGCTGAGACGCCCGACCGGGCTCCCGACCTGCTCGCCCACCTGGCGGCCGCAAACTTCACCCGTACGCCCACCCCGTACGCGGCCGTCTACCGGGACGAGCCGGACGGCGGCCTGGCGGCGGTCGTGACCGGCTTCCTGCCGGACGCCGCCGACGGGTGGGACTGGTGCGTCGACGCCCTGCTCCACCAGCTCGACGGGGGACCGCCCGCCGACCTGGCCGGCGACCTCGGGGCGCTGGCCGCCGAACTGCACTGCGCCCTGGCCACCGCGTCCGACACCATCCCGGCACCCGTGGCGGTCAGCCACCGGGACTGGGCGGCCGACGGCCTGGCCGTCCTCGACGAGGCACGCCGGCTCGTCGCCGCGGCCGACGACGAGGACGCCCGGTGGTTCACCGCCCGGGTGCCCCGGCTCGCCGCCGACATCTGGCGGTCCCGCGAGGTGGACCGGGCGTACGTCATCCAACCGCACGGCGACCTGCACGTGGGACAGGTGCTGCGCTGGCGGGGCGGCCTCGCGGTGACCGACTTCGACGGCAACCCGACCCTCGCGGCACCCGCCGGCGGCACCCTAACCGAGCCGGCCGCGCGGGACGTGGCGCAGCTGCGCACGAGCCTGCTGCACGTCGGGCAGATCGCCAGCCGGCGGACCGAGGGCCGGCACCGGCCCGCCGTCGCCGACTGGTGCCGGCGCGGCGTCGACGACCTGCTCGCGGCCTACCTCGGCACCCTGCATGAGCGCGGCATGGCGCACCTGTTCGACGAGCGGCTGCTGCGACCGTTCGAGGTCGAGCAGGAGTGCCGCGAGCTGTGCTACGCCGCCCGTTTCCTGCCCCGCTGGCGGTACGCCCCGATGGGCGTCCTGCGCAGCTGGTACGACTGACCCGAGGAGAACCGTGGACCCCCGCCTGTTCCTGGCCGACCTGGAAGCCAAGCCGGAGTCGCTGCGCCGCCTGGCCGCGACGCTCACCGACGGTGACCCGTGGCACGGGCTGCCCGACCGGGTCGAGCGAGTCCTCCTGCTCGGGATGGGCAGTTCCCGCTACGCGGCCGAGATGGCCGCACTGCGGCTGCGCGCCGCGGGTGTCGACGCGGTCGCCGAGTACGCCTCGGCCGCCACCGGCTATCCGCCCGGGCCGCGGACCCTGGTGGTCGCCATCTCCGCCACCGGGACCAGCCAGGAGACCCTCGACGCCACCAGCCGCTACCAGGGGGAGGCCCCACTCGTCGCGCTGACCAACGTGCCGGACTCGCCGCTGGCGAAGGTGGCCGACCTCGTCGTCCCGATGCACGCCGGCGCCGAGGCCGGCGGGGTGGCCTGCCGGAGCTTCCAACACACCCTGGTGCTGCTGCTGGATCTGGTGACCCGACTGGCCGGGCAACGGGACATCCCGGGCGACCGCCGGCGGGACATCGCGGGCCTGGCCCGGCGCGCCGCGGACGCCACCGAGGATC
Organism: Micromonospora sp. NPDC006431; assembly: GCF_042870725.1. Lineage (NCBI taxonomy): Bacteria > Bacillati > Actinomycetota > Actinomycetes > Micromonosporales > Micromonosporaceae > Micromonospora > Micromonospora sp. NPDC006431. The sequence continues at coordinate 55,152 of NZ_JBIAHQ010000018.1, forward strand.
TGCTGACCCGCCGGGACGAATGGCTGCCCGTGGCCGCCGAAGTCCTGGACGGCCCGCACGGCGTCTACACCCTCGCGCCGGCCGAGCGGCTCTCGTCGGCGATGCAGTCGGCGTTGATGGTCCGCGAGGGTCCCCGCCGTCCCGCCGACGGATGCGAGACGGGGGACTGGTCGCACGTCGACGTCTACCTCACCAAGACCCTCGACTACCGCGCCCTGCTCTTTCCCGGCTCCCACTACGACGCGCCGGCGCTGGACTGGCTGCGGCAGCGGGCGGCCACGGTGCTCGCCGTCGGCGCCGAGGTGACCGGCGCCGCAGCGACGGTGCGCTATCGCGGCGACGACGAGCCCGTCGTACGCCTGCTCACCGAGACGCTGGTCGCCGAGCTTGTGGCCGCCCGGTGGTGGGCCGACTCCTGAAAGCGAGATCAGCTCCGACGGGCTGCCATGTTCCAGGCCAATGAACTTCTTGACTGTCTAACTGAATCCAGCTTTAAATGTCGGGCACGCCAGCTCAGGCGTTCGCGACCGGAGGTCAGTCATGAGATCCAGAGGTCGAACACCACTCACCAGCCGCCTGCGTGCCACGCTCGCCGCGCACGCCGAATCCGAACGGACCGGCATCCCGGTCGACGAAGTCATCGAGATGCGGGCCGCGGGGCTGTCCCGCCGCAACCTGCTCGGCGGCGCCGCCGTCGCCGGGGCCGCCGCCGTCGCCGGGGCGGCCGGCCTGCCCCGCCCCGCCAGCGCGGCCGCCGCGCCCGCCGCACCACCGTCGGTGACCATCGTGGGAGCGGGTCTCGCCGGCATCCGCGCGGCCCACTGGCTCTACAAGGTCAAGGGGATCCGGGCCGCCGTCTACGAGGGCAGCTCCCGGATCGGCGGCCGCTGCTACACCCTGCGGAACTTCTTCGACGGCGGCGTCGTCGTCGAGCACGGCGGGGCATTCATCAACACCGAGCACAACACGATCCGCAACCTCGCCAACAGCCTCGGGCTCAGCCTCCGGGACGTGGGTGGCGGCAACCAGCCACCCGGCGGGGACAAGTACTGGATCGACGGAGCGGACTACCCCTACAGCGCGGCGAACACCGACTGGGGTCAGGTCTACCAGGCGTTCAAGGCGGCACAGCAGGCGGCGCCGTGGCCGCAGCGGTACGACAGCTACACCGCGACCGGGCTGGCGCTGGACAACCAGACGGTCAACCAGTGGCTGGACGCCAACATCCCGGGTGGCCTCGCCAGCCGCTTCGCCAAGCTCATGCAGAGCAACGTCGTCGCTGAGTACGGCATGGACCCGGACCAGCAGTCCGCGCTCAACCTCATCTACCTGCTCGCCTGGAACTCGCAGAACTCGCTGAACCCGCTGACCGGGGGCGACGAGAAGTACACCATCATCGGCGGCAACGACCAGCTGCTGACTGCCATGGTCGGCCAGCTGCCGGCCGGCACCGTGACGCCGGACCGCAAACTGGTGGCGGTCAAGGCGAACACCAACGGCTCGGTCACCTGCACCTTCCAGGCCGGCAACACGTACGTCGACGTGACCTCCGACAAGGTCATCCTCGCCCTGCCCTTCACCATGCTGCGCGAGTGCGACCTGTCCAGGGCCGGGTTCTCGACGGTCAAGATGCGCTCGATCAACGAGTTCGACCTGGGCAGCAACGCGAAGATCCACGTCCAGTTCACCAGGCGGCCCTGGGTGGCGCAGGGTTACGGCGGCGCCACCTACACCAACGTCACCGGATTCCAGTGCGCCTGGGACGACGCGGTCAACCAGGCAACCACCACCGGCGTGCTGTGCGAGTTCCCGGGCGGCAGCCAGACGAAGGTGTGGACCGGAGCGCCGTTCGGCGCGGCACCGGCCGCCCAGGTCACGTCGTTCCTGACCCAGCTGGAACCCATCTACCCGGGCATCACCGCCGCCTACAACGGCAAGGCGTACCGGGACGCCTGGCCGCTCAACCCCTGGTCGAAGGGCGCCTACTCGAGCCTCAAGCCGGGCCAGTACACCCGCTTCTTCGGCATCGAGGCCGCCCGCGAGGGCAACGTCCACTTCGCCGGGGAGCACACCTCGATCGAGTACTTCGGCTACCTCAACGGGGCGGTCGAGTCCGGCGAGCGCGCCGCCAAGGAGGTCACCGGCCCGTAGTCGACGGGGCGCCAGCGGCAGCGCGTGACGGTGCTGCCTCAACGGGGGTGCCGCCGGCGGGCATGAGGCAGCACCACACGCCCGGCTTCCGCTCAGCCGGATCTGCGCGCGCGAGTTCCGCGACCAGCACTTGCGAACGATTCAATGGAACTGGCTTGCGCGAGGCGTCGCGGACCTGCTGGGTGGCCGGATCCGGCCATCGTGGATGTCTTCACAGGAGGGACACGAGCACGTAGCCTGCCTGAAACGATTCATGGGCGGAGGCAGGCGTGACACCTCAGACTCCCGGATCCCCGCTGCTCGCCAGGCGCCGGACGGCGTTGACCCTGGCGGCGGCGACCGCCGTCGCCACGGTCGTCGCCGGGGCCCCACCGGCCTCGGCCGCCCGAGGTCACGCCCCGGGCGCACCGGCCGCGCTGACAGTCGACGACCGGACCGGCCCGCTCAACGTCGAGGGCACCCCGCGCTTCGGATGGCTGCCACAGGACGCCGACCCGGGGGAGACGCAGACGGCCTACCGGATCACCGTCAGCGAGCCCGGCGGCGACCTGGTGTGGGACTCCGGCAAGGTCGCCTCGGACCAGCAGTCCTACGTGCCCTACGCCGGGCCCGCGCTGCGCGCTGGCGCGGCGTACAAGTGGTCGGTGCGCACCTGGGACCGCACCGACCAGCAGTCCGCGCCCGGCACCGGCGCCTTCGAGACCGGCATCTCCGACACCCAGTGGGAGGGCGCCGCCTGGATCCGCCGCACCACCACCGAGGCCGACGACTACACCCTGGCCCGCACCGAGGTACGCCCCAGCGTCAGCCCGGTGGTCCGGGCCCGCTCCTACACCGCCGCCGACCACACCTACGAGCTCTACCTCAACGGCATCCGCGCCGACCGGGGCACCTCCTTCGGCTACCCCGGCGAGGACTACTACCAAGCCGCCGACGTCACCGACCTGGTGACCGCCGGCGAGCCGCTGGCCATCGGGGTGCGCTACCACTGGTACGGCAGCGGCCAGGGCCGCCCCGCCGGCGCCCGAGGCCTGCTCATGAAGCTGGTGGTCGAGCACGCCGACGGGACCCGGGAGGTGTTCGTCACCGACGGATCGTGGCGGGTCGCTCGGGACACCCAGTTCGTCGCGAACGCCGAGCGCCGCAACGGCGAGGGCGACCGGGTCGAGCGGCAGGACGCCCGCGCCGAGGTGACCGGCTGGACGCGGCCCGGCTACGACGACAGCGTCGCGCCGTTCACGGCCGCCGAGGTGGTCGGCGCGCACCCGAACGCGGCGTACCCGCGGCTGATCGGGCAGGAGACCCGGCTGGCCGAGACCACGGTCGCTCCGGTCGCACTGCGTACCGCCGATGACGGCACGGTGGTTGCCGACTTCGGGGTGGTCATCCCGGCCCGCCCCGCCGTACGGTTCGACGCCGGCGTGGCCGGTCGCACCGTGACCGTGCGGGCCGGCTACACCCTCACCGACACCGGCCGGGTCGCCACGTCGACCCTGCAGTCGCAGGGCACCAACATGAGCTTCCCCTACCTGCAGAAGGACGGCCCGCAGCAGTTCCGCGCCTTCACCCACCTCGGCTTCCGCTACCTGGAGATCCCCGACGCGGGTGAGGAGATCGCGCTCGACGACATCTCCGCCGTGGTGGTGCACAGCGACGTCCCCGCCGGCCGGGAGGCCAGCTTCGCCAGCTCGGACGCCACCCTCGACGCGGTGTGGACGATGATGAAGCGGTCCGCGCTCTACTCCGTGCAGGAGGCGTTCGTCGACACGCCGACGCGGGAGAAGGGCCAGTTCCTCGGCGACGCCGCCAACATCTCCTACGCCACGATGGGTGCCTTCGGTGAGCGTGACGCCACCCAGCAGGCCATCCGCGAGTTCCTCCGCTCCGCCGCCCGCTACTGGAACACCGGCAACGACCGGGGGCGGTACAACGCCGTCTACCCCAACGGGGACGGCAAGCGGGACATCCCCGACTACTCCCTGATGTTCGTCGACTGGGTGTGGCGGTACTGGACCGAGACCGGCGACCGGGCGCTGCTGGCCGAGGCGTACCCGGCGATCCGGGACACCGCCGACTACGTGCTGCGCCACATCCCGGCCACCGGCCCGACGGCCGGCCTGGTCACCGAACTGGCCGGCGGCAGCGGCGCCTACCGCTACGGCATCGTCGACTGGCCGGAGCCCGGCCGGTTCGGGTACGACATGTCCGCCGCCGCCCGCACCACCATAAACGCCCAGGGTGTCGACGTGCTGCGAACGACCGCCCGGATGGCCGAGGCGCTCGGCCGCCCCGCCGCGGAGGTCACCTCCTACGACGGCCGGGCCGCCGACCTCGCCGCGACGATGAACGCCAAGCTGCGCCGCGCCGACGGCAACTACGTCGACGGGCTGTCGGCCACCGGCGCGCAGAGCGGCCACGCCGGCCAGCACGCCACCTCGTACGCGATCGCCCACGGCGTGGCCCCGCAGGCCGACCTGCCGGCGCTCGCCGACCACCTCTCGGCCATGGGCATGAAGCAGGGGCCGATGACCGCACACTGGCTGCTGGCCGCGCTCGCCGACGCCGGCCGCCCCGACGCGGTGCTGCGGCTGCTGACCAACCCCGACGACCTGGGCTGGGCGAACATCCTCGCCCAGGGCGGCAGCTTCACCTGGGAGGCCTGGACCCTCGACCCGGGCACCAACTTCAGCCAGTCCCACGGTTGGGGTGCGCAGGCCGTGGTCGACGTGCAGGAGACCCTGCTCGGCGTCCGCACCGCCGTCCCGGGCGCCGCCGTGGTGGACGTGGCGCCGCCCGCCGTCGGGCTCGACCACGCGTCCGGCGTCGTGCCCACCCAGCGCGGACCGGTGCGCCTCGACTGGCGGCGCACCGGCGCCGGCCTGCTGGTCGACCTCGAGGTGCCGGTCAACGTCACCGCCCGGGTGGCCCTACCGGTCACCGAGGGCAGGTCCTACCGGGCCGCCGGTCCGAGCAAGGCCACCTTCATCGGGATCGAGAACGGCCGGGCCGTGTTCGAGGTGGGCTCCGGCCGGTCCAGCTTCCACCCGGTCGCCGACCCGGCCGCCCAGCCCCGCTGATCACCCGTCCGGCGCTCATCGGTCCGGACGTCGCCCACGAAAGTCGGTGCGGACCGCCGCACAGAAGGGTTTGGACCATGAAGCTCACGACGCGGCGCCGACCCGTGCTCTCCGCGGTCGTCGCACTGCTCCTCGGGCTGACGCCGGCGGTGGTGTCGGCGGGCCCGGCCGCCGCCGCACCGGAGGCTCCCCAGCTCACGGTGACCGGCCTGACCACCGAGCGGGCGACCGACCCGATCGGGCTCGACGTGGCGCAGCCCCGCCTCGGCTGGCGGATCGAATCCGCCGCCCGGGGCGTGCTCCAGGAGTCGTACCAGGTCCACGTCGCCACCAGCCGGGCCCGCCTCGACGACGCCGACGTCTGGGACAGCGGGCGCGTGACGTCCCGGCGCAGCACCCTCGTCCCGTACACCGGCCCGGCACTGCAACCCCGCACCCGCTACCTCTGGCAGGTCCGGGTGTGGGACACCGCGGGCCGCGCCTCCGGGTGGAGCGCCCCGGCCTCGTGGGAGACCGGCCTGCGGGGCGCCGAGGGCTGGCGGGCCGACTGGATCGGGCTGCCCCCGCCCACCGAGTCGTGGCGCGACTACACCGTGCAGACCACGGTGCGCCTGGAGCGCGACGCGGCCGGGATCTATCTGCGCGCCCACGGACCGACCAACGCCTACATGTGGCAGTTCTCCAGCACCGGCGGCACCGCCAAGCTGCGCCCACACGTGCGGGTCAACGGCGCCTGGACGGTGCTCAAGGAGGTGCCGCTCGGCGCGGTCGTGCCGCCCGACAAGCTCACCGCCCCGCACACCCTGCGTATCACGGCGGCCGGCGACACCATCACCACCTGGGTCGACGGCACCCAGGTCGACGTCACCCGCGACACCCGGCACCAGGGCGGCTCGGTCGGCCTGCGCACCGACGGAGCGGAGACCGGCGTCTTCTCCGACTTCTCCGTGACCAGCGGCGCGGACACCCTCTTCGCGGCCGCGCTCACCGACGGCGAGAACCCGTTCGGCGGCGGCACCCCCACGTCGAGCGGGCTGCGGGTCACCGGCAACACCGAGGCCATGCTCACCGCCCTGGACGCGAATCCGCTGCTGCGCCGCGGCTTCCGGGTCGACGGGGAGGTCGCCCGCGCCCGGATCTACGCCACCGCGCTCGGCGTCTACCAACTGTCGCTCAACGGGCAGCGCGTCGGCGACCACGAGCTGGCACCCGGCTGGACCGACTACCGCAAGCGGGTGCAGTACCAGACGTACGACGTGACCCGGCAGCTCCGCCAGGGTGACAACGCGCTCGGCGCCATGCTCGGCGACGGCTGGTACTCCGGCACCATCGCCTCCTTCGGCACCGACCACTACGGCTCCCGCCCGCACCTGGGCACCCAACTGGTCGTCGACTACACCGACGGCCGCACCGAGACGGTCCGTACCGACGGCTCCTGGCGTGCCACACCCGGGCCGTTCCTGCTGAGCGACCTGATCCACGGCGAGACGTACGACGCGCGCCGGCTGCCGGCCGGCTGGGACCGGCCCGGGTTCGACGACGCCGGCTGGTCGGCCGCCACCGTCGACGCCCCCGGCGCGACCGGCCCGATCGTCGCCCAGGTCGACCCGCCCGTGCGGGTCGCGCAGGAGCTGCCGGCGCGGGCGCTGACCCAGCCCGCCCCTGGCACCTGGATCTTCGACCTCGGCCAGAACATGGTGGGCAAGGTGCGGCTGAAGGTCGACGGTTCCGCCGGCACCACCGTGCGGATCCGGCACGCCGAGGTGCTCAACCCCGACGGCACCGCCTACACCGCCAACCTGCGGTCGGCCCGGGCCACCGACCACTACACCCTCCGCGGCGGCGGCGCCGAGGTCTACGAACCCACCTTCACCTTCCACGGCTTCCGCTACGTCGAGCTGACCGGCTACCCGGGCACCCCCGACCTCTCCACCGTCACCGGCCTGGTCATGCACACCGACGGGGAGCTGACCAGCGAGTTCGAGACCTCCAACGCGATGGTGAACCAGTTGCACAGCAACATCACCTGGGGGCAGCGCGGCAACTTCCTGTCCATCCCCACCGACACGCCCGCCCGCGACGAGCGGCTCGGCTGGACCGGCGACATCAACGTCTTCGCCGAGACCGCGACGTTCAACATGGAAAGCCTGACGTTCCTCACCAAGTGGCTGCAGGACCTGCGCGACGCGCAGTCCGCCAACGGGGCGTACCCCGACGTCGCACCCCGCGCCTGCTGCGGCGACGGCGCGACCGGCTGGGCCGACGCCGGCATCACGGTGCCGTACACGCTCTGGCAGCGCTACGGGGACACCCGGGTGATCGAGGAGCACTACGCGTCGATGGTGCGGTACGCCGCCTGGCTGCAGAGCACCAGCTCCGGCAACCGGCGCACCAACGCCGGCCCGTACCTCGACTGGCTCAACCTCGACGACCCGACGCCCGCCGGCGTCATCGGCACCGCGTACTACGCGTACAGCGTCCGGCTGCTCGGGGAGATGGCCGCGGCCATCGGCCGGGACGCCGACGCGGCCGGTTACGCGGCGCTGGCCAAGGACATCGGCAAGGCCTTCGTCGACGCGTACGTTTCGGCCGACGGCACCGTCCAGGGCGACAGCCAGACCGGGTACGTGCTGGCCATCGGCATGGACCTGCTGCCCGAGCCGCTGCGTGGCAAGGCCGCCGACCGGCTGGTCGACAACGTCCGCCGCCACAACTGGCACCTGTCCACCGGCTTCCTCGGCACCCCGGACCTGCTGCCGGCGCTGAGCGACACCGGGCACCTCGACGTCGCCTACCGGCTGCTGCTCAACGACACCTACCCGTCGTGGGGCTACGAGATCGCCAAGGGCGCGACCACGGTCTGGGAGCGCTGGAACTCGATCATGCCGGACGGCAGCTTCGGCGACGTGTCGATGAACTCGTTCAACCACTACGCCTACGGCGCCGTCGGCGACTGGATGTACCGGACCGTCGCCGGCATCCAGCCCGACTCCGGCAATCCCGGCTACACCCACCTCACCTTCGCGCCCCAGCCGGGAGGCGGCCTCACCTCGGCCCGGGCGTCGTACCGCTCCGCGCAGGGCGTGATCGGCAGCGACTGGAACCTCGACGCCCGCGGCGACCTGCGGCTACGCGTCACCGTCCCGGCGAACACCACCGCGACCGTGCGCATCCCGGCACCCGGGCGGCACGCGGTGACCGAGGGCGGCCGGCCGGCGGACCAGGCCGACAGCGTGCGGTTCGTCCGGATGGACGGCGGGACCGCCGTCTACGAGATCGGTTCCGGCGCCTACTCCTTCGGCGTCGACCGGGTGCTGGGCGACCTGGGCGAAACCGCCGACGCGGTGCAGGCGCTGTCGGCGCTGACCGACGAGCTCGCCGACGACCTGGGCCGACCGGTGGCCGCGCACCTGCGGGCCCAGCTGCGGAAGCTCGCCGACGAGACGACCGCGGCGCGGACCGCGTACCTGGTCGGCGACAATGCTGCCGCCGCCGGCGAGGTGCACCACGCCCTGGCCACCGCCGCCGACCTGAACCGGTGGCTGCGTACCCAGGTCGGCGTCGGCCGCGTCGCCGCGGCCCACGCCGACCGGTTCACCACCCTGCTCACCCGGGTCGACCAGCGGCTCTCCGCGGCGTCGTCGGCCCTGGTCGGCGCGGTGGTCAAGCTGGATCTGCCGGTGGGTGAGCGGCTGCCGGGCGACGTCGTCCGGGCCAGCGTCGTGGTCGCCAACGGCGGCACCGCACCGATGACCGGGGTGACCTCCGACCTGCGCGTTCCCGCCGGGTGGACGGTGACACCGGTCGGCGACCGGCCCACCACCGTCGCCCCCGGCGCCACCGTCAGCCACCGCTACGACCTGCGCATCCCCGCCGGCCAGTCGCCGGCCGACGTGGTCGTCGACGGTTCGGCCAGCTACCGCCTCCAGGGTGGCGCCGCCACCCTGCCCGTCGCGGGCACGATCACCACTGCGCCGGCCGTGGTCATCGAGTCGGCGTCCGCCACCCCCACCGCCGTGGCTCCCGGCGCCGCGACCACCGTCGGTGCCGTGCTGCGCAACCGGGCCGCCGTGCCGGTGACCGGGCAGCTCACCACTACGGCGCCCGACGGCTGGCGGGTGGCGTCGCCGACCGCCCGGTACGACCTCGCACCCGGCGCGGAGACCACCGTTTCGACCGTCGTCACCGCACCGGTGACGGTGACGGAAGGGCCGGCGGAGCTCACCATGGCCACCGGCGGCACGGACGCCGAACGGCGCACCCTCGCGGTCCCGGTCCGGTTCACCAACCCGCCGGCCGGCGCGTACGACCACGTCGACCTCGGCGACGCGGCCTCCGAGCAGGCGCACCGCCTGACCGCCTCGACCCACTCGGGCACCAACACCGAGGCCGGGTTGACCCGCCGCTACACCAACGTCAGCTACCCCGACGGTTGGTTCGAGTTCGACCTCGCCGTCGCACCCGGCGAACCGTTCGTGCTGCGGGCCGTCGAGACGTACGACCAGGCGCAGCTGAAGGACTACGAGATCGTCGTCGACGGGGTGGTGGCGCACGCCCGCTCCTGGCGGCGCACCGCGGGCGGGGCCGGCACGGTCAGCTACCAGTTCGTCGTCGACCTGCCGGACGCGACCCGCGACGGGGTGGTGCGGGTGCGGTTCCGGGACACCGGTGACGGCTACGACCCGTCGATCGCCGACGTCTGGTCGGCACCCCTGCCCGCCGGCTCGCCGTCCTGACCCGACATCGAGGAGACACCCATGGCCCAGACACCACCGGTCCCGCCACAGGGGACCGAACTCAGCCGCCGATCCCTGCTCGGCTGGGGCGTCGCCGGCGCGGGAGCCGTCGCGCTCGGCGCGGGCATCGCCGAGCCGGCGGCGGCCGCACCGCCCCCCGGGGTTGGTGCCGGCCCGCTCTCGGTCGGCCGCCCCCGCACCGAGTACGCCGACCAACTTCTCGGCACCGACGTCGCCCAGCCCCGCTTCTCCTGGACCGGCACCGCCCCCGGCCACGGTGCCACGCAGAGCGCGTACCAGGTGCTGGTGGCCAGCCGCGCCGACCGGCTCACCCCGGACGCGGCCGACGTCTGGGACTCGGGCCGGGTGACCTCGGCGCGGTCGGTCGGCGTGCCGTACGCCGGTCCGCCCCTGGCCCCGGGCACCCGCTACCACTGGACGGTGCGGCTGTGGGACGGCGCCGGCCGGGAGACCGGGTGGAGCACGCCGACCTGGTTCGAGACCGGCCTGCTGGACGAGGGCTTCGGCGCGGCCCGCTGGGTCGGCGCGCAGCCGGACGTCGCGCAGGCACCGCTCGACTTCGCTGGGGCGTCGTGGATCTGGTCGCCCGGGGCCAGCTCGAGCAACGCGCCGGCCGGTACCCGCTGGTTCCGGGGCCGGCTCGCGGTGCCCGCCGGGGTCGAGATCGCCGCCGCGCACCTCGTCGTCACCGCCGACGACGACTACACCGCCTACCTCGACGGGCGCCAGGTGCTGCACGCCCCGCAGCAGGCCGACGGCTGGAAGAGCGCCGAGTTCGCCGACGTCACCGAACTGGCCCGCGCGGCCGTCGGCCGCACGCTCACCCTGGCCGCGGTGGCCACGAACCGGCCCGGCCCGTCGGTGAACCCGGCCGGCCTGCTGGCCAAGCTGGTGCTGGTGACCGCCGCCGGGCAGCGGCTCGTGCTGGTCACCGACGGCTCCTGGCGCAGTTCGGACACCGAACGGCCGGGCTGGCAGGAGGCCGGGTACGACGACGCCGGCTGGGCCGGCGTGGCCGTGCTCGCCCCCTACGGGCAGGGGCCGTGGGGCGGCAGCGTCACCGTGCCCCAGCCCCGGTCCCTGGACCTCGCCGGCGCCTCCTGGGTGTGGGGGCCGGGCGCGACGGTGAACAACGCGCCCGTCGGCCCGCGCTGGTTCCGCGGCCGGCTGGCCCTGCCCGCGGGGCTCGACGTCGCCTCCGCCCGGCTGATCATGAGCGCCGACGACGATTTCACCGCGTACCTGGCCGGTCGGCTCACCCTGTCGGCGCCCCAGCAGACCGACGGCTGGCGCACCGCCCGGGTCGCGGACGTCACCGAGCTGGCCCGCCAGGCCGTCGGCGGCGACCTGGTGCTGGCCGCGATCGCCACCAACCGGGCGGGTGCGTCGGTCAACCCCGGTGGCCTCATCGTGAAGCTCGTCGTACGCACCGCCGACAGCCGGGAGCTGGTGCTGGTCACCAACGCCGGCTGGCGGACCACCGGCACCGTCGAGTCCGGCTGGGAGCAGCCGGGCCACGACGACTCGGCCTGGTCGCCGGTGGTCGTGCTTGCTCCGTACGGGCAGGGACCGTGGGGCAGTGGCATCGAGCCGCCGGTGGAGGAGCGGCCCGCCCCGCTGCTGCGGCGCGCGTTCCGGCTGACCAAGCCGGTGACCCGCGCCCGGCTGTACGCCAGCGGCCTCGCCTACCAGGTGCTGCACGTCAACGGGAAGCGGGTCGGCACCGCGGTGCTGGACCCGGGGTTCACCGACTACGACGACACCGTCCTGTACGTGACGCACGACGTCACCGACCTGCTGGCCGAGGGGCAGAACGTCCTCGGCGCCGAGCTGGGCCGCGGCTTCTACGGCATGACCACCCGCAACGTGTGGCGCTGGCACCAGCCACCCTGGCACGGCGAGCCCCGGCTGCTCGCCCGTCTCGTCGTGGAACACCCGGACGGGTCGCGCACCGAGATCGTCAGCGATGACGCCTGGCGGATCACCGCCGGCCCCACCCTGTCCAACTCGCTGTTCGCGGGGGAGACCTACGACGCCCGGCAGGAGCCGGCGGGCTGGTCGACGGCCGGATTCGACGACGCCGGGTGGGCCCGGGCGAGCGCTCTGGACGCCCCGGCCGGCACGCTGCGCGCCCAGGAGCACGAGCCCATCCGGGTGGTCGAGTCCGTCGCCCCGGTCGCCCTCAGCTCGCCGCGCGCCGGTGTCTGGGTGGCCGACTTCGGCCGGACCACCGCCGGCTGGGTCCGGCTGCGCGCCACCGCCCCGGCCGGCACCACGATCCGCATCCTGTACGGCGAGAAGCTACGCGCCGACGGCACCGTCGAGGCGTCCAACGGCAACGTGCAGAGCGCTCGCTTCCAGCAGGACGAGTACGTCGCCCGGGGCGGCGGCGAGGAGGTGTGGGAGCCGCAGTTCTCGTACAAGGGCTTCCGCTATGTGCAGCTCGACGGCCTGCCCGGCGCGGCCACCACCGACACGGTCACCATGCGGGTGGTGCACTCCGACGTCCGGGACGTCGGCGAGTTCCGGTGCAGCGAACCGCTGTTCGAGCAGTTCGAACGGATGATGCGCCGCACGGTGCGCAACAACCTGCACGGCATCCCCACCGACACCCCGATGTACGAGAAGAACGGCTGGACCGGTGACGCGCAGGTGGCCGCGCCCACCATGGCGGGCCTGCTCGACCTGTCCCGGTTCTTCACCAAGTGGCTCGGCGACCTGCGCGACAGCCAGGTCACCTCCGGGCAGGTGCCGGTGATCGTGCCCAGCGGCGGCTGGGGCTACCAGGAGCTCGCCCCGGCGCCGGAGTGGACGACGGTCTACCCGTTCCTGCTGCGCGAGATGCACCGCTGGTACGGCGACGACCGGCTGCTGCGCCAGCACTGGCAGCCGGTGGTCGACTATCTGGACTGGGAGCTGGGGCGGCTGCGCGACGGCCTGGCCGTGACCGCGCTCGGGGACTACCTGTCGCCCGGCACCGGCGGCAACCCGCCCGAGGACACCCGGCTCACCGCGACCGCGTACCTGCACCGGGCGCTGGTGGCCACGGCCGAGGTCGGTGAGCTGACCGGGCAGGACGGGCCGGCGGCCCGGTTCCGGACGGCGGCCGCCGGGCTGCGGGACCGGCTGAACGAGACGTTCCTGGACCGGACGCGCGGGCTGTACCGCACCGACCGCGATCCCGGCTACCGGCAGACCTCCAACGCGGTGCCGCTGGCGTTCGGGCTGGTGCCCGACGACCTGGTCGGGAAGGTGGTGGACAACCTGGTCGCCGACATCCGGGAGCGGGGCTGGCACCTCAACACCGGCTGCCTCGGCACCAGCGTCCTGCTGCCGGTGCTGACCGAGCACGGCCACGCCGACGTGGCGGCCCGGGTGGCCCGGCAGCGGACCTACCCGAGCTGGGGCTACTGGGTGGACAACGGCGCCGACACCATGTGGGAGATGTGGCCGACGTCGACCCGCTCGCGCCAGCACTACTTCCACGGCACCGTCGTGCAGTGGCTCTACGAGCACGTGGCCGGCCTGCGGCCGGTCGCCGACGGCTGGGCGCGCATGGTGGTCCGGCCGGACGCCCGGGCCGAGGTGTCCGCCGCATCGGCGGCGGTGGACACGGTCCGCGGCCGGGCGTCGTCGGCCTGGCGACGCCAGGACGGCGGGTTCGAGCTGACCGTGCAGGTGCCGGTCGGCGCCACCGCCGAGGTGCATGTGCCCGCGGCGCGGGCCGAGGACGTGGAGGCGTCACCGGGTGGGCTGGTGACCGCCCGCCGGATGGCGGACGGTTACCTGGTGCACACGGTGGGCGCGGGTACCTGGCGGTTCGTCAGCAGTTCCGCGCCGACTGGCTGAGGACGGCGACGGCGCCGGCCGCGCGGGGGAGCGCGGGCCGGCGCCGTCGCGCTGTGGCCGTCGCGGCACGCGATCCTGGCCGCCCCCAAGGCCAGGCGGGCGGGCGACCATTCGCCGGCGACGCCTGCGCGGGCCCGAGGTCAGCGCCGGGTACGCCGGGGCTGCTCGCTGGAGCGGCGGACGACCAGCTCCGGCTGGAACACCACGTGCCGGTGCCGGTGCGTCTCGCCGGACCGCGCCTCCTCCAGCAGCAGCTGGGCCGCCGTGCGGCCGAGCTGCTCGCGGGGTTGACGCACCGACGACAGCGGCACCGCCGCCGCGCCGGCGAACTCGATGTCGTCGTAGCCGACGATGGCCACGTCGGCGGGCACCCGCAGGCCGCGCTCGGTCACCTCCTGCAGCACGCCCAGCGCGATCAGGTCGTTGGCGCAGAACACCGCGGTGGGCCGCTGCCGGGCCGGCAGGGCCAGCAGGTCCTCGGCGGCGCGCCGCCCGGCGGCGACGGTCAGGCTGGTGGTGGTCGCCACCCGCAGCTCGGCGCCGCCGCGTTCCTCCAGCGCGGCCGCGGCCCCGGCGTGCCGTTCGGCGACCTGAGCGATGGAGAACGGGCCGCCGAGGTATGCGATGCGCCGGTGGCCCTGGTCCAGCAGGTGGTCCATGGCCAGCCGGCCGCCGAGCACGTCGTCAACGGCCACCGAGCAGCGGCTGGCCCGGCCGGAGCCGCGGTCGACGAGCACCACCGGGATGCCCCGGTCGATGAGCTTGTCCAGGTTGGGTTGGGGGCCGTGGCCGACCGGGGTGATGAGCACCCCGCGGACCCGCTGCTCCTCCAGCAGTTCCAGGTGCCGGCGTTCCCGGGCGCTGTCCTCGCCGCTGTTGCAGACGACGAGCATCGCGCCGGCGTCCTCGACGACCTGTTCGGCGCCGCGCACCACGTCGGTGAAGAACGGGTTCGCCACGTCCAGCACGACGATGGCGACGGTCCGGCTGTGCCCGGCGCGCAGTTGGCGGGCGGAGTCGTTGCGGACGTAGCCGAGTTCGGTGATGGCGTCGAGCACCCGCTGCCGGGTGGCCGGGGCGACCGTGTCGGGTCGGTTGAGCACGTTGCTCACCGTGCCGAGGGAGACGCCGGCGTGCCGGGCCACCTCCTTGATGTTCGCCGCTGCCATGGCTCCCCTGACGATCGGTGCGGTGGGTGGTTGCGGCCCGCTCTCGGGTGCGGGCAGGGTCGCGGTGCTGCCGCGGCCGTACGGGGCGTGCCGGCCGGAACGGGCCGACCGGGCGACGACGGGGAGTCTATAGCGTCTAAAACGTTTCATCCAGTCGGCTGAGCCGGCCGGTGTGCCTTCTTCGCAGGCCTGGGACGTGTTGCCGCGCGGCGTAGTCGCGCCGCTGGCAACAGTCTAGAAATCGACGGGAAACCCTTGACGGTCCCGAATGTCGACCCCTACCGTCCATGCAACAAAGCGTGAAACGATTCAGGAGGGGATCGGATGAGCCCCGGCGCACCGGGCGCGGAGAGCGCTCCGCTGCTGGAACTGGACGGCGTGACGAAGTCCTTCGGGGCCGTCGCCGCCCTGCGGGGGGTGCACCTGGCGCTGCACCCCGGAGAGGCCCACGCCCTGGTCGGGGAGAACGGGGCCGGCAAGTCCACCCTGGTCAAGACCCTCGCCGGAGCGCACGCCCCGGACGCCGGCCGGATGACCCTCGACGGCCGACCGCTGCAGCTGCGCGGCCCCGCCGACGCCCGCGCCGCCGGCATCGCGGTCATCTACCAGGAGCCGACCCTGTTCCCGGACCTGTCGGTCGCGGAGAACATCTTCATGGGCCGGCAACCGCTGCGGGGTCTGCGGCGCATCGACACCCGGGCGATGAACCGGGACGCCGAGCGGCTGTTCGAGCGCCTCGGTGTCCGGATCGACCCCGCCCGCCCCGCGCGCGGGCTGTCCATCGCCGACCAGCAGCTCGTCGAGATCGCCAAGGCGCTCTCCTTCGACGCCCGCATCCTGGTCATGGACGAGCCCACCGCCGCGCTCTCCGGCGTCGAGGTGGAACGCCTCTTCGGCGTCGCCCGGTCGCTGTGCGAGCGCGGCGCCGCCGTGCTGTTCATCTCGCACCGCTTCGACGAGGTCTTCGACCTGTGCCAGCGGATCACCGTGCTGCGCGACGGCGCGTGGGTATCCAGCGACCGGGCCGCCGACCTCACCGTCGACGAGGTGGTGCGGCGCATGGTCGGCCGCGAGGTGTCCTCGCTCTACCCGAAACAGGACGCGCCGCTGCGCGACACCCTGCTGGAGGTGCGCGGGCTCAGCCGGGCCGGCGTCTTCTCCGATGTGTCCTTCTCGGTTCGCGGCGGCGAGATCGTCGCCCTGGCCGGGCTGGTCGGCGCCGGACGCAGCGAGGTCGCCCGCGCCGTCTTCGGCGTCGACCGCTACGACGCCGGTGAGGTACGCGTGGCCGGCCGAGCCCTCCCGCCCGGCAACCCGGGCAGGGCGATCGCCGCCGGCATGGCCCTGGTGCCCGAGGACCGCCGCCAGCAGGGCCTGGTCATGGAGCTGTCGGTGGAGCGCAACGCCACCCTCGCCCGCCGCCGGGCGCTGAGCCGGCTGGGCCTGCTCCTCGGTGGCGCCGAGCGGGCCGAGGCCCGCAGCTGGACCCGTCGGCTGCAGGTCAAGGCCTCCCGCCTCGCCGCGCCGGTGGCCACCCTCTCCGGCGGCAACCAGCAGAAGGTGGTGCTCGCCAAGTGGCTCGCCACCGAACCCCGCATCCTGATCATCGACGAACCCACCCGCGGCATCGACGTCGGCACCAAGGCCGAGGTCCACCGGCTGCTGTCCGAACTGGCCGGCGAAGGGCTGGCCATCCTGATGATCAGCAGCGAGCTGCCCGAGGTGCTCGGCATGGCCGACCGGGTGCTGGTCATGCACGAGGGACGGGTGGTCCGCGAGCTGCCCCGGGCCGAGGCCGACGAGACCTCCGTGATGTTCGCCGCCACCGGCCAAGGAGCTGCCGCATGAGTGAGCGTCAGCGAACGAATCATCAGCACAGTGCCGTGGTGCCTCATGACGGCACGGAGCGAAGCGGAGTGCCGGCATGAGCCTCACCGACGCAGGGGCACCTACGCAGGCGGCGGAGAACCCGCCACCCGGCCCCGGCCGGCGGCGGGGCGGCCTCACCGAGCGGCTGCTCGCCGTACGCGAACTGAGCCTGCTGCTCGCCCTCGGCGCGCTGATCCTGGTCACCACCGTCCGCAACGACCGGTTCCTCAGCGGCCAGAGCGTCAAGGACCTGCTGCTCGGCTGCGCCATCCTGGTCATCCTCGCGGTCGGCCAGACCGTGGTCATCGTCACCCGCAACGTCGACCTGTCCGTCGGATCGATCCTGGGGCTGGTCGCCTTCGCCACCGGCGAGCTCTTCCTCGCCGCGCCCGGCACCCCCTGGCCGGTCGCGCTCCTGCTCGGCGTCGCCCTCGGCGCGGTCTGCGGAGTGGTCAACGGCGGCCTGATCGCGGTGGCCAAGGTCCCGGCCCTGGTCATCACCCTCGGCACCCTCTACGCCTTCCGTGGCGTCGACTACTACTGGGCGGCGGGCCGGCAGATCAACGCCGCCGACATGCCGCGCTCGTTCCTGCGGCTGGGCAACCAGACGGTGCTCGGCGTACCCGTGCTCTTCC
Organism: Micromonospora sp. NPDC006431; assembly: GCF_042870725.1. NCBI lineage: Bacteria > Bacillati > Actinomycetota > Actinomycetes > Micromonosporales > Micromonosporaceae > Micromonospora > Micromonospora sp. NPDC006431. Next base: position 72,659 of record NZ_JBIAHQ010000018.1, read on the forward strand.
TGGTCGCGCTCATCGTGGTCGCCGCCGTCGGCTTCTACCTGCGCTCCTACCGCAGCGGCCGCGAGCTGTACGCCATCGGCTCCGAGCCGGCCGCCGCCCGGCTGTCCGGTATCCCGGTCGGCCGGCGCGTCTTCGCCGTCTTCGTCGCCAACGGCGCGCTCGCCGGCCTCGCCGGGGTGCTCTACGCCGCCCGGTTCGGCACCCTCGACGCGGCCGCTGGCACCGGCCTGGAACTGCAGGTCGTCGCCGCCGCGGTGGTCGGCGGGGTGGCCATCTTCGGCGGCAGCGGCAGCGCCTACGGCGCCGCGCTCGGCGCCGTCCTGCTCACCACGATCGGCAGCTCGCTGGCCGTCCTGCGCATCGACCCGTTCTGGCAGCAGGCCGTGGTCGGCGCGCTCATCCTCGCCGCCATCGGCCTGGACCGGCTCCTGGCCCTCCGGATGGCGGCCCGGCTCCGAGGGAGAAGCGCCCATGGCGCATGACAGCCTGTACGCCGCACCGCCGTCCGCCGCGGACACCGAGCGGGAGGCGGGCCGCCTGGCGGGCCTGCGCGGCACGCTCGGTTCCTGGGACGCGGCGATCGTGGCCGCCCTGGCGGTGGCCGTACTGCTGGCCGGCCTGTCGGTGCCGAACTTCGCCACCGGCCGCAACGCCCAGTTCCTGCTGCTCGACCTGGTGCCGCTGGCCCTGCTCGCGCTGCCCATGACGCTGATCGTCATCACCGGCGAGATCGACCTGTCGGTGGCCAGCATGGTCGGCCTGGGCAGCACGCTGATGGGGCAGCTGTGGCTGTCCAGCGGGCTGTCGCTGGAGCTGATCTGCGTGCTGGTGGTGCTGCTCGGCGCCGCGCTCGGCGCGGTCAACGGCCTGTTCGTCACCGGGTTCGGCCTGCCGTCGCTGGCCGTGACCATCGGCACCCTCGCCCTGTACCGGGGACTGTCCTTCGTCGTGCTCGGCGACCAGGCGGTGGCCGACTTCCCGGCCAGCTGGACCGCCGCCGTGGTGCAGACCATCCCCGGCACGTCGATCCCGGCCGCGGTCGTCCCGGTGCTGCTGCTGGCGCTGGTGTTCGGCGTCGTGCTGCACGCCACCCCGGTCGGCCGGGCGCTGTACGCCATGGGCAACAACGACGAGGCCGCCACGTTCGCCGGCGTGTCGGTGGCCCGGACCAAGTTCTGGCTGTTCGTGGTCTCCGGCGCGGTCTGCGGGCTGGCCGGGGTCTTCTGGACCCTGCGCTACGCCAGCGCCCGCGGCGACAACGCCACCGGCCTGGAGCTGACCGTGGTGACCGCGGTGCTGCTCGGCGGGGTGTCCATCTTCGGCGGCCGCGGCGGGCTGCTCGGCGTGGTGGCCGGTGTCCTGCTCCTCGGGGTCCTGCGCAACGCCCTGCAGCTCGCCGACGTGGACGCCAACGCGCTGACCATCGTCACCGGAACCCTGCTGATCGTCTCCGTGGTACTGCCCAACGCCGTCGCGGAACTCCGCGCCCGGCTGCACCGCCGACGGCAACGCGCGCACCTCACCGCGTCGTGACCGTCTCCGCACCCCACCTCCCTGGAAGGATAACGATGTCCACGTACAGACGGCTCCGCGTCGGGGCCACCGCCGTCACCCTCGCCGCGCTGCTGCTCGGCTCCGCCGCCTGTGGCGGCACCACCCGGGAGAACTCCGGCAACGACACCGGCGGCGGCGCGCAGGCCAGCGGCGCCGCCAACCCGGACGCCAAGCTCAAGGAAGGGCTCAAGATCGCCTTCCTGCCGAAGCAGGTGAACAACCCCTACTTCACCACCAGCGACAACGGTGGCAAGGAGGCGATCACCGAGATCAAGGGCGAGTACAAGGAGGTCGGCCCCTCCGAGGCCAGCGCCTCGTCCCAGGTCAGCTACATCAACACCCTGTCGCAGCAGGGCATGGACGTGATCGTCACCTCGGCCAACGACCCCAACGCGATCTGCGGCGCGCTGAACCAGGCGAAGGCGGCCGGCGCCAAGATCGTCACCTTCGACTCCGACACCAAGCCGGAGTGCCGCCAGATCTTCGTCAACCAGGTGACCGCCGAGGGCATCGCGGAGAACCAGGTCAAGCTCATCTCCGAGCAGATCGGCGGCGCGGGCGAGATCGCCATCCTGTCCGCCACCGCCAACGCGACCAACCAGAACGCCTGGATCGCGCTGATGAAGGAGGAGCTGAAGAAGCCCGAGTACAGCAAGCTCAAGCTGGTCACCGTGGCCTACGGCAACGACGACGACCAGAAGTCCTTCCAGGAGACCCAGGGCCTGCTGCAGTCCTACCCCAACCTGAAGGGCATCATCTCGCCGACCACGGTCGGCGTGGCCGCCGCCGCCCGCTACCTCAGCGGGTCGCAGTACAAGGGCAAGGTCAAGCTGACCGGCCTGGGCACCCCGAACCAGATGCGCGAGTACGTCAAGGACGGCACGGTCGACGGGTTCGCCCTGTGGAACCCTGCCGACCTCGGCTACCTCGCCGCGTACGCCGGCGCGGCCCTCGCCTCGGGCCAGATCACCGGCGCCGAGGGCGACAAGTTCAAGGCCGGCAAGCTCGGCGAGTTCACCGTCGGCAAGGACGGGGTGGTCGTCCTCGGCCCGCCCACCGTGTTCGACAAGAACAACATCGACCAGTTCCAGTTCTGACCCGCCCTGGCGGTGCCGGCGCCGGTCGCGCCGGCACCGCCCCGGGGGCGCCCGACGGGAGAACCATGCCCCGCATCTGCTTCACCCTGCAGGTCGACCCGGCCCGTCTCGACGAGTACCGCGCCCGGCACGAGCGGGTCTGGCCGGAGATGCTCGCCGCCCTGGCCGACAGCGGCTGGCACGACTATTCGCTGTTCCTGCGCGAGGACGGCCTGCTCGTGGGGTTCCTGGTGACCGACGACTTCGCGGCGGCCCAGGCCGCCATGCAGGCCCGTGACGTCAACGCCCGCTGGCAGGCGGAGATGGCGTCCTACTTCCTCGACCTCGACCAGGGCACGGCCGACCGGGCCATGCGGCCGCTGGCCGAGGTCTTCAACCTCGAGGCGCAGCTCGCCGCCCAGACGGGAGAGTCACGATGACCCAGTCCGACGCGCAGACCCACGACCGGGTCAAGCAGGCCCTGCGCATCCAGCGCATCGAGACCCCGTCCTGGGCGTACGCGAACTCCGGCACCCGGTTCAAGGTCTTCCCGCAGGAGGGCGTGCCGCGCAACCCGTACGAGAAGATTGCCGACGCGGCGGTGGTGCACCGGCTCACCGGGGTGGCGCCCACGGTCGCCCTGCACATCCCGTGGGACCGGGTCGACGACTACGCCGACCTGGCGAAGTACGCCGCCGACCAGGGCGTCGCCCTCGGCGCGATCAACGCCAACGTGTTCCAGGACAACGACTACAAGCTCGGCAGCGTCACCAACCCGGACCCGGGCGTGCGCCGCAAGGCGATCGACCACCTGCTCGAGTGCGTGGACATCATGGACCGCACCGGCTCCCGCGACCTCAAGCTCTGGTTCTCCGACGGCACCAACTACCCCGGGCAGGACGACATCCGCGCCCGGCAGGACCGGCTCGCCGCCGCGCTGCGCGAGACGTACGACCGGCTCGGCGACCACCAGCGGCTGCTGCTGGAGTACAAGCTGTTCGAGCCGGCCTTCTACGCCACCGACGTGCCGGACTGGGGTACCGCGTACGCGCACTGCCTCGAACTCGGGCCGAAGGCGCAGGTCGTCATCGACACCGGGCACCACGCGCCCGGCACCAACATCGAGTTCATCGTGGCGTTCCTGCTCCGGGCCGGGAAGCTGGGGGCGTTCGACTTCAACTCCCGCTTCTACGCCGACGACGACCTGATGGTCGGCGCCGCGGACCCGTTCCAGCTGTTCCGCATCATGTACGAGATCGTCCGCGGCGACGCGCTGGGCCCGGAGGCCGGGATCGCGTTCATGCTCGACCAGTGTCACAACATCGAGCCGAAGATCCCCGCGATCATCCGCTCCGTGCTGAACGTGCAGGAGGCCACCGCCAAGGCGCTGCTCGTCGACGCCGCCGCGCTGGCCGCCGCGCAGCAGGCCGGTGACGTGCTCGGCGCCAACGCGGTGCTGATGGACGCCTACCACACCGACGTGCGGCCGCTGCTCGCCGAGCTGCGCGCCGAGCTGGGCCTGGACCCCGATCCGATGGCCGCGTACGCCCGCTCCGGCTACTTCGACAAGATCCGCGCCGAACGCGTCGGCGGCCAGCAGGCCGGCTGGGGCGCCTGACCACCACCGAGAACGCAGACAGGGGACATGAGGACGATGCATTCCGAGGTTCAGGCGCTCATCGCCCGCAGCAACCGGCTCGGCGCCGACCCGACCACCACCAACTACGCCGGCGGCAACACCTCGGCCAAGGGCGAGGCCACCGACCCGGTGACCGGCGGCCCCGTCGAGCTGCTCTGGGTCAAGGGCTCCGGCGGCGACCTCGGCACCCTCACCGAGGCCGGTCTGGCCGTGCTCCGGCTCGACCGGCTGCGTGCCCTCGTCGACGTCTACCCCGGCGTCGAGCGGGAGGACGAGATGGTGGCCGCCTTCGACTACTGCCTGCACGGGCGGGGCGGGGCGGCACCGTCGATCGACACCGCCATGCACGGTCTGGTCGACGCCGCCCACGTCGACCACCTGCACCCCGACGCCGGCATCGCGATCGCCACCGCCGCCGACGGGCCCGAACTGACCAAGGAGATCTTCGGCGACCGGGTGCTGTGGGTGCCGTGGCGCCGCCCCGGCTTCCAGCTCGGGCTCGACATCGCCGCCGTCGCAAAGGCCAACCCGCAGGCGATCGGCGTCATCCTCGGCGGGCACGGCATCACCGCCTGGGGAGCAACCAGCGAGGTGTGCGAACGTCACTCGCGGGAGATCATCCGCACCGCCCAGGCGTACCTCGACGAGCATGGCCGGCCCGAGCCGTTCGGCCCGGCGATCCCCGGCTACGAGCCGCTGCCCCCGGACGAACGGCGCGCCCGCGCGGCGGCGCTGGCGCCGGTCATCCGGGGCCTGGCCTCCACCGATCGCCCCCAGGTGGGGCACTTCACCGACAGCGACGTGGTGCTCGACTTCGTCACCCGCGAGCGGCACCCCGCGCTCGCCGCGCTCGGCACCTCCTGCCCGGACCACTTCCTGCGCACCAAGGTCCGCCCGCTGGTGCTCGACCTGCCACCGACCGCCCCGCTGGCCGACACGGTCGCCCGGCTCCGGGAACTGCACGCCGCCTACCGCGACGACTACCGCGCCTACTACGAGCGGCACGCCACCGGCGACAGCCCGCCGATGCGCGGCGCCGACCCGGCCATCGTCCTGGTGCCAGGCGTGGGCATGTTCAGCTTCGGGGCCAACAAGCAGACCGCCCGGGTCGCTGGGGAGTTCTACGTCAACGCCATCAACGTCATGCGCGGCGCCGAGGCCGTGTCCCGGTACGCCCCGATCGACGAGGCCGAGAAGTTCCGCATCGAGTACTGGACCCTCGAAGAGGCCAAGCTGGCCCGGATGCCCAAGCCGAAGCCCCTCGCCACCCGGATCGCCCTGGTCACCGGCGCCGGCTCCGGCATCGGCCGGGCCGTCGCCCACCGGCTGGCCGCCGAGGGCGCCTGCGTGGTCGTCACCGACCGGGACACCGCCGCCGCCGAGACGGTCGCCGCTGAGCTGGGCGGCCCGGACGTCGCGGTGGCCGTACCGGTGGACGTCACCGACGCCGACGCGGTGGCCGCCGCGGTCCGCGCGGCGGTCCTCGCCTACGGCGGCCTGGACCTGGTGGTCAACAACGCCGGACTGTCGCTGTCGAAGTCGCTGCTGGAGACCACCGAGGCGGACTGGGACGTGCAGCACGACGTGATGGCCAAGGGCTCCTTCCTGGTCTCGCGGGAGGCCGCCCGGGTCCTCATCGACCAGCAGATGGGCGGCGACATCGTCTACATCGCCAGCAAGAACTCCCTGTTCGCCGGACCGAACAACGTCGCCTACGGCGCGGCCAAGGCCGACCAGGCGCACCAGGTCCGCCTGCTCGCCGCCGAACTGGGCGGCCACGGCATCCGGGTCAACGGCGTCAACCCCGACGGGGTGGTACGCGGCTCCGGCATCTTCGCCGCCGGCTGGGGCGCCCAGCGCGCCGCCGTCTACGGCGTGCCGGAGGAGAAGCTGGGCGAGTTCTACGCCCAGCGCACCCTGCTCAAGCGGGAGGTGCTGCCCGAGCACGTCGCCAACGCCGTGTTCGTGCTCACCGGCGGCGACCTGTCACACACGACGGGTCTGCACATCCCGGTGGACGCCGGCGTCGCCGCCGCCTTCCTCCGCTGATCCGGCCCGGTGCGGGAATGAGGACCAAGATGCTCGTGGAGAATCCGGTGCTCGACGAGGAGGACCTGAGGCTGCTGCGGTTGCTGGCCACGGGCGTGCCGCTGGAGACGGTGGCGCGGCGGTCCGGGCTGTCCGAGCGGACCGTGCGCCGCCGGATCCGGGCCATCTGCGACCGGCTCGGCGTCACCGCCCCGATCCAGGCGGTGGTGTGGGCGGCCCGGCGGGGGATGCTGTGACCGACCTCCACCTCGCCGCCGTGGACCTGGGCGCGTCCAGCGGCCGGGTCATGCTCGGCCGCGTCGCACCAGGCCGACTGGACCTGACCGAGGTGCACCGGTTCCCCAACGAACCGGTGCGCCTCGGCCACACCCTGCACTGGGACGTCCTCGCGCTGCACCGGGGTGTCCTCGACGGCCTGCGCGCCGCCGGCCCGGTGACCAGCATCGGCATCGACTCCTGGGCCGTCGACTACGGGCTGCTCGACGACACCGGGGCGCTGCTCGGCAACCCGGTGCACTACCGTGACGCCCGCACCGACGGCGTCGCCGAGCGGGTCACCAAGCAGTTCGGTGCGGAGCGGCTCTACCGCACCACCGGGCTGCAGCAGTTGCCGTTCAACACCCTCTACCAGCTTGTCGCGGCGGCCGGCACGCCGCAGCTGACCGCGGCGCGGTGGCTGCTGCTGATCCCCGACCTCATCGCGTACTGGCTCACCGGCGAGGTCGCCGCCGAGGTCACCAACGCCTCCACCACCCAGCTGTACGACCTACGCCGCCGGGCCTGGGCCACCGACCTGATGGCCGACGCGGGCATCCGCGCCGACCTGTTTCCGCCGCTGCGCGAGCCAGGCACCCGGATCGGCCCGGTCCGGGCCCGCCTGGGCCTGCCCGGCACCCCCGACGTGGTGGCGGTCGGCTCCCACGACACCGCCTCGGCGGTGGTGGGCGTGCCGGCGGCGGGGGAGCGCTTCGCCTACGTCTCCTGCGGCACCTGGTCGCTGGTCGGCGTCGAGCTCGACGCCCCGGTGCTCACCGAGGCGAGCCGGCAGGCCAACTTCACCAACGAATCCGGCGTCGACGGGACGATCCGCTACCTGCGCAACGTCATGGGCCTGTGGCTGCTGCAGGAATCGCTGCGCACCTGGGGCGCCACCGACCTGCCCGACCTGCTGCGCCGGGCGGCCCGGGAGCCGGCCTTCCGCTCGGTCGTGGACCCCGACGACCCGCGGTTCCTGCCGCCCGGCGACATGCCCGCCCGCATCGCCGACGCCTGCCGCCGCGCCGGCGAGCCGGTACCCGCCACCCCCGCCGCGACCATCCGCTGCATCGTCGACAGCCTGGCCCTGGCCCACCGCCGCGCCGTACGCCAGGCGCAGCAGCTGTCCGGCCGGCACGTCGACGCCGTGCACGTCGTCGGGGGTGGCGCCCGCAACGAACTGCTGTGCCAGCTGACCGCGGACGCCTGCGGACTACCGGTGTTCGCCGGGCCGGTCGAGGCCACCGCGCTCGGTAACATCCTGGTGCAGGCCCGTGCTGCCGGCGCCGTCAGCGGCGATCTGGCGGCCCTGCGGTCCGTGCTGCGCGACACTCAGCGCATCGTGCGGTACGAACCGCGCGGCGACGAGGCGGCGTGGCGGGCGGCCGAGAACCGGATGGGCGGTTGAGGATGCGGATCGCGCTGTTCGTCACCTGCCTCGCCGACACGCTCTTTCCCGAGGCGGCGAAGGCGACGGTGCGGCTGTTGGAGCGCCTCGGCCACGAGGTGGTCTTCCCGGCGGACCAGACCTGTTGCGGGCAGATGCACGTCAACACCGGTTACCCGGACGACGCGCTGCGGCTGGTCCGCCGGCACGTCCGGGTCTTCGCCCCGTACGACGTGGTGGTCGCCCCCTCCGGTTCCTGCGTCGGCTCGGTCCGGCACCAGCACGCGATGGTGGCCCGCCGGGCGGGGGACGAGCGGCTGGCCAGCCGGGCGGAAGAGGTCGCCCGGCGCACCTACGAGCTGTCGGAGCTGCTGGTGGACGTGCTCGGGGTGACCGACGTGGGGGCGTACTTCCCGCACCGGGTGACCTACCACCCGACGTGCCATTCGCTGCGGATGCTCCGGGTGGCGGACAAGCCGCTGCGCCTGCTGCGGGAGGTCCGTGGGTTGGAGTTGGTGGAGCTGCCGCAGGCGGAGCAGTGCTGCGGGTTCGGTGGCACGTTCGCGGTGAAGAACGCGGACACCTCCACGGCGATGCTGGCGGACAAGATGCGCAACGTCCTCGCCACCCGTGCGGAAATGTGCACGGCGGGGGACTCGTCGTGTCTGATGCACATCGGCGGCGGGCTGTCCCGACTCAGGGCCGGCGTGCGGACCGTGCACCTGGCGGAGATCCTGGCCAGCACCGAGGGGGCCGAGACCGCGGGGGAGCGGGACCGGTTGGAGGTGGGGTCGTGACGCGGACGTTCCTGGGCATGCCGGCCACCGCCCCGCGCGGGGTGGGAAATCTGCGCGGTGAGGAGTCCTTCCCGGCGGCGGCCCGCCGGGCGCTGGGGGACGCGCAGTTGCGCCGGAACCTGCGGCATGCCACCACCACGATCCGCGCCAAGTCGGCAGCGGTGATCGGCGAGCTGCCCGACTGGGCGCAGCTGCGCGTCGCCGGCTCCGCGATCAAGACCGACGTCATGGCCCGTCTGCCGGAGCTGCTTGAGCAGTTGGAGGCGGCGGTCACCGCGGCCGGCGGTACCGTGCACTGGGCCGCCGACGCGCTGGAAGCCAACCGCATCGTGACCGACCTGGTCCGGGCCACCGGCGCGCAGCGGGTCATGAAGGTCAAGTCGATGGCCACCCAGGAGATCGGCCTGAACGAGGCCCTCGAGGCCGCCGGGATCGAACCGGTGGAGACCGACCTGGCGGAGCTGATCGTGCAGCTCGGCCGGGACCGGCCCAGCCACATCCTGGTCCCGGCGATCCACCGCAACCGGGCGGAGATCCGGGAGATCTTCCTGCGCGAGATGCCCGGCGTCGATCCCGCCCTCACCGACGAGCCGGCCGTTCTGGCCGCTGCGGCGCGCCGGCACCTGCGCGAGACCTTCCTCAGCACCCGGGTGGCCGTCTCCGGGGCGAACTTCGCCGTCGCGGAGACCGGCACCCTGGCGGTGGTCGAGTCGGAGGGCAACGGCCGGATGTGCCTCACCCTGCCGGAGACCCTGATCACCGTGATGGGCGTCGAGAAGGTCATCCCCACCTGGGCGGACCTCGAGGTGTTCCTGCAGTTGCTGCCCCGGGCGTCGACCGGGGAGCGGATGAACCCGTACACGTCGATGTGGACCGGGGTCACCCCGGGCGACGGGCCGCAGCAGGTGCACCTGGTGCTGCTGGACAACGGCCGCAGCGCGGTGCTCGCCGACGCCGTCGGCCGGCAGGCGCTGCACTGCATCCGCTGCTCCGCCTGCCTCAATGTGTGCCCGGTGTACGAGCGCACCGGCGGGCACGCGTACGGGTCGGTCTATCCGGGGCCGATCGGGGCGGTGCTGTCCCCGCAGCTCACCGGGGTGCCGGACAACGCCTCCCTGCCGTACGCGTCGTCGCTCTGCGGCGCCTGCTACGACGCCTGCCCCGTGATGATCAACATTCCGGAGCTGCTGGTGCACCTGCGCGGCCAAGCCCCCCACCCGGTCGGCGAGAAGGCCGCGATGGGCGCCGCCGCGTACACCATGGACCATCCCCGGCTGTACGCGGCAGCGCAGCGCGCCGCGGGCCTGGCCCGGCTCGCCGGCCCCGCCCTGCCCCCGCCGCTGAACGGCTGGACCGCCAGCCGTGACCTGCCGGTCGCGCCACCCCAGACCTTCCGCCAGTGGTGGGCCGAGCGGTGACCGCACGTGACCTCATCCTCGGCCGGCTCCGGGTCGCCCTCGGTGAGCCGCCGGCGGCCCCGGCCGCGGTACCCCGGGACTACCGGCCGGCCGGCGCCGTCGCCGTCGACCTCGACCTGCTGGTGCACCGGCTCACCGACTACCGGGCCACCGTGCACCGGTGCGCGGACGCCGACGTCGCGCCGGTCGTCGACGAGGTGCTCGGCGGCCGGCGCGTCGTGGTCCCGCCCGGGCTGCCCCGGCACTGGCTGCCCGCCACCGTCGCCGCGGTGACCGACGAGAACCTCACCGCGGCGCAGATCGCCGCCGTGGACGGGGTGGTCACCGCCGCGGCCGTGGCCGTCGCCGAAACCGGCACGATCGTGCTCGACGCCGCCCCGGACCAGGGCCGGCGGGTCATCAGCCTGCTGCCCGACGTGCACGTGTGCGTGCTGCGGGCCGACCAGGTCGTCGCCACGGTGCCGGACGCCGTGGCCCGGGTCGACCCGCGTCGCCCGCTGACCTGGATCAGCGGACCCTCGGCCACCAGCGACATCGAACTCAACCGGGTGGAGGGCGTCCACGGCCCTCGACATCTGCACGTGGTCGTCGTCTCGGCTGGTGCGGCGCATCACGGGTGACGGGGCCGCCGCGTCACCGGTCCCGGGTACCCGCCCTGGGCTGCCCGGCGTCGCGGTCGATCCGCAGCTCCCGCTCCAGGTCGGCCACCAGCGCCCGTAGGTCGTCGAGCCGCTGGCTGATCATGATCCGGTCGATCTCGTCCGGTACGCCGTCGCGGTCCTCGTCCACCGCCATCCGTTCGGTCATCTCCAGCCGGCGAGCCTCCTCCATCGAGTTGACGATCACCGCGATGAGGATGTTCACCAGCAGGTTGACGGTGATGAGCACGAAGCTGACGTAGTAGACGAGGGTCCACGGCGACAGCGCCATGCCCTGCTCGATCAGGTCGGGCAGCGTCTCCAGGGACAGCAGCACGAACAGGGTCAGCGCGGCCCGCCCGATCGTGCCGTAGTCGTCGGGATACGCCTCTTTGAAGATGAGCCACCCGGCCATGCCGTACACGTACAGGGTCACCAGGGCGAGGGCGAGGAACCCACCGACCCCGGGAAGGCTGCGCAGCAGCGCCGTCACGATGGTGCGCAGCCCCGGCGAGAAGCGCACCAGCCGCACCACCCGGGCGATGCGGATCACCCGCAGCCCAGCCGACTCGCCGTGCAGGCCGGGGATGAACGCCGCCGCGGTCACCACGAAGTCGAAGACGTTCCATCCGCGCCGGAAGAAGTCCTGGGGTCGACGACCGTGCGCCAGCAGCCGGATGGCGATCTCGACGATGAACACTGTGCGGAAGAACCACTCCAATGCGCGCAGCAGTGTCCCGAGCGACCCTGGGTGCGGGTAGGTCTCGACGCCGAGCACCACCGCGTTCGCCCCGATGACGACGACGATCGCCACCTCGAACCAGCGTGAACCCTCGACGCGGGCACACCACCGCGCTACCCGCGACCGGCGCGACGCGGACGCGGGCGGGACAGCCCGCTGCCCGGGTACGGGTAGCCCGCTCACCACAGGGCCCTCGCCGCGCCCGCTCCGGCCGCGGCCACGACGGACCGCCAGGCGGCCGGACTGCCCTTCCTTTCGGACGGCACGTCGGGCGACCGGCGACGTGCCGCGGTGTCGGCGGGGCGCGGCGTAAAGATCACCGGCACAGCCTACGAAAACCGACGCCGCGCCTCGACCCGGCTACGGGTCCGCCCACACCGAAAGCCGACGCCGATCGCCTGCGGTCAGCGCAGTTTCGGGTCGAGGGCTTCGCGGACCGTCTCGCCGAGCATCACGAAGCTGAGCACGGCGGTGACGAGGAACGCGGCGGGGAAGAGGAGCAGGTAGGGCGAGACCCGGATGTAGTTCTGCGCCTCACTGATCATGATGCCCCAGGACACGACCGGGGTCTTCAGGCCGATGCCCAGGAAGGACAGGGTCGCCTCGGCGCCGATGAAGGAGCCGATCATGATCGTCCCGTACACCAGCAGCGGTGCGACACAGTTCGGCAGCAGGTGCTTGAGGACGATTCGGCCGGTGCCGGCACCCAGGGCCCGCGCGGCCAGGATGTAGTCGGCCTCCTTGGTGGCCAGCACGGAGGAGCGCATCAACCGCATCACCACCGGCCACAACAGGACCACGAGCGAGACGATGACCAGGCCCATGATCTGCGACTCGCTGTTGTCCGTGCCCGAGCCGTTGAAGGTGGTCAGGATGACGATGGCGCCGAGCATGAACGGCAGGCCGAAGAAGACGTCCGCGATGCGGGAGAGCAGACTGTCGACCCAGCCGCCGCGGTAACCGGCGACCATGCCCATCGCGCCGCCGATGAGCAGCGTGCCGATGGTGGAGAGCAGTGCCACCAGGATGGAGGCCCGGGCGCCGTAGATGGTGCGGGCGTAGACGTCGCGCCCCTGTACGTCGTAGCCGAACCAGGCGGACGCCGAGGGTTCGACGCGGCTGTGTGCCAGGTCGCCGTTGACCGGGTCGCCGGAGGTGAACAGCCAGGGGAAGGCCGCCATCAGCACGAAGACCAGGATCAACGTGGCGGAGATCCAGAACAGCGGCTTGCGGCGCAGGTCCCGCCACGCGTCACCCAGCAGGCCACGCGGCTGCTGCTGTCGCGCGGACTCTGGCGGGCCGGCGGCGGTCGGTGCCCCGGTCTCGCTCGGCTGCTCGGGACGCGGGGTGCTGACCAGCGAGGCACTCGGGTCACTCATCGCGAATCCTCCGGTCCAGGCCGGTGGCGTGCCGCTACACCAGCAGGTCGTCGAGAACAGCCGAGCGTCAGGAATCGACCACGATGGCCACACGGTAGACGGCGTAGTGGACGCTCCGCATCGGACAAACGTTTGACAACCATCACTGGGCGTCCTTCAACTGCGAATGCGTGTCGGATCGCCGGCCCTTCCTGTGGTTCCTGTGCAAATTGGTAGAGGAGTGACGAATAATGTCCTAGTGGGTTGTTTGAGTCGATTTCGAAAACTCTCGGGTATGGCAGGGGCGTCCAGTCTCGCCGTCACTGCGGCGTGGGGTGGGCTGTGGCTCGCCGCGTCACCTGCGCAGGCCGCCAGTCCCTGTACCGCCACCCTGTGCGTCCTCGACCCGTCCGCAAAGGACGCCCTGCGTGCCCAACCCGGCACCATCAGCGTCACCGGAGCGATCCTGGTCAACTCCACCAACAGCGAGGCGGCACTGGCCAGCGGCGAGTCGGGCACCGCACTCATCACCGCCACCACCACCATCGGTGGACCGGCCGCCCCCGCCGGCTTCGCCGCCCGCAACACGGGCGCGTTCAGCCCGGCACCGGTCAACCAGTCCGCCGGCACCGACCCCTATGCCAGCCTGCCCCTCTGTCCCGGGGACGCAGCCTGCCCAACCACACCGACCCCGCCGTTCCCCGATGTCACGCTGAGCACCGGCTCGCGGACCATCAGCCCCGGGGTGTACGGCAGCATCACCGTCAGCGGCGGCGCGCACCTCACCCTCGCCGCCGGCACCTTCGTCGTCACGGGCGGCGTCAGCGTGACCGGCACGGGCAGCCAACTGACCGGCGGCGGCGTGACGATCTATCTCGGCTGCGCCACCTACCCGACGCCGTGCGGCGCGACGGTCAGCGGCGCCCCCTTCACCGCCGACACGGGGGCGTCGGTCGCCCTCACGGCTCCGACCACCGGCGACTACGCCGGCCTGTCCCTGATCGCCGACCGCAGCAACAAGGCCACCATCCGGATATCGGCCTCGTCGTCGGCCACCGCAGGTGGCGTGTACGCCGCCGCCGCGCGCCTGACGGTCAGCGCGGCCACGGCAAGCTTCACCAGGGTGGTGGTCGGCATCGCCGAAACCACCGGCGCCCAGTCCGCCCGGCTCACGGTGGCGCCACCGCCCGGCGGACTGTCCATCACCGTGCCGGCCACCGCCGCAATCGGCAGTGGCGGCCCGGGCGCCACCCTCAGCAGCAGCATCGGCGCGGTGACCGTGACGGATCAACGAGGGCTTTCGTCCGCCGCGTGGACGGCCACCGTGTCGATCACCGACTTCACCGGCAGTTCCGGCTTCACCGTCGCCAAGGGCAACGCCTCCTACTGGTCCGGGCCGGCCACCGCCACCACCGGCAGCGGGACATTCATCCCGGGGCAGCCCACCGCCGCACAGGCCCAGCCACTCGGTCAGACCCTCACCGCGTTCCGCCTGCAGGGTGGCTCGGGTGCCAACTCCGCCACCTGGCGGCCGACGCTGGTGATCGCCGTTCCACTCTCCGCCGTGGCCGGCACGTACACCGCGACCCTGACCCACTCGGTCGCCTGACGCGGCGACCGCATCCACGCCTGGCCGCCTGAGTTGGCCCCCGTGCTGGCACGCCGGCATGGACCCGCCTCGCCTTGCCCCGGCAGTCGTCGCGCTATTCGTCCCATTTCATCCCATTTGCGGTGCTTTGGGCGATATCTTTGCCGGGTGGCTCCTCCGCCGCACCCGCCTCGCGGTAGACCGGTGGACCTTCAGGGGAAGATGAGGTTGCAGCATGCGTAGAGCTCTATTGTTCACCACGGCCGCGGCGGCTGTGGTCGGCCTCGCCGCCGAACCGGCGCTCGCGGCTCCGTCGGACAGCACGACGGCCACGTTCACGATCAACACCGGCACCTTGAGCATCGACACGCCCGGCTCGGCGAACCTCGGCAGCGGCGTGCCGGGTGCCACGGTCACCGGAGCGCTCGGCCAGGTCACGGTGACCGACCAGCGGGCCGCGGCCAACGCCAGCTGGACCGCCACGGTGACGTCCACCGACTTCACCACCGCCTCCGGCGGCACCGGGCAGGTCATCCCAGCATCACAGGTCGACTACTGGTCCGGGCCGGCGATCTCGACCGTCGGCAACGGGACGTTCACCCCCGGCCAGCCCACCAGCGCCGCCGCACAACCGCTCAGCAACACCACACCGCTGACCGCCTTCACCCATTCCGGCGGCACCGGCAACAACTCGGCGATCTGGAACCCGAACCTGATCGTCAACGTGCCGGTCTCGGCCGAGGGAGGGCTCTACACCGGGACGGTGACCCATTCGGTGGCGTAGCCACCCGGGCCGGCTGGCCGCCGCCGCCCTGGCCCTGCTGTGCGTCGCTGGCCCGGGCCGACCAGCCCGGGCCAGCGAGCCCGTAGCCGCCGAGGGAAGCATCGGCATCCAGTTGCTGGAGGCCCCGCTCAACCGGTGGGACGACCCGCGGGCGCGGCGCTACATCGTCGACCACCTGTCACCCGGCACCACCATCCACCGCCAGGTGCTCGTCGCCAACCAGTCCGACCAGCCGCAACACATCGAGGTCTATCCCGCCGCCGCAGCCATCAACAAGGGCGAGTTCCAGTACGGCGAAGGCAGGGAAGCCAACGAACTCACCTCCTGGACGTCCCTCGACCGCACCACCGTCGACCTGAAGCCCCACACTGACGCCCGGGTGCGGGTGACCATCACCGTGCCGCCGGCTGCCTCGCGCGGCGAACGGTACGGGGTGATCTGGGCGCAGGCCGCGGCGAAAGCGGAGCCGAAGGCCAACGTCCGCCAGATCCATCGCGTGGGCATCCGGATGTACCTCGACGTCGGCCCCGGTGGTGAGCCGCCCTCCGACTTCACCATCGGGGAGATGACCCCGCTGCGCGGCGACGACGGCGTACCCACTCTCGGCGTCACCGTGCGGAACACCGGCGAGCGCGCGCTGGACATGACCGGCTCGGCCAATCTGTCCGACGGGCCCGCCGGCATGCACGCCGGACCGTTCGACATCGGGCAGGGCACCACCCTGGCACCCGGCACTTCCAGCACGGTGACCATCCGCTTCCCCCGCGACCTGCCGAACGGCCCCTGGCGGGCGGAGGTGCACCTCCAGAGCGGCCTGGTGAAGAAGACGGCGACCAGCCAGGTGACCTTCCCGGAGCCGGGGCAGGTCGGCAGCTCCCACCCCACCGCCACCGGCCTGAACAGCCCCTGGCTGCTCGGCGGGATGTCCCTGGCGGCCGGTCTCGTGATCCTCGTCGGACTGGCTATCGTCGCGAGGCCGGACCGCAGGGCCGCGCTCGTTCGTGCGCTGAAGGGGCTGCGCCCGGCCACGGCGGCGCGGCGCGACGGCTGAACGGCCGACCGGTCAGCGGCGGCTTCGCCGCTGACCGTACAGCTGCAGCGCGTTGCAGACGTCGACGACGCCGGGAACCTCCCACGCCAGCTCGCCGGCCGCCCGGCGGGTCTCCACGTTGGCCACCATCCCGGCAAGGATCACCACCCGGTTCTGCACCGTGATGGTGATCTGCTGGCGCCGGGTGATCCAGTCGATGCTCAGCCGCTGCGCCACCAGAGCCGCGAGGCGGAGATCCTCGCTCTCCTGCGCCGACTCCTCGTTCGTCGGCCGGGACGGGTTGTCGTCGGGGAACGGAGGAAATGCCCAGGGCATCACCATGGCGACTCCTTGACTGTCGATGGCGCAACTGCCTCGCGGCCCACCGGCGCCGTGCCGGCCGACGCGGGGTCGGCCAGGTCGCGCAGGGCGGCCGCCCGGCTCTCGTAGAGCGGAAAGACGTCGTCCAGCCGCATGGTGTGCAGCACCGTGAGGACGAACCGGGTGGGCGCCACCAGACACAGCACCGCGGCCCGCTGCCTGGCCTCCTGGTGCGCCCGGACCAGCAGACCGAGCCCGGCCGGGTCGACCACCTCCACCTCGCTGAGGTCCACGAGGACGTGGTCACCGAGGTGGATCGCCTCCGCCAGCGCCCGGCGCACCGCCTCGGCCGGATCGGCGTCCCGTGCGGCGGGTGCGGCAGCGACCTCGTCGAGGTAGTCGATGCCCAGGCCGGCCGTCGACCTGCCGGCACCGTTCGCGCCGCCCAGCTCGGCAGCGAGGGTGCAGCGGGGGCAGTGGTGCGGGCCGGAGGCGAAGGGCGAGCCGACCCAGCCGTTGTCGAACACCAGCGTCCAGACGACCTCCGCGTCGGGCAGGACACTTGCCGCCGCGGTGACGGTGTCACCGCAGCTGTCGCAGATCAGAGTCATCAGGTGATCGGCCGGTACGACCGTCATAACCCATCCTCTCGTTCTCTCCGCTCGCTGGCGGCGCTGGAGGGCGGTGGCGCCGGAGCGGACGTGCGGAACAGCGGTGCGTACCCGTCACGCCGCGACTGCCGCTCGGCCGTGACCACGGCGAGGACCACCGCGACACCTGCGAAGCCCGACTGCGCGACCAGCCGCAGGACCGTGAGTTCGGCCAGGTCGGCGCCGAGGAGGCGGATGACGACCGAACCGAGCAGCGCGGCGGCCACGCCGAGTGCGACCGTCAGCCAGACCGGCGCCACCCTGCGCCCCGGCACGAGCAGGCGACCGGCCAGGCCGACGGCGAGCCCGATGGTGAGTGCGCTGATGAGCGCGCTGCCACTCACTGCTGCCTCCTCGCCGGGCGCACGCCGGCCTCAGGAACGTACGGTGACCGTCGCTCGTCCTTGAGCGACCGGAACCCCCGCCGGACGCTGCGCGGGCGGGTCCTGATCGACCACGCCCGAGCGGGACCGCCCGGGCGGATCCAGGATCGGCAGGACCTGGTCCAGCCGGGCCGTTTCCAGGATTCGACGGATGCGCGGGTTGGGGCTGCGCAGCTTGACCGCGCCCTGTCGACGGAGCATGCGCCGGTGCACGTCGAGCAGCAGTCCGATGCCCGCGGCGTCGATGTGCCGGCACCCCGACAGGTCGATCACCACCTCGGCGGGTCGCAGGGACAGGATTCGATCGAGGACGTGACTGACCTCGGACAGGCGCGCCAAGTCCAGTTCCTCGGTGATTTCCACCTCGACCAGCGGCACGGCGCATTCCGGCGGAGGCGGTTGCGGCCCGGTCATGTCCCCTGCTTTCGTGCGCGTTGTCCGGCTGGTTCACCAGCCTGTGCGGCGACCTTGGAGGGGAGCCCGCAGTTTCATGACAGTTGTGTGACAAAACCCGGGAACGGCTGACACGGTTGGGCCACGGCCACCGGTCCATGGATGATGCCCGTATGACGGCCGTACTGGTGATCGAGGACGACGACCGGATCCGGCTCGCGCTGCTGCTCGCCCTGGAGGAGGAGGGTTACACCGCGCACGGCGCGGCGACCGCGGAGGAGGGACTGCGGCGGCAGCGGGAGAACCCGGCCGACAACGTGCTCGTGGACCTGATGCTGCCGGGGCTCGACGGCTTCGAGTGCATCCGGCAGATGCGCCGCGACGACGACGTACCCATCGTGGTCGTGAGCGCCCGGGACGACACCCACGACATCGTCGCCGCGCTGGAGGCAGGCGCCGACGACTACCTGGTGAAGCCGGTGGCGATCAAGGAACTGTCGGCCCGGCTGCGGGCGCTGCGGCGGCGGGGACGGGCACTCGCGGCGCCGGTCCCCGCGCAGGTCTTCGGTGACCTGGAGATCAGCCCGGACGCCGGCGAGGTACGCCGGGCAGGCCAGCGGGTGGCGGTGACCCGCACCGAGTTCCGGTTGCTCTGCGAACTGGCCGAGCACGCCGGTCGGGTGTTGTCCCGGCAGCAGCTGCTGCAGCGGGTCTGGGGATACGACACGGGCGACGAGCGGCTGGTCGACGTGCACGTGGGGCGGCTGCGGCAGAAGATCGAGGCCGACCCGGCGAACCCGCGGCACCTGGTCACGCTGCGTGGCCTTGGCTACAAACTTCAGCGATGACCCGGCTCGGACTCCGCGCCCGGGTCACCGCCGCCTTCGCGGTCGGCGCGTCGCTGCTCGCGGCGTCGATGGCGTTGTTCTCCTACGACCTGACCCGCCGGTCGCTGCTGGACGAGCGGGAACGGGCGGCGGTGCGGGCGGCCTACTTCGACGCGGCCGTGGTGCGGACCGGGCTGGACACCGACGCCCCCGACGTGGTGGAGGTGCTGCGCTCCCTGGACACCGGCAGCATCCGCCGCCCGCTGCTGTACTTCAACGGCCGCTGGTACGGCCGCTCGGCGGACATCGGCGCGAGTTCGGTCCCCGGCGAGTTGCAGCAGCTGGTCCGCTCCGGGGAGGCGGGCGTGCAGCGGGTACGCCTCGACGGGCAGCCCACCCTGCTCGTCGGAGTTCCCTTGTCGGCGTCCACCGGCTACTACGAGCTCACGTCGCTGCGCGAGGTGGAGCAGACCTTCCAGGTGATGGCGTTGACCCTCACCGCGGTCGGCATCATGGTCGCCGGCGCCGGAGCCGCCCTCGGCTGGTACGCCACCCGCCACAGCGTGCGCCCGTTGACCGCCGTCGCGGACGTCGCCGAGCGGATCGCCGCCGGTGACTTCACCACCCGCCTCGACCCCACCACCGACCCGGACCTGACCCGGCTCTCCACCTCGTTCAACGACATGGTCAACCAGCTGGTCCGGCGGATCGAGCGGGACCGCCGGTTCGCCGCCGACGTGAGCCACGAACTGCGGTCGCCGCTGCAGACCCTGGCCGCCGCCGCGGACGTGCTCACCCGCCGCCGCGACCACCACGACGAGCGCACCGCCACCGCGGCCGGCCTGGTCGCCGACGAGGTCGCGCGCTTCCAGCGCCTGGTGGACGACCTGATGCAGCTGGCCCGCACCGAACGGCCCGCGCAGCGCGAGACCGTCGACCTGGCGGCCCTGGCCGGGGAGGCGTGCCGCAGCCGCTCCCTGCCCGGCGACCTGGTCCGCATCCCGCCCGGCACACCGAGCCGCTGGCTGGTCGATCGGCGCCGGGTTGAGCAGATCCTGCTGAACCTGCTGGACAACGCTGTCCGCTACGGGGGCGGCCCGATCGCCGTGCACCTGCGGGTGCAGGACGGCGCCGGGGTCATCGAGGTCGACGACGAAGGCCCCGGCGTGCCGGTGCAGGACCGCGAGATCATCTTTGACCGCTTCGTCCGCGGCCGCGCCGCCCACGCCCGGGCGGACACCAACGGCACGGGTCTCGGCCTGGCACTTGTCGCCCAGCACACCGCCGCGCACGGCGGCCGGGCGAGCGTGACGGACCGGCCGGGCGGCGGCGCCCGGTTCCGGGTGGAGCTGCCCGGGAGCCTGCCGTGAGCCGGGCGTCGCGAGCCCTGCTGCTCGTCGTGGTCCTGCTCGCCGGGTGCGGGGTGCCCATCGACGAGTCCCCCCGGCCGGTGCAGGCACCGCGCGGACGGCTGCCGGCACCGGTGACCGGCACCCCGACCGGATCGGTGGGCCGGGTGGACGAGACGCTCTGCTTCGTCCGCGACGACCGGCTGTACCCGATGGTGCGCCGGATCGACGCGCTTCCCCCGGTCGACGTCCACCTGCAGCACCTGCTCGCCGGGCCGTCGAGCACGGAACGGGACAGCGGAGTGACCAGCGCCCTGCCAGGCACGGTCGTGGTGGCCGGGGCCCGGGTGAACGGCCGACTCGTCGAGGTCGACATCCAGGAAGCCGTCGACGAGACGGGTCGGAGCGACGAGATCCTCGCCTTCGGTCAGATCGTCTGCACGCTCACCAGGCGGCAGGACGTGGACGGGGTGTCCTTCCAGCGGGCCGGGCGGCCGTTGGACGTGCCCCGCGCGGACGGTTCCCTGTCCCGACAGCCGCTCACCGCCGCCGACTACCTGCCGCTGACCCGGCAGCGGTGACCCGCGCCGGGACGACCCGACCGGCGGAGCTGGCGGCCGATCGGCCGACCGCCTGCCGGGCGGACGGTGGCGGCGGACCGTGCGGATCATCGCGTCGACCTGTTTCGTGGACGGGCAGGATGGTGCGCACGGGACGGCGCCGGTACCCGACGAACCGCCGCTGTGCTGAGGATCACGGTGGCGGTGTCGCCCCGGTATCCGGCGGGACACGGACGCGCCCGGGGTCGCCCCGCCCGCCTTCCGCCCCGCGCCATCGGCCGCGAGCGGAGACCTGAGGTGCCGCGCCGGCCGTGGCCCGCGGTCGCGCGCACCCCTGGCCGGGCCTGCCTCCGGCGCCGGGTCGAGGTTGCCTGGGCGGTGCAAGCAGCGTTCTGACCAGCGTGGTTTACCCCCCGATGCGCGGTGACCCGGACGACACGACAAGCCCGGCGTCGATGTCTCACAGCCGGCGCGGAGCACGATGCGGCCGACGGCTGCGGGTCCGCCGCGGTGCGGTGCCGGCCTGAGGTGGGGCGTCCAGACCCGGGGCGCGGCGACGCGCCGGGCGTGGGCTTGCCGGCGGCCGGCGTGACCGGGCCAACCAGTGTGGGTGGTCACGGAGAATCCGAGCGCGAATTGTCGCCCGCAGTCGCTACTGTGCCAGCGGACGTCGCCCCTCCTCGTGACTTCCCGTGCTCGCCAGCGCGGTGCCGCCACCGCCCCCGATCAACACGAACCCAGGAGACTGTTAGTGACCCAGCAACCCGCCGCGACATCGGACAAGCTCGACGCCGCGGTTCTCACGGTGGCGGGAGTCGTCGTTCTCGGTGCGATCATGTCGATCCTCGACGTCACCGTCGTCAGCGTCGCGATTCCGACGTTCCAGAGCGAGTTCGACGCCACCTACGCCCGAGTCGCGTGGACCATGACCGCCTACACGCTCGCGCTGGCCACGGTGATCCCGCTCAGCGGCTGGGCCGCCGACCGGTTCGGCACCAAGCGCCTCTACATGATCGCGCTGGCGCTGTTCACGATCGGGTCCGGGCTGTGCGCCACCGCCGACTCGATCAACCAGCTGATCACCTACCGCGTCCTTCAGGGGCTCGGTGGGGGCATGCTCATGCCGCTGGGCATGACGATCATGACGAAGGCCGCCGGTCCGCACCGGATCGGCCGGCTGATGGCCGTCCTCGGCATCCCGATGCTGCTCGGTCCGATCGGCGGTCCGATCCTCGGCGGCTGGCTGATCGACACCGCGAGCTGGCACTGGATCTTCCTGATCAACCTGCCGATCGGCGTCATCGCGCTCGTCTACGCGCAGTTGGCCCTGCCGAAGGACAACCCCGAGCCGTCCGAGTCGTTCGACTTCCTCGGCATGCTGATGCTCTCCCCGGGCCTCGCCCTGTTCCTCTACGGCATCTCCTCGCTGCCCGAGGCCGGCACGATCGCCGAGACCAAGGTGTGGGCGCCGATGCTGGTCGGCGCCGCGCTCGTGGTGGGCTTCGTCGTCTACTCGTTCAAGCCCCGGCACCCGCTGGTCGACCTGCGGCTGTTCGCCAACCGCAACCTGACCATCGCGTCGGTGACCCTGTTCGTGTTCATCATCGCGTTCATGGGCGCCGGCCTGCTGTTCCCGAGCTACTTCCTGCAGATCCGCGGCGAATCCACGCTGACCGCCGGACTGCTGATGGCGCCGCAGGGCATCGGCGCGATGCTCACCATGCCGATCGCCGGCATGCTGGCCGACCGGGTGCCCGTCGGCCGCACCGTGCCGTTCGCGCTGGTGCTCATCGCCGCCGGGTTCTTCACCTTCACCCAGATCGACCCGCACACCTCGTACTGGCTGCTCTGCGGCTCGCTGTTCGTGATGGGTCTGGGCATGGGCGGCACGATGATGCCGATCATGACCTCGGCGTTGAAGACCCTGCACGCGCAGGAGGTGGCCCGCGGCTCCACGCTGGTCAACATCCTCCAGCAGATCGGCGGGTCCGTGGGCGCCGCGGTGATGTCGGTGATCCTCACCAGCGAGCTGAACGGCTCCCGGGAGATCCCTGGTGCGGTGGACCCCAGCAGCGGCAAGCCGGTCACCGAGGCCGGGCTGGCCATCGGGGCGCAGCTGCGGCCGGAGCTCCTCCAGGAGTTCCCGGTGCCCGCGCAGCTCATCGAGCGCGGGCTGGACTTCGCCGCCAGCTCCTTCGCCACCACATTCTGGGTCGGGTTCGCGCTCGTGCTGACCACGTTCATCCCGGCGGCGTTCCTGCCTCGCCGACGCAAGCCGTCGCAGCCGCTCGACGGGCAGCAGACGGAGCAGACGCCGGCGCCGGTCGTCATCCACTGATCCGCCGTCGGGCCGCCCGGCACCCGGGTGGCCCGACGGCCGGGCCCGAGCCACGCTGCGGCCGGGGCTGCCAGGGATTCCTGGCAGCCCCGGCCGTCTCACTGTGCGGCTGCCGGCAGGCTCCGGCACAGCTTGGCCCCGGCGGCTCGGCGCGATGGCGGCGTGCCCGGTGGCGTGGGGCCCAGCACGGACCGGCGGCGCATGGTCGCACCGGCCCGCTGATCATGGCCGGGGCGGATCCGCCCGCCCGATCCCGCCGTCGCGCTCAGCCGCCCACCGACCTGCCGAGCCGGGCGGCCGCGAACTGCACCACCGGCACGAGGAAGATCAGCAGCAACCCGGCGATCGGCGAGACGACCGCGGCCAGAGTCGCCACCGCGAAGACCACGGACAGCGCCACGGGCGGTAGCAGTGCCGGAGCCGTCTCCGGCCCCGGCGACGTACGTAGCTGGGGGCGGCGACCGATCCACCAGGTCTGCGCGAGCGCGAGGAGGCTGATGGCCAACATGTTGGCGACATAGAAGGCCGCGGAGTCGCCGCGCAGGCGGGCCTCCACGAACAGCCGCGCGGTCGGAAACGGCAGGAAGACCACCAGCATGATCCAGATCGTGTTCAACACGACAAGGACCTCGTCGTAGTCGACGAGCCGTTCGTACAGTTGCCGGTGCGTTCGCCAGAACAACGCGATGACCAGGAACGACACGGCGAAGGAGAGAATGTCGCCCAGGTGTTGGTGGACCAGGTCGGCCACCGACTGCCGGGCGCTGCTCTGGTCGGCGAAGTCGACGAGGGGGAGCGCCAGCAGGGTCAGGGCGATCGCCACGGCCGCGTCGGTGAACGCGATGACCCGTTGCAGCGTACTCCGGCGTTGATCGCCGTCCACGGACTGCCGTCGACCGGCTTCGGCTGGCTCCTGGTGCATGCCCTGATTCTGACGAATCCGACCGATTCCTCGGGCCGGCCTCGGCGAACCCGGCGGCGTGCTCCGGGACCGCGTCGGCAGCCGTGGTCGACGACCACGGTCGCGACTCGGGAAACGGGCCCGCCGATTTCCGGTCCGGCCGGGCGGTGGACGGGGGAGCGGCTCAGACCTGGCCGGCGGCCTGGGCCCGGGCGGCCCGGCGGATGTCGAGCAGGTGGTGTTCGCCCTCGTGGATCGTGTGCTGGCCGAGCCAGAGCAGCGTCCGGGCCTGCGGCTGCGGCCAGGGATAGCCGCCCGTGCGGGCCAGCTCCGACGGACCGAGCACGCCGAACCGGGCGGCCAGGTCGTCGGCCGCCACGGCCAACTCGTCGAGCACCACCGCCGGGTCCTGCTCGTTGTACGCGTCGGCGACGGCGCGCTCGTCCCGCCCCATCGGCGTGAATTCCGGCGCCTCGACGGTGAGGGCCAGCGCCAGCCGCTCACCCTGGACGCGGAGCACGTCCCGCACGTGGCAGGTGTACTCCAGCGGCGACCACACCCCCGGGGCGGGTCGCCGGCGCAGGTCCGGCACCGCGCTCAGCGCGGCCGCGTACCGAGCTCGCAACTCGCGCAGCAGTCCCGGCAGTTCCTGTGCGGACACGCTCGCGTAGACGAATGTGCACTCGTCGCACCGATCCACCGACCCAGCGTACCGGCGTCTCCCGCCGCGCAGTGGGGTGCGAGCGGTGCGGGGAACGTCCGGCCAGCGCGCGCCATCGGCGCTGGCGGACGGCGCCGCCTCCCCCCATGCGCGGCGGCGCGTGCGTAAGGTGAGGTGACCGCCGGCGCCGGAAGCCTGTCGATCGGCCCTTTCCGAGCGTCCCTGATCAGCTTAGCGATCCTCAGTCGGATGGGGTTTCCGGGATCGTTTCCCACCGTGGTGGGGTCGCGTGGGCGTGGAGGTGGAATCCTGCGCCCAGTGCGGCTCCTCGTGGCCGGTGGCCGGTGGTGGTGGGTGTGCTGATCGTGTTCACGTCCTGGTGTCGGTGGGCTGCGCGGGGCAGCTTCCGGTCCGTTGGTGCGTGTCCCTCCGGACGCTTGCCCGCTCGGTTGTGGGGCCGGGTGGGGGAGGGTGCCCTGCGTCGCCTGGGCGCGGGGCGTGGTGGCTCGTGCCGGGTGGGGCCGGTCTTCGACCGGTCCTCCCGGCTGGCTCTGCGGGGGGTGATGACGGCGCCGGCTTCGAGCTCGTCGACGACCGTGCGGATCACCAGGGCGCCGGTGGTCTTGTCGGTGACAGTTTTGGCTAGGTGGGTGAGGCCGCGGGCGGCGATCCGCCGCCAGGCGCCGTGGTCGCGGTCGCCCTGCCAACGGCAGGACTGGTTGGGGCAGATGGCCCATTTCCATCCTGGGGTGGTGGGCCGGTCGGGGGCTTTACGGTGCTGTAGCGGGGCCAGGCACTGCGGGCAGTGCTTGGAGGTGTTGCGGGCGGGGACGGTGACCACGGCGATACCGTGTTCGGCGGCGAGGTGCCGTATCCGGTCGGTGATCTTTCCGCGGACCTGCTGGGACAGGCGCGTGTTCAGGCTGTGCCCCATGCCCTTGGCTTCCATCGACCGCAGGTCTTCCAGGTAGATGACGCTCGCCCGGGCGGCGATCGCTTGGTCGACGGTCCAGCGGGCGGCGGCCCAGGCGAGCGCGGTATTCAAGTTTTGGCGGCGGGTGGACACGTGGCGGATCTCGCCGGCCAGCACCTCGTGTTTCGCTCTCACATGCTCGTCCGGGCGGCCGCCGAGCAGCCGCGCATACTGGTCGGCCTTCGCGTGCAGCCGCTCACTGTGGCGGCGCAGGCGGTGCTGCTTGGCCAGGACCCCGGCGGCGCGGAACTGTCCACCCGCCCCCAACGCCGTGATCCGCCCATCCTTTCCCAGTCGCAGGGCACCGGCGCTGAGGAGGGTGTTGAGGCCCCAGTCCACACCGACCGCCACCGAGTGACCGGTGGCCCGGGCCTTCGGCACGACGTGCGTGTATGCAACATCGGCACGCACCTGCCCGCCGGTTATTCGGAGGGTGGGCAGGTGCAGCACCGCCGCGGCGGGAACCGTGGGCGGCAACGTGATCTGGCACTCGACCCACGTCCAGTCCCGATACGTCTGCGGATCCGGACGTGACGGCAGTTGCAAGCGCAGCAGCGCCCTGCCAGGGTCGGTGTCGCAGCGTTCGATGATGGCCTGCTGCCGGTCACACGCGGCCAACAGCAACATCCGCGGAGTCCGCGGGACGCCTTCGAGTTCGAACACGTCCACCGGCAGGTGACCATTGGCCTTGGCGAACGTGGCGGCCTGCCGGGTCCGGCCCTTGATGATGTTCGACGGCAGATACTCGCCGCCGGGGATCGAGGCCCGAACCTGGTCCCACTCGGCGGGGGTGCGCTTGCGCGGATCGTCCGGCCAGGCCGCCAGGACCCCGGCGGTCACATCGGCACGCCACGCCGCCGACCGCAGCGCACGCCCCGCCTGCTCCTGCGCCATCCGCACGACCCGGTCATTGACCCTCACACCCCCAGACGGGACGACCGCCCAGCCCAGCCGCCGCAACGCCATCCACGCGTTCGACGGCAACCGCCGCCCACCCGCATCCACCCCGCCAGCCAACACCCCCACATCCACGCGGTTCCAACGCTCACCGACCAGCGCGGCCACCATGCCCGCCACCAGATCAGCACACCAACCGACCCGCTGCGCCAACACCGTCTGAGACAGGACCTCGCCGGTTGCCTCGTCCACGCCGGTGCGCAGCACAGCGCGGGCGCACGCCGTCCGGGCCGTCTCGCCTTCGCCAAGCCGCAGCTTCCCGCTCACCGGCTCAACGACCCACCATCGATCGAGCAGAACCAACGCTCACGGCAGACCCGCGTCACCGGAATCCTCCCCGAACCAGCCCAAACACCAGGCGTCACGAGACGGACACCGACAGACGCGCCGCGGTCTGCGAGAATCGAAGAAGGTCCACACGACCAATCTATGATCAATGACGATTCATAATCAACTTGGTCAGCCTGCCGGGCGGACGGACATCCGCACCGCACCCAGTAGCCAGGACGGAAGGATCACCGTGACCGCCACCGAATGGACCACCGAGGCCAAGGGTGCCGGCCAGTACGCGGAAGTGAACGGCATCAACCTCTACTACGAGACGCACGGGTCCGGGCGACCGCTGATCCTGCTGCACGGCGGCCTGGGGTCGGGCGAGATGTTCGGAGCGGCCCTGCCCGTGCTGGCCGCGCGCCATCAGGTCATCACCGTCGACCTGCAGGGGCACGGCCGGACCGCCGACATCGACCGGCCCCTCGACATCTGGTTCATGGCCGACGACATCGCGGCGCTGATCGACCACCTCGGGCTGGAGAAGCCGGACCTGGTCGGCTACTCCCTCGGCGGTGGGGTGGCGCTGCGTGCCGGAGCCCGGTACCCGGGCAAGGTGGGCCGGCTCGTCGCCGCCTCGGCGCACATCCGGTCCGACGCGATCTACCCGGAGATGCGGGCACAGCAGGGACAGGTGAGCGCCGCCGCCGCCGAGTTCATGAAGGACACGCCGATGTACCAGCTCTACCAGCGGGTGGCGCCGCGCCCCGAGGACTTCCCCCGGCTACTGGACAAGATCGGCGAGGCCATGGCGCAGGACTTCGACCTCACCGAGGACATCCGCGGCCTCCAGGTGCCGACGATGATCGTCGCCGCCGATGCCGACATGGCGCCGCCGAGCCACTACGTCGAGGTCTTCAAGCTGCTCGACGGCGGTCTGCGCGACGGCGGGTGGATGGGGGAGGGCCGGCCGAAGGGCGGGCACGCCCTCGCGATCCTGCCCGGCCTGACCCACTACAACATCTTCAGCTCGCCGCTGTTCGCCGAGGTCGCCCTCGCCTTCCTCGACGACCAACCACGCTGAGGAGACCGCACGGCCGCGAGGTCGGGGCGCTACCGCGTTGTCGAGGTGAGCGACCGCCCTCACGATCGGGTGGTGTTGGCCCGCTCGCCCCCCGGGGGAGCGGCGGTGGGCGGGCCAACACCATGGGGCGCCGTCCGGCCGCACGTCGCGGACCAGCAGGTCAGCGTTCTGCCACCGCCGCGCGGTACCGCTCGATCCACTGTCGGTTCAGGTCGTCGGCCTGCCGGTGATGCTGGGCAGCGATGGGGCGTCCGGCCTCAGGAAGGTCGAGGCCGAGAAAGCCGAGGATGCCGCGTGTGGTGGCGACCATGTCCCGGTCCAGGTCTTCGTAGCGCACGACGTGCGGTCGGATTCCCCACGAGGCGAACCACGCTTCCCAGGCCGCGTTGTGCTGCCCGATCACGGTGAGGTAGTGCGTGATCCCGTCCGCGTCGAAGTGGGGTGGGGCGCCGGTGCCGGTGTTGCCGCTGATCTCTCCGTTCCCGCCCTTGAACCAGGTGCCGGTCTGCTCGGCGCGTAGCCAGGACACCGCCTGTGCCAGGACGTCATCCCGTCGTAGGAAGACGAAACGGGTGCGGCCGAATGCCCGGTCGAGCAGCGTGACCGGGCTGGCGTGAAGGCCGGGATACGCCGCCGCAAGCTTGTCGACCAGTTCGTCCAGCGTCCCCCACATGAGTTTCGCGCCGAACACACCGTTGTCCGTCCGGCCCGCGGCGAGCGCGGCCTGTACGTAGTCCACGTAGTCGAAGCGGCCCTCTGCGGTGCGGGGAATCCCCCACCGGTCGGCCCACAGCAGTTCGTCGGGCGAGCGGAAGTAGGCCTGAGGGTGACCGGCGACGCCCGTGGACGCGAGCAACCCCAGCAGAAGAGAGCTGCCGGTGCGAGGGGTCGCGCAGACGAAGTACGAGTCGACACCGTCGACGCGGTCCGTGAGCATGATGGCAGGCAACCGCATCGCCCGTTTACCGGCAACTGAATTGCGTACCAGCGGCGTCAGGTGCCGTCAGGTGCGAGTTTCTTCTCGAACCAGTGGTGGGCGTAGTGCTCCGTGTTGTAGGGCTCGATCTCGTGGTAGCCGGCGGCGCGGTAGAGCGCGATCGCCTCGGTGAGGTTGCGATTGGTGTCCAGCCGGACGGCGGTCCAGCCGCGGTCGGCGGCATAGCGTTCCAGGTCGCCCAGTATCCGTCGGCCGAGCCCGAGCCCACGCACCGCGTCGGACACCCAGACGCGCTTGATCTCGGCGGGTGCGTCGCGGTGGAGTTTCACCGCGCCGCAGCCGACGGGCTCGTCGTTGAGCGTGGCGAGCAGGAACACGCCGGCGGGTGGGACGAGCGCGTCGTCGTTGACGGGATTGCTCCGGGCCGGGTCGAAGCCGTCGTCGAACCGTCGCGCGACTTCCCGGGCGTAGGCCCGCACGCACGCCCGGGCTCGCGGGTCGCTCGGCGGGCATGGTGCGATGGCCACCATCGACGCGACGAGCAGTCGCTCGACCTCGGCCATCGCTGCGACGAGTCGCTGGCGGCGGTGCGCGGCGAGCGGCTCGAGGATGGTCCAGGCAAACTCGTCGGAGCGTTTGTCGAGCTCCGTCCACTCGGCCCGGCCGGTCTCGGTGAGCGCGGCGACCCGTACCCGCCCGTCGCCGCCGATCTGGTCGGCCGGCCCCACGGTGACGAGCCCGTCGCCCTCGAGGGTGCGCAGGAGTCGGCTCAGGTGACCCGAGTCCAGGCCGAGCCGCGCGCGCAGCGCGGCGACCTCGGCGCCGCCGGGGCCGATTTCCCACAGCAGGCGCGCCTGCGCGAGGGGACGTCCGCGGGCCATGTACTCGTCGTCGAGCGCCCCCACCCGCTGGGTCACCGTCCGATTGAACCGCCGTACGGCGGCGATGAGCTCCGCATCCATATACCTGACCTTAGTCAGGCATCTTCGGCATCGCCAGCCTGAACCGCCAGACCTCGGGGAACTCGTCGACCATCGGGACCAGCGACTCCGCCCGCTGCGGACGGTCGTACGCGTCATGCCGGGCAGATCGCCAGCCGGCACGCCGGCAGCCCGGCCAGGTCGCCGACTACACCGCCGCCGAGCAGCCGGAACATTCCACTGCAAGCTCCGTCCGAGGATGTCGCAGTCGGCAGCACGATCATCGCTGGCGCCGAGAAGGCCCGGATCGTCGACGCGGACCACTGCGGCAGGTCACCGTCCAGGCGCCCCGCGGTGGAACTCACCGAGGCCAGCACCAGCCGGCTTCCTACTTGTCGTGCTGTCGCCGTACCATCTCGTTAATCCAGATGGGCGCGAACGGAGACGTGCAGCCCGGGGATGTCGGATAGTCCTTGAGCACCTCCAGGCGCTCACCGATGTCGACTGCACGGGCGCGGTACTCGGCGTGCTCGATCCCGATATGACCCAGGCACTCGTTCATCGCCCACTGCAGGCGATCCGGGGCGTCTTTCATCTCCGCCTCGATGACGTCCAGCAGTCCTGCGAGGTCGAGGTCCTCGGGCGTCTTCGTCACGCGTTCGCTGGTCAGCGCCCAGCCGGCACTCGCGACCACGGGATCCGGATCGGCGGACCAGGCCAGGCGCAGTTCTTCGGAGTGCGGGTTCTTCTTCACCACGTAGTTCACGAGCCAGTCGTGCGCCTTGGGTGTGCGCGCCTCGCGCAACATGACGTCCAACTCGTCACGCCCGAACGCCTTCGGGCGGCAGATCAGGATCGCCAGCAGTCTCGCCGCGGTGTCATCCGTCTCCCAGAGCCGGCACGCGAGTTCCTGCTGCGTCTTCAGCCGCTTCGCGAGCGCGCGCAGCTTGCTGAGGTTCACACCGTGATCGTCACCGTGCTTCTCGTTCACCTCGCGTGTCTTCGGGTCCTCGAGCTCGGCCAACTCGGCCATCACCTCGGCCACCATCGTTTCGGTCAGCGTCGTCTCGGCCACCTCAGCCTCCCGTCCATCACGTGCGGGATGCAGCGTCTCTGATCAGCTTAGTGATCCTGAATCGGATGGGGTTTCCGGGATCGTTTCCCACCGTGGTGGGGAGGCGTGGGCGTGCAGGTGGAATCCTGCGCCCAGTGCGGCTCCTCTCGGCTGGTGGCCGGTGGTGGGTGTGCTGGTCGTGTTCACGCTCTGGTGTCGGTGGGCTGCGCGGGGCAGCCTCCGGTCCGTTGGTGCGTGTCCCTCCGGACGCTTGCCCGCTCGGTTGTGGGGCCGGGTGGGGGAGGGTGCCCTGCGTCGCCTGGGCGCGGGGCGTGTTGGCTTGTGCCGGGTGGGGCCGGTCTTCGACCGGTCCTCGCGGCTGTTCTTGGCGGGTGGGGCGACGACGGCTGCGGCTTCGAGCTTGTCCACGACGGTGCGGATCACCATCTGCCCGCTGGTCTTGTCGGTGACGGTCTTGGCCTGGTGGGTCAGACCACGGGCGGCGATCCGCCGCCAGGCGCCATGGTCGCGGTCGCCCTGCCAACGGCAGGACTGGTTGGGGCAGCGAGCCCACTTCCAGCCCGCCACGGTCGGCCGATCGGGGGCTTTGCGGTGCCGCAGCGGAGTCAGGCACTGCGGGCAGTGCTTGGAGGTGTTCCGCGCGGGAACGGCGACCACGGCGATACCGGCCTCGGCGGCGAGGTGCCGCATGCGGTCGACGATCTTTCCGCGGACCTGCTGGGACAGGCGGGTGTTCAGGGTGGCGCCCATGCCCCGCGCTTCCATCGACCGCAGGTCTTCCAGGTAGATGACGGTCGCCCGGGCGGCGATGCCTTGGTCGACGGCCCACCTGGCGGCGGCCCAGGCGAGCGCGTTGTTCAGGTTCTGGCGGCGTTCGGACACGTGGCGGATCTCGTCGCGCAGGACCGCATGCTTGCCGACGAGTTGATGCCGCTCGTCACCGCCAGCGAGCCGCTGGTACTGGTCGACCTTGGCGTACAGCCGCTCTGACAGGCGCCGGAGGCGATGCTGCTTGGCGAGGACGCCGGCGGCCCGGAACTGAGCCCCAGCCCCCAGCGCGGTGATCCGCCCATCCGCATGCAGGCGCAGGGCCCCGGCGGACAACAGGGTGTTCACACCCCAGTCCACACCGAGCGCCACCGAGTGACCGGCGCGTCGGCCCTTCGGCACCGGGTGGCTGTATGCCAAATCGGCGTACACCGTGGCGCCTGCGACACGCAGGGTCGGCAAGTGCAACACCGCGCCCGGGGGAACCGTGGGCGGCAGGATGATCGGGCACTCGACCCAGGTCCAGTCTCGATACGCTTCGGGATCTGGGCGGGTGGGCAACTGCAAGCGGAGCAAAACCCTGCCCGGGTTGGTCTCGCTGCGTTCGATGGTGGCCTGCTGCTTGTCACACGCGGCCAGCAGCAGCATCCGCGGAACCTTCGGGACACCTTCGAGCTCGAACACGTCCACCGGCAGCCGGCCATGCCCGGCACGGAACTTGACGACCTGTCGGGTTCGGCCTTTGATGAGGCTGGATGGCAGATGCCTGCCGCCAGGGATCGACGCCCGAACGTGTTCCCACTCGGCGTGGGTGCGATGACGTGGTGCGGCCGGCCAGGTCGCCAGGACACCGGCGGTCACGTCGGCCCGCCATTTCACCGAGCGAAGAGCACGCCCCGCCTGTTCCTGCGCCATCCGCGCGATCCGGTCATTGACCTTCACGCCCTCAGGCGTGGGGGCGGTCCAACCCAGGCGCCGCAGCGCCATCCACGCGTTCGATGGAAGCTTCCGGCCACCAGCGTCCACGCCGCGGGCGAGCACCTCCACATCCGCGGTGTTCCAGTGCCCGCTGATCAACGCACCCACCATGCCCGCCACCAGGTCGGCACACCAGCCGACCCGTTGCACAAGCACCCCCTGAGACAGGACCCCGCCGGTCTCCTCGTCCACACCCGCGCGCACCAGGCTGCGGACGCACGCTGTACGGGAGGCCTCGCCCTCGACCAGCGGCAGCCTGCTCACCGGTCGCTGGCCTGGCATTGCCCGGACTCAGCCAGCAGACGACGCCGGTTCTCCGCCGACCGCATCCCGTACAGGCGCCCCGCGAACGTCGTGACCAACGAAACAAAGTCCTCCAGCAACTCCTCCCGTCCGCCGAGCTTCTTCGGATGGAGCACTTCCAGGGTGGCGCCGTGCACGGCCAGCAAGTGTTTGAGCCAGCCGACACCGAAGCGTGCAAGCCGATCCTCATGCGTCACCCGCACCACGGTGACACTCCCATCGGCGACGGCTCGCAGCAGCCGATTCAGGCCAGGCCGGTCCTCTCGCAGGCCCGACGCCCGGTCACGGAACACCTTCACGACCTCGCCGGCGGACGTAGTCCGCAGCTCATGCTCCTGCGCCTCCAACGAGGACTCCTGCCCACCGGAGCCAGAGACCCGCACGTACAAGCCCTCCAACCGAAGGCGCGCACCGCCGCCGGTGGAAACCTTCATCGCCTCGACATCAATCGAGGAAAACCGACGCTCACGGCCCACCCACGTCACCGGAATCTTCCCCGAATCAGCCCACAGACGAAGCGTCACCGGGTGAACACCAAGACGCTTCGCGGCCTTCGCAAGCCGAAGAAGTTCCACACGATCATCCTATGATCAATGAGGATTCTTAATCAAATTGGTCAGCCTACGACGGGCTCAGCCGCTGAGAGACAGGTGCCGCCGCTAACATTGTTCGACTGCTTCCTCGGCTGGCCCGCCCGCCACACCAACGCTGTCATGACGATGACCGTGCACCGCTATCGTTATGCTGGCGCGAACCGTCGGCTGTACTGCGAACGGCACGTGAATTCGTCAGCCCTTTGCTGCGGCGATGCCGTGCGGGGCGATGAACACCTTGTCAGCCGTGCCCTTCCGCTGCGCTTCGAGGGCCTCCCGTAGCTGGTCCAGGCCGTAAAAGGCCGGACGCAGCCGGTCCAGGCCCAGGGTTGGCAGCATCTGCACCGCGCGGTGGTGCGTGTACGGGTTGATCACCGCACCGACGAGCGTCAGCTCCCGCGCGAAGATCTCGTTGGGGCGTACCCGGGCCTCGTCGTCGGGCCGGGCAACCCCGAAGACGAGAATCCGACCACCGCGCGACGACGCGGTGATCGCCGATTCCAGGATCCGGCCGGAGCCGACCGCGTCGATCACGTGCGGAAAGCCGAGCCCGTCGGTCAGCGCGGTGGCCTCGTCCAGCGACGCCGGGTCGAGGGCGACGTCCGCGCCCATTCGCAGGGCGGCCTCCCGCCGGTCGGCGCGCGGGTCCAGCACCACGACCGGTGCGAGCCCGCGGGCCTTGGCGAGGGCGACCATCATCGCCCCGGCCGGTCCGGCGCCGAAGATGAGGATCGGCAGCCCGGAGCGCGGGTTCAGCTGATCCATGCCGTGCAGGCAACAGGCGAGCGGCTCGGTCAGCGCCCCGATCCACGGCGGCGTTGCGTCCGGCAGCCGGTAAGCGATCCGCGCCGGCACCTTCATCCGCTCGGTCATGCCGCCATCAAGCTTCACGCCGTACCCCCGCTTGCTGTCGCAGAGGTGTTCCTGGCCGAGGCGGCAGTAGGTACACCGGGTGCAGTAGTCGTGCGGTTCGACGGTGACCAGGTCGCCGACGGTGAGCCCGTCGACCGCCGCACCCACCTCGGTGATCCGGCCGCACACCTCGTGGCCGAGCACGACCTGGGGCGCGGCGGCGAAGCTGCCGGCGACGATGTGGCTGTCGGTGCCGCAGACGCCGACCGCGAGGGGCGCGATCGCCACCTCCGCCGGGCCGAGCCGCGCCGGCTCGGACTTGAGCAGCCGTACGTCGCCGGTGCCGAAGAAACGGGCCTCAGTCAGCAGCACTGAGTAACTCCTTCAGTCGGTGGATGTGTGCGCGGGCGGCTTCCTCGGCGGCTTCCGGGTCGCCGGAGCCGATGGCCTCGAAGATGGCCTGGTGGTCGTGAACGGCCTGGACCATGCCGCCGGTCAGACTGGTGGAGCGCATCGCCACCAGGACCCGGCTCTGGACGCCGTCGAGCATCCGGGCCAGCACCGGGCTCTTCGCCGCCTGCCGGATCTCCCGGTGGAAAGCCGCGTCCAGCTCGAGGTGGCGGGCGAAGTCGCCCTGCTCCGCGACGGTGCGGTGCTCGGTGAGCAGCGCGAGCAGGCTACGCCGCAGCGCGGCGTCGTACTTCTCCGTCGCCAGCCTGGCCACCGCTCCTTCCAGGACCTCGCGGGCCTCGTAGAGGCTGACCAGTTCGGCGCGGGAGATGCGTGCTACCTCCGCGCCGCGATTCATCGTCTCGGCGGCCAGGTTTTCCTGAACGAGGCGGATCACCGCGTCCCGGACCGGGCTGCGGCTGACCCGGAACTCCTCGGCGAGGGCCGGGACGCTCAGCCGCGTGCCCGGCCGCAGTTCACCGGAGATGATCCGGTCGCGAAGGGTCTTGTAGAGCACTTCACCGACGCGCTGCGGGTCGGCCTGGAGAGAGCTGGTCACTGAAGGAATGTCCCTGCGAAGTGGCGGTAGTTGGCAGCGACCGCCGCGATCGCCTCGGGCCGCGTCAAGTCGCCGGCCAAAAGTCCGCGCAGCGAGTCCCACCAGATGCTACGGCCGATCGCGAAGCCGGTGAACCCGTTGGCGGCGGCGTCGCTGAGCCAACCATCGACTGTGGCCCTCGGCGCGTTCGCGCCCAGCAGGATGCATTCGCCGCCGGTCTGCGCGGCGAGGTCGGCGGCGGTCCGGTAGTGCTCCGGCGCGCCCAGGTGCTCCAGCTTCCAGACGTCGACGGGTACCTCCTCGACGATCTCGGCCATCGCCCGTTGGATGAGCTCAGGCCGCACCTCGGTGTCGAACACCTCGCTCGGGATGGTCCGCTGCTCGGGTGTCGGCGGCACGAGCAACTCGAAGAGGAACCGGCCCCCGGAGTCCCGGACCGCCTGCGACACCTTGGCCAGCCGGGACCGCTGCTCGCGGTTGTCCGACGCCGACCCCTCGACGTTGTAGCGGACCAGCACCTTGGGGAACTCGGGTCGGAAGTGGGCGAGGAACGCCGGCAGATCGGCTGGTTCGGTCTCGTACACGTCGCAGCCACCGCGCTCGACCGGCATGCTCAGCGTGACCTGATGGGCCCGGGCCCGCTCGGGTACACCCGCTCCGAGCTGCTCGTCGACCAGGATGCCGGCGTGCGCGGCCAGGCGGGGCTCGGCTTCGAGAGCGGCGAGCAGTCCCTCGAGAACCATGTGCTTGCCGTCGGTGATCGCCGCGCGCTCCGCGGGCAGTGCGGTCGCGGTGTGGCCATACAGGGCCTGGGTGAGCCAGGGACGCTGGTCGACGGCGAGGATCAACAGGCTCATCGGGTTACCTCCGACACGAGATGGGCATCCGTCGACACGATGCAGGGCTTGACGTAGTCGCCGGCCACGAAGCGGGCGAACGCCTCGGGCAGCTCGGGCAGGGTGAGGGGCTTGACGATGAGGTCACGCAGCGACGCGCCCATGACGCGCAGCAGGTCCCAGTTCGCCTCGACCTCGTTGACAGGGAAGTAGAAGGACCGGACGGTGTAGCAGTCGGTCCGCCGCCAGCGCGGCGTAGCGAGCATCGTGTACGGCTCGTTCGACTCGCCGAGCGCGACGACCGTGCCGCCGGGCCGAACCACCCGCTGTGCCGTCTCCCGGGCCGCATTCGCGCCGCTGACCTCGACGACCATGTCGTACTGGTTCTCGGCGGTCAGGTCACCGGCGGGCGTGGCGCCGAGTGCCGCCGCGGTCTCGAGGCGAGTGGGATTGGGGTCGAAGGCGTCCACGGCGATCCCCATGGCCTGGGCGATCGCGACGACACCGAGGCCGAGTGGCCCGGCGCCGACGACCAGCGCCCGGTCCACCGTGTCCTGCGTCCGCAGCGCCAGCCGCAGGGCGTGTGCGGCAGTGCCGACCGTGTCCAGCCCGAGGACCGCGACCGACAGCGGGATGTCGTCCGGCACCGGCACGACGCACCGCGCCGGGACGTCCACGTGTTCGGCGAATCCGCCGTCACGCTGCCAGCCGATCAGCTGCGACAGGTTCATGCACTGGTTCGTACGGCCGGCGGCGCAGCGTACACACGTCCCGCAGAAGACCGGAATGTAGACGATGCCGCGCGTACCCTCGGGCAGCGCTCCGCCGACCACGGTGCCCCCGATCTCGTGGCCTGGAACGACGGTCGAGCCGCTGTGCAGCAGCCGCTTGTCCGACCCGCAGAGCGCACAGACGTCGACCCGCAGGCGCACGTCGCCCTCGGCGACGTCGCCGAGCGCGACCTTCTCGAAAGTGATCTCGCCGTTGCCCTGGAAGCGGGCTCGCATGGACGTCACTTGACGGCTCCTCCGGTGATGCCGCGGACCAGCCAGCGCTGCGCGAAGACCGTCAGCAGCAGGGCGGGTGCGGAGATGAGCGTGCTCGCGGCCATCAGGCCGCCGAAGTCGTTGGATCCCTGGCCGATGAAGTTGAACGCGATGACGGTCAGCGGCAGCGTCCGCTCGTTTGCCAGGGCCAGCGCGAAGAGGAAGTAGTTCCAGCTGAAGATGAAGCTCAGCGTCAGCGCGACCGACAGCCCGGGCAGGGCCAGCGGCAGCGCGATCCGAAGGAACCGCTGCCAGGCGTTCGCGCCGTCGATCAGCGTCGACTCCTCGATGCTGATCGGGATCTCCTCGAAGAACGGCACCAGCAGCCAGATGCACAGCGGCAGCGTGATGATCAGGTGCGCGACGATCAGCAGCGCGTAGTTGAGTGCCACGCTGTCCGGGCCACCGATGCGGATGGAGAGCACGAACAGCGGCAGCACGAACAGCACGCCGGGCGCCATGCGGGCCAGCAGGGTGACGAAGCCCAGCGCGGCCAACTTGCGGCGCACGATCACGTACGCGGCCGGCGCACCGAGGACGAGCCCGAGGAGGGTCGACCCGCCGGCCACGATGAAGCTGTTGCCGATGTAGCGGCCGAACGCGAAGCGTTCGAAGAGGTTGGTGAAGTTCTCCAACGTCAGCGGTGAGCCGATGTTGAACAGCGAGCCGGTGATGTCGACGTTGTTGCGCAGCGACGACCAGAGCATGAAGAGCACCGGGCCGAAGAAGATGACCGCGAAGACGAGGTATGCGGCGTACACGCCGCCGAGCCGCTTGGTCATCGCGAGGCCCGCTGCCGGAACCAGGTGAACCCGCCCGCGATCATGATCACCAGGACGAGCAGGGCGACCTGCAGGGCCGCCGCGTAGCTCGGCTCGTGGTCGACGAAGCCGGCGTTGTAGCCGTACACGTTGAGGGTGTTCGTGGAGTTCACCGGGCCCCCCTGGGTCATGATGTAGATCGTGTCGAAGAAGCGCACGAGGTCCACCGTGCGCAGCAGCATCGCCACCGTGAGGACCGGGCGCAGGAGCGGGAGGCCGATGTTCCAGGCCGTCCGCCAGCCGCTCGCCCCATCCAGCGCGGCGGCCTCGAACGGCTCCTCGGGCAGCGACCGGATCCCGGCCGAGATGATCAGCGCCATGAACGGCGTCCACTGCCAGATGTCGACCAGGGCGATGGACCAGGGCGCGATGTCCGGGTCGCCGAGCCACACCACCGGGTCGAGGCCCACCTTGGCGAGGATCTGGTTGGCCGCGCCGAGCGACGGGTCCATGATCAGAAGCCAGACCAGGCCGACCGCGACCGATGCCGTGATCGCCGGGACCAGCATCATGCCCTGGAAGATCCGCCGACCCGGCACGTCCAGGCTCATCACGTAGCCCAGGGCCAGCCCGAGGACGGTCTCCACCAGCAGGCAGACCGCGAAGAGGAACAGCGTGATCTTCAGCGAGTTCCAGAACTGCGGCTTGTCGAACATCTCGGCGTAGTTGGCGAACCCGAGGAACCCCGAGTTCGTCCCGTCGGACTGCCGGTCACTGACGGAGAGCCAGATCGTGTACGCGATCGGCACCAGCACGAGCACGGCCGTGACCAGCACGGCCGGCAGCGCGAACGGCCACACGCCCCGGGCCGTCGGGTCGACCCGGCGGCGACGCGGGGGCGGCGCCCCCGCCCCCGGCCCCGCGTTGGCGGAGCCGGAGGCGGCGGGCGACTTCGTCATCAGGTCGCTCATGAGACTTATCCGGCGTTCTTCGCCAGCAGCGGAGTGAGGCCGTCCTGGATCTCCTTGGCTGCGGCGGTGGCGTCCGCCTGGCCGAGGATCACCTTGCCGACGGCGTCGCCGACGACCTTGCGCATCTCAGGGGCGGCGACACCGACCGGGCCGACCTCGGTGGAGCCGTTCGCCTGCACGTTGGCGAGCGCCGTGCTCCATTCCTTCAGGGTCACGGTGTTCAGCGTGTCGGTGTACGCCTTGTCCTGCGCGACCGAGGTCCGCGGCGGAGCGATACCGTCCGCGGTCAGCTTGAGCTGGGTGGCCTTGCCGGTCGCCCACTCGATGAACTTCCAGGCCGCGTCCTTGTGCTTCGAGTACGAGGACATCGCGATGCCCCAGTTCAGGACGGTCGACTTCGAGCCCGCCGAGCCGGCCGGGAAGTCCAGCACGCCGATCTTGCCGACCACCTTCGAGGTCTTCGGGTCGTTGATGCTGCTGACCTCGTTGCTGGACTCCAGCTCCATCGCCGCGTTGCCGGCCGCGAAGAGCGCCGAGGACTGGGTGAAGGTGTTGTTGACGACGCCGGGCGGGCCGTAGTCCTTGGCGAGGGTTGCGTACCGGTTGATCGCGTCCGCGGCGCCGGGGTTGTCGAAGTTCGGGGTGCCGTCCGGCTTGGTCCACTCCAGGCCCTGGGAGTGCAGGAACGGGCCGAAGGTGAACGGCAGGGCGGCGGACTGGCCGCGCAGCGCGATCGGGGTGACCTTACCCCCGGACTTCTGCTTGATCGCGGCGGCGACGGTGGGCAGTTGGTCGAGGGTCTTCGGCGGCGTGATGCCGTACTGCTTGAACAGGTCCGTCCGGTAGTAGAGGACAACACCCTCGACGTTCACCGGCGCGGCGATCATCTTGTCCTGGATCGTCATGCCGGTCTTGACCGCGGCCGGGAAGTCGGCGGCGTCGTACGCGGCGGACTTGCTCATGTAGTCGTCGAGCGGAGCGTAGTAGCCGGCCTTGCTGAACTGCAGGCCCTCGCGCGACGGCAGCGTCATGAAGACATCCATGGAGGAGCTGCGCGACTGCAGGTTCAACGAGATCTTGTCGCGCGCCTGCTGCTCGGCGAAGGTCTGCACCTTCACCTTGACGCCCGAGGCCTTCTCGAATTCGGGGATCAGCGGCTCGATGGCCTTCTGCCAGGGGTGGTTGGACATGACGAGGGAGATCTCGTTGGCGCTGCCGCCCGAGTCGCCGCCGCCGCAGCCGGCGGCGAGCCCGCCGACGAGGGCCAGGGCGAACCCGGCACTCAAGATCTTGGTTCGCATCTTTATGCCTTTCAGTTCTGACCGAGGAGTGGAGAGAGCCAGTCGTGGAAGTCGCCGAGGTCGGCGGGAGTGGTACTGCGCCACTGCGGGGGTACGGGCCGGATCCGGCCGGCCACCTCCGCGAGCGGCACCGGGTCGTACACGGTCTCGCCGGCGCTGCGGTGCAGGCCGA
Source organism: Micromonospora sp. NPDC006431 (assembly GCF_042870725.1). Taxonomy (NCBI): domain Bacteria; kingdom Bacillati; phylum Actinomycetota; class Actinomycetes; order Micromonosporales; family Micromonosporaceae; genus Micromonospora; species Micromonospora sp. NPDC006431. The sequence goes on from NZ_JBIAHQ010000018.1 coordinate 113,163, forward strand.
TCATCAGGCCGGTGGCACGGTCGGCCAGCAGCTTCGCCGCGTGCCGCCCTGCCTCCGCCGCCTCCGCCCGGTCGACGTCGCTGGCGAGCGCGCCGCTGCTGCGCTGGACCATGCCGAGCACCTCGCCGCGGGCGGCGACACCGAGCTCGGTGCTCACCAGCCCGGCGAGCGCCCTGGAGACGCCGCCGAGGATGATCCGGGTGTGGTTGGCCGCCTCGAACGGATCGTCGGTCAACTCGCTCGCCGCGCCTTCGCTGACGACCACGAACGCCCGCCCGTGGGCGCGCAGGGCATCCTGCACGGCGGTGAGGAACGCCGCCCGGTCGAAGGCGAGCTCCGGGATCAGCACCAGGTGCGGCGCGTACGCCGGATCGTCGCGGTGCCAGGTCGCGGCGAGGGCCAGCCAGCCCACCGAGCGGCCGAGGGTCTCCACGATGCGGACCGGTTCGATGCCGGACATCGCCTCGTGGTCACGGGCCAGGTCCGGGACGACCTTCGTGAGGTAGCGCGCCGCGGAGCCGTATCCGGGGCAGTGGTCGATGCCGACCAGGTCGTTGTCCACGGTCTTCGGGATTCCGACGACGTTCAGCTCGCGCCCGGTCGCGGCGGCCCGGTTCGCGAGGGCGTGCAGCAGCGCCATCGTCCCGTTGCCGCCGATCAGCGCCACGCCTTCGACACCGTTGGCGGCCAGGACATCGAGTGCGGTGTCGAGGTCCGCTTCGGTGACCGCCCGCCGCCCGGCGCCGAGCCAGGATCCGCCGTGCCGGGCCGCGGCGGCCGGCACGGCGGCGGCGGTGACCGGGGTGAGCCGGCCCTCGACCAGGCCGTCCGGGCCGCCCCGCAGCGCCAGCACGTCGTGATCCGCCGCTGCCTCGAGGAAGCCGCGGAGGCTGGCGTTGACGACGCTGGTCGGTGCGCCGGTCTGTCCGATGAGCAGGCGCATCGTCACACCTGAGCCTTCGAGGCGACGGAAAGGAAGGTCTGGAAGGCCTCCAGGCCGGGGCGGCCGCCCTCGTACCCGAGCCCCGAGTCCTGCACGCCGCCGAACGGCATCCACGGCGTGTTCGGGGTCCCGGTGTTGATGCCGACGATCCCGGCGGAGAGGCGGTCGGCGACGGCGTGGGCGCGGTCGAGGTCCGCGCTGCAGACGTAGCCAGCCAGGCCGTACCCGGTGGCATGGTGCAGGGCCAGCGCGTCGTTGAGGTCGTCGTAGACGTGGATCGGCGCGATCGGCCCGAAGATCTCGTCGGTCACCACCCGGCTGTCGACGGGCGCGTCCAGCAGCACGGTCGCCGGGGCGAAGTGGCCCTTCTCGGGGACGGCGCCGCTCGTGACCTTCCGCGCGCCCTTGCTCACCGCTTCCTCGACGAGCGAGGCCATCCGGGCCGGGTCCGAGGCCGGAGCGAGGGGACCGAGGTCGGTGGCCGGATCCGTGGGAAGGCCGACGACCATCTTCTCGGTCGCCGCGACGAACGCCTCGGTGAACTCGGCCGCCACCTCGCGGGCCACGAGGATCTGGTTCGCGGCGATACAGGACTGACCGTTGTTGCGGTACTTCGCCACCAGCAGCGTCTGCGCGGCTGCCTGCGGATCCGCATCAGGCAGCACGAGGAACGGTGCGCAACCGCCGAGCTCCATCACCGTGCGCACGAAGCGCGGCGCGGTGGCAGCGGCGACCAGCCGCCCCACCCGGGTCGACCCGGTGAAGGACACGACGCCGACGCTCCGGTCGGCAAGCCACGGGTCGACGACGTCGGCGGGTGTGCCGAGCACGGTCGACAGGACCCCCGCGGGCAGGTGCCGTTCGATGACGGCAGCCAGCACCATCGACGACAGCGGCGTCAGCTCGGAGGGCTTGAACAGCACCGGGCAGCCCGCCGCCAGCGCTGGCGCGATCTTGCGAGCCGGGATGGAGACCGGGAAGTTCCAGGGAGTGAGGACCGCGGCGACACCGGCGGGCCGCGTGGTCACCCGGTGCGTGATGCCGGGTACGACGGACAGCTGCTCGGTCTCCTGCCGGTCCAGCAGGTCGGCCATGATCCGGAAGTAGGCGACGGTCAGCCCCAACTCGGCCACCGACTCGGCGAGCCGCTTGCCGCTCTCCCGGGTGATCAGTGCGGGCCACTCGGGCTCCGCGGCGAGCGCCTCGACGTCTGCGGCGATGGCCCGCAGTGCCGCCGACCGGGCAGCACGCGGCGTACCCGCCCACACCGGCAGGGCCTGCTGCGCGAGATCGAGTGCCGCCGCCGCGTTAGCACCGTTACCCGTGCTGACCTCGGTGAACGGCTCGCCGGTGGCCGGGTCGAGCACCGCGAGTCGCGGTCCGCCCGCCGTCCGGCCGGTCACCCGCACGGCAGTGGCGGCCGAGAGGATGTCGTTGACGATGGGGTCGGTCACGGTAGCTGCTCCTCGTACGCGTCGAGCTGGTCCTGGTCGAGATCGATGCCGAATCCGGGCCCGTCCGGCACGCGGACCGTGCCGTGGGCGGTGAGCAGGCCGTCGGCGGCCTGCCGCAGCGGGTTGGAGCGGATGTCCCACTCGATGAGCCGGGTCGCCGACGAGATCGCGCCGGCCTGGACGGTCGTGGCGGTGGCGACCGCGCCGTTGTAGAGGTGTGGGTTGACCGTCCGTCCGGCTGCTGCCGCAGCCGCCAACACGTCGAGGTACTCGGTGACGCCGCCGACCTTGCCGAGGTCGGGCTGCAGGATCTCGACGGCCTCCAGGTACGGCGTGAACGCCGCGGCGCCGTAGAGGTTCTCCCCGGTCGCCAGCGGCATCGCGGTGCGGCGGCTCAGCTCGGCCAGCTCTGCGGGGCGGTCCCCGGCCAGCGGCTCCTCGACCCACGCGACGCCGAGGTCGGCCAGCGCGCGGACCATCTCCAGCGCCTCGGTCAGCCGCCACGCCTGGTTGGCGTCGGCGAAGATCTGCACCTGGTCGCCGAGGATCCGCCGGGCGGTCCCGACGTTGGCGAGGTCAGTGTCCGCGCCGAAGCCGACCTTGACCTTGACGGCGGTGAGCCCGAGCGCGGCGCAGCGGTGGGCGACCTCGGCGACCCCGGTGGGTCCGAGGCTGGAGCCGTACACCGGCAGCTCCGTGCGTGGCCTCGCGCTGAGCAGCCGGGCCAGGCTGGTGCCGGCGTGCCGGGCGGCGAGGTCCCACAGCGCCATGTCGACGCCGCTGATCGCCTGGTAGACCGGGCCGGGTGCACCCCACTGGCGGCCCAGTGGCGCCAGCGTTGCGAGCAGCGCGCGCTGGGCGGTGGCCGGGTCGGGAAAGCTGCGGCCCTTCATGAGCGGCGCGACGCCGTCGTGAATCGTGGCGATCCGCTCGCGCCACGCCCAGGACGGGTAGTTCGCCCAGCTCTCGCCGACGCCGACCGAACCGTCGGTCAGCTCGACCTCGATCAGGATCATCACGCGGTGGTTCAGCGGCGCGAACGACATGGCGATCGGCTCGGTGGGGCGCGCCCGGAAGACCCGGCACCGCACGTCCACCACTGCGGCATCCGGCAACGTGACCACGCGGGTCTCCGTGGCTGAGGGTGCGGCCTTGAGGTCCATGTGCCTTCTCTCACGTCGACACTATCTGCATGCAGTGTTGAACGCATGTCACCCAAACGTCAAGAGCACGAAACAAAGAAAAGGCGGAGAGATGGCATCCGGCGAAAGGTGCTAATGCCTCACCGGTGCGCGTTGCGCTGCCTCCCGCTCCCCGTGAGGTCCCGGAAGGATTTCGCCACTACCGCGGCGGGCCTACACCGCTTTCGCGCAGTTCACTCGCCTATGCGGTCAGAACGCGGGTGCCGGTGCGGCGTGCGGCCGTGGCTACGGCAGCGGGCAGCGGACCGTCCACGACCAAGGTGTCGATGCGGTCGAATCCGCACACCTGAACCGGAGCGGTGGCCGTCAGCTTGCTCGCGTCGGCGAGCAGCACGACCTCGTCGGCGATGTCCATGAGGGCGTGCTTGGCGCTCAGCTCGACCTCCGAGCGCACGTACGCGCCCCGCTCGTCGACGGCGCTGGCCCCGAGGAACAGCAGGCGAACCCGCATGCGCCGGACGAGATCCAGTGCTGCGAAACCCACCATCGCCTGGTTGTCGTGCAACAGCTCGCCGCCGATCCCGATCACCCTTGACCTGGGCCGGGACAGCATGTGGGCCAGCACGGGGACGGAGTGGGTGATCACGCAGCCGTCGAAGTCCTCGGGCAGCGCATGGGCCACCTCGGCCGCAGTCGTGCCGCTGTCGATGCCGATCGTGTCGCCGGGCTGCACCAGGCGGACCGCCGCGGCACCGATCGCTTGCTTGGCGCCGGCGTGGCTGAGCGCGCGGGACGTGTACCCGGGGGCCCCGACGCCGCCCGGCGGAAGACTGACGCCGCCATGGACCAGCTGGACCTCGCCAGCCTCGGCGAGTCGCCGCAGGTCACGGCGGATCGTCATCGAAGAGACGCCGAGCTGAGCGCTGATGTCGGCGACCGAGAGGAAGCCGGCCCGGCGCAGCGCGGCCATGATGTGCGTCCGCCGCTGCGGGGCGCCGTCGTAGCGCATGGCTTCCACTGACACGTCCGTAGTCTAGCCTCTGTTCTTCCAGTACCAATGGATGTTACTTTTCAAACATCCTTTGATCTCAGTGCCTCGACGTCGCCGACCTCGGCGGCGCCCCGGCCGCTCCCGCGCTGGAGGAACAGTGACCACCGACCCCTCGATCCTCGCCCGCCCCTCGGGCGGCTACGCCATGCTCGCCGTCGACCAGCGCGAGGCTCTGCGCGCCATGTTTGCCGCCCGCCAGCCCGAGCCGGTGACCGACGCGCAGCTGACCGCGTTCAAGGTGGACGCGGCACAGGCGCTCAGCCCGTACGCGTCAGCGATCCTCATCGACAAGCAGTTCGGCTGGGACGCCGTGATCGCGGAGAACGCCGTCGACCCGTCCTGCGCGCTGATCGCAGCGGCTGACGCGTTCACCCCGAGCGCCACCGAGTTCGTCGCAGACGTGGCGATCGACCCCGAGGTCGACCCCGTAACCGTACGGAAGGAGGGCGCGAAGGCCCTCAAGCTGCTCGTGCTCTACCGGCCGGATGAGGCGCCGGAGCCGCGGATCGCCATGGTCACCGACTTCGTCGCCCGCTGCCGCGAGGCCGGGCTGGTCAGCATCATCGAACCGGTGTCCCGTGGACCGCGCGACGGCGGCGCGTACGACCACGAAGCGGGAATCCACGCGGCGGCCCGCGAACTCGGCGCCCTCGGTGCCGACCTCTACAAGTCGGAGGTACCAACCCACGGCAAGGGCACCGCAGACGAGATCACCACCGGGTGCGCCTCGCTGTCGTCAGTCATCAGCAGCCCGTGGGTGGTGCTGTCCTCCGGCGTACCCGCGGAGGTCTTCCCCGAAGCCGTGCGACTCGCCTGCCGGGCCGGCGCCTCGGGTTTCCTCGCCGGCCGCGCGGTCTGGGCCTCGGTGGTCGGCAGCCCGACCATGGCCGACGACCTGCGCACGATCTCGGTTGACCGGCTGCGACGCCTCGCCGACGTGGTCGACGACGCCGTGTCGCGCTAGATGGTGCCCGTCGCCGACGTGCTCGCGGTCAGCGCGGTGGCGCTCGGCGCCACCATGCAGAGAGCAACCGGCCTGGGCTTCGCCCTGGTGGCCGCCCCGTTTCTGGTCGTGATCCTCGGCCCCTTTTCGGGCGTGACCCTGGCCAACCTGCTCTCAGCGGCGATCAACCTGATCGTGCTGTCCATGACCGCCCGGGCGCTGCGCCGCCGCGTGGCCGTTCAGATGATCGCTGGGGTGATCCTGGCCCTGCCACTTGGGGTCTGGGTGGTCCGGGAGCTGCCGGGCCCGGTCCTGCTCGTCGGCATCGGCCTGATCACAGCGGGATCAGTGGCCTGGGTGGCAGTGGGCCAGAGCATGCCGTTCCTCCGGCAGCGGGGTGGTGCGGTGGCGTCCGGGTTCGCATCAGGCTTCTTCAACACGACGGCCGGGACGGGCGGACCGCCGCTCGCGGTCTACGCCGCGAGCACCGACTGGGAGCACCGAAGCTTCGTCCCGACCGTGCAGCTCGTCGGCCTGGTGACGAACATACTGTCGCTGGCGGCGAAGGGCCCCCCGGTCCTGTCGTGGAGACTGCTGCTGGCCTGCGGGGCGGCGATGCTGGCAGGGATCGGTGGCGGCCACTTCCTGGGTCGGTGGTTGCCGGAGACGGCTGCCCGGCGTTGGGTGCTGGCGCTCGCCCTCGCCGGAAGCGTCATAGCGATCGTCAAGGGGCTGGCTGCGTGGTGAAACGTAGTGCCTCAGCCCCGCACTCGGGCGGGCCGACGTCTCCGGGCGCGTCGACCCGGTGGCCTCGCCGCGTCTTCAGTCAGGGCAGCGATCCCGATCCGCGGTTCAGCCTCGCCAACGAGCGCACCTTCCTGGCATGGATCCGTACCTCTCTGGCACTCTTCGCCGCAGGCGTGGCGTTGGAGGCGGTGAACCTGCCGATCGTGCCCGGGTTGCGCCGAGCGTCAGCGATCGTGCTGATCCTGCTGGGTGCCGCCGCCCCGGCCCAGGCCTGGTTCGGCTGGGTCCGCACCGAGCTCGCCCTGAGACGGGGAAGAGGACTCCCGCCACCGATGATGGCCGTGCCGGTCGGTGCGGGTCTCATGCTCGTCGGCGTCCTGGTCCTCCTGGGGCTCGTCCTGTGATCGACCTCGGCTCCTCGCCGTCCTCAGGCGCCTCCCCTGGGCCGGTCTCATCGGGTGATCCCGGGTTGCAGCTGGAACGGACGGTGCTGGCGTGGCGGCGTACCGCAGCCGCCTTTGTCGTCGCGGCGGCCGCGGCCGGCCGTTTCCTCCTGCCGCACCTCGGCGGATGGATCTTTCTGGCCGCCGTCGTCAGCGCGATGACGGTCGTCATCGTCGCCGCAGCGGCGCTGCGCCGACGCCTTCCGCCCTCTGCTGCCCCGGCCGTGCTGAACTCGGCCCGCCCGCCCGGCCCATGGCTGGCGGCGGTCACGCTCGCAACCGCCGCCGGTGGTCTCAGCGTGGCGCTCGTCGTACTAGACGGATCACACTGACCCACACCTTCTTCAACAACGACGGACGGCGACTGCGCGCGAACCGTTCCGGGCTGGTAGGAGCCTCTTTGCTTTAGAGCTCCTAACTCTGTGAGTGTTGGAGCCGGCGCCAGCAGATGATGGCGCAGGCGAGGGTGAGGAACGCTTCATGGATGTCGTCGCGGATCTCGCAGCGGATGCGCAGGCGGCGGTACCAGTGCAAGCAGGGCGGGCCTGCTCGATGACGCAGCGTCGGGTGCCGAGACCGGAGCCGTGTCCGGTGCCGCGTCGGGCGATGACCGGGGTGATGCCCCTGTCTCGCAGTTGCCGCCGCGCACGAGGGCCGGATGGGCGTCATGGTTTTCGACCTGCAGGGGATCGTGGCGATCGGCTACACCCTCTTCGCCGTGGCGCTCGGCATCTTCGCCGGTACCGTGTGGCGCAAGATGCTGCCTGCCATGGGCGTCACCCTCGTCGGGTTCGTCGGCGTACGGGCGGCGGCGGCGATCCTGGCCCGGCCGCACTACCAGCCCGCCCGTACCCTCACCTTCCCGATCGAAGGGACGGAGGGGCCGAGGCTCAGCCGAGGCGACTGGATCCTCGCCAGCGGCGTCCGGGATGCCGACGGCAAGATGGTGCTGGCCGACTCCCAGATCGTCTGCCCGCCCGGCACGAAGGGACCGGATTGCAGGGCCTGCGGCGCCGAACTGGGACTCGGGCCGGGCGCCTACAACTGGCAGCTCTACCAGCCGGCCGACCGGTTCTGGCCGTTCCAGAGCATCGAGACGGGCATCTTCGTGGCCCTCGCCGTGGTCCTGCTCTATCTCGCCATCCGCATGATCCGCCGGATCGCCTGAGGCGCATCAGCGGTGATCGCCGGTCCCTGCGGGTCCGGCGATCACGCGTGTCGGCGGGTGCCGGCCCTGACCGGTCGCCGCAGGGTCAGCCGCGTCCGGCCAGACCCCGGACAGCGACCAGCCCGGGCACCGCGACGCGGCCGAGCACGTTGCCGATGGCGGGATCGTGCCAGCTCACGGCCCCGGTCTGGCCCACGTAGAGGCGCTTGCCGTCGGGGCTCAGCACGAGGCCGGTGACCGGCTCGCGGACCGACCAGTCGGTGGCGGGGCGCAGTTGCTGGAGATCCACCCGCCGCACCACCGTGCCGGCGCCGAGGAACAGGCTCTCGCTGTCCGCGGCGGCGTGCCCGGTGCCGCTGCCGCTGGCCACGGTGGCCGTGCGGCGTACCGTCAGCTCCTCGGTGGAGATCTCCGCGACGGTGCCGGACGTGACGTCGGCGACGAAGAGCCGACCGCCTTGTGGGCTGATCGCCATGGCGTGGCCGCTCGCCGGCGCCTCCCCGAATGGGTGCGGCAGGTCCACGCAGTACGCCCACCGCTCGGTGAGTTTCAGCGTGTGGACGAACGCGTGTGCGTTGCCCGGCCGCCCGCTGGCCAGGTCACGGGTGTGCTGGTGGCCGGGCTGATGCGTGTAGAGGGTGTAGAGGGTTTGGCGGTCCGGCGCGAGCACGGCCTGGCGTCCGTCGCCGCGCATCTCCTCCTCGGCGCCGGGCGGGATCGCCGCCTTGTCCCGGGTGGTGAGCGGGCCCGGAGCCTGCGTGGCGAGATCGACGACGCGGACCCGGTACCGGTCGGGCGCCGCCGCCGGGAGCCACTCGAGGACGAAGAGCCCGGCTTGATCCCCGGTGAACGTCTCCGGAACGAAGTTGCCCTGTAGCTTCAGCTGGTGCCGCACCCCGGTGACGTCGGCCACCAGCACCGGCGTCACGTCCCGGCCGTCCGGGCGTCCCAGCGCCGCATTCACCGCGTCCGAGGTGAGCGCCACCAGCGCGCCGTTCGCCGAGACAGCCTGCGGCAGCCAGCGCCCGGGCAGCCTGACCCGGCCCGACGTGCGGCCGGTGGCGGCGTCGACCCGCCAGAAGGCGGTGTCGGCACCGTCGGGCGCGGTGGCGTAGATCGCCGACCCGTCGGCGGTGGCGACGGAGCGCGGGATCGACAGCCGGTCGAGGCCTCGGAGCACGCCGAGCGCGTCGTCCAGTTCGACGAGCAGGGCGTCGGGAAGCGACACGGCGGGCGCTGTGTTCCGCACCGGATCGCAGCCGACGAGCGTGGCGGCGCCGGTGCCGGCGAGGAGGGCCAGAACGGTGCGACGCGAGATCCTTGTCGTTGCCATCATGCCCGGATGACACCGGCGGAACCGCCGCAGTTCCACCCGGAGCGGGGATGGAACCCGCCCGGCGTGAGCGGTGTCATGAAGGTGATCGGGGAGGTTGTCACTGGACGACGGAGAGCTTGTCACCCGCGCTCGGGCTGGTGACCTGGAGGCCTATGAACTCCTGGTCGCCCGGCACACCGCGTCCGCCAATCGGACGGCGGTGCTGCTCGGCGCCGGCCCGGACGCCGAGGACGTCATCCAGGAGGCGTTCGTGAAGGGATATCGCAGTCTCGCCCGCTATCGGGGAGAGTCTTCCTTCCGTTCCTGGCTCCTGGCGATCGTCGCCAACGAGACGCGGAACCTGCACCGCTCCCGCGGCCGGCGGGACGGGCTCGTCCTGCGGGCGGCCGAGGCGAACCAGGGATCGGAGGTCACCGAGGACAGCGCGGTCGGCGCCGTCCTCGCCGGCGAACGCCGCGCCATGCTGGTGCAGGCCCTGCGCCGGCTGCCGGTGAAGGACCGCGAGGTGATCGTCTGCCGGTTCTTCCTCGACCTCAGCGAGGACGAGACGGTGACGATGCTGGGCTGGCCCAGAGGCACCGTGAAGTCGCGGACCTCCCGGGCCCTGGCCAAGCTCCGCGGCCTGCTCAGCGTCGAGGAGGTCCACCATGGATGACCTCGAACGGGAGCTGCGCGACCTGTCCGCCTGGCTGGACACCCCCGAACCGCCCGACGTGACCGCCCGGGTACGCGCCCGCCTCGCCGCACCCGCGCCGCGGCGGCGCCGGTGGCGCTACTACCTCGCCGCGGCGCTCGTCGCCCTGCTCGTCGCCCTGCTCCCGCCCGGACGGGCCGCCCTCGCCGACGCCGTGACGGGGCTGCTGCGCTTCGCGGGCATCACCATCGCCACATCGCCCGCACCAGCCCTGCCCACCGGCGAACCGTCGCCGCTGCCCTCGCAGCGACCCGCCGCCCTGCACGAGGCGCAGCGGCTGGTGCACTTCCCGATCCGCCTGCCGGCGAAGCTGGGCCCACCGGAGCAGGTGCTGGTCGCCGACCCCGACCGGACCGGCTCGTACCGGGTGGCCACCCTGCTCTATCGCGGCGGCACGCTGCGGATCGATGCCTTCGACGGTCGTCTCGACCCGGCGTTCCACAAGCTGGCCATGGGGCCGGGCGTCGAGTTGATCGAGGTCGATGCCGGGTACGCCGTCTGGGTCGGTGGCCCGCACGCGCTGACCTACGTGGATCGCACCGGCACGGCCCGGGAGGAGACCGCACGGCTCGCCGCGTCGACCCTGATCTGGGAGGAGGCCGGGGTGAGCTACCGACTCGAAGGTGACCTTGCCAAGCCCGACGCGATCGAAATCGCCAACTCGCTGCGGTAGCGGACATGTCTCGGCTCAGCGCCTCCCTGGCTCAGGTGAAGGGCACTCCGGGGCTTGATCAGGTCCTAGGGTCCGCCGTGCAAGGACGCGTCTCGATGAGGTTGGTTTCTGGGTGCTGCGCTGGCTTGTCGCCGTCACCTGATACCCGCACCGCCGGCGGTTGCGGCGAGGTCGGATCGCGCCGCCCCGGCGGTTTCGGTGAATGCTCGAACGAGAGGGTTGTCGTTCGCGCTGCGCCAGATGAGCGCCCAGCGGCCCGGCGGGCGTCGCGGATGGGGAGGTACGCGGGATCTGGCCGTAGGCGGCCTTCAGGTCGGTGTAGAGCTGCTCGCCCAACGGGGTCGGTCGGACCGTGCGGCTGGTGCGGTCGAATAGTTGTGCGCCGATCCGCCGTTCCTGCTTCTTGATCGACTGGCTGACCCGCGCCGTCGTGAGGTGCAGCCGCTGCGCGGTCCGGCCGAAGTGCAGTTCCTCGGCCAACGGGTTCCGTCGCTTGATCGCGGTGGGTTACTGGGTCGTCGCGTTGGAGTTTCTGGTCGCTGCGGTCACCAAGTACTGGCCCGGCATGGGCCACTCGGTTCCGACTACGCCGTGAAGTTCGCGAACTGGGGCTACCCGTCGTGTTCCGGTTCGTGGTCGGCACGATCGAGTTGGTCTGTGCGGTCATGCTGCTCATCCCCAACCGGCGGTTCCGCTTCACCGGCGCGGCCGGCCTGGTGCTCGTGCTGGACGGCGCGGTCACCACCCACATCGTCAACCATGACCCGATCACCCAGAGCCTGGCCGCACCGTCACACCTGCTGATCGCCACGGTGATCGCGCTGGCCAACTAGCCCGAGGACTGGAGGCACCTGCTGCGCCCGACAGTCCCCGGCGTCCGACCGCTGCCTCGCCCCCATCGACGCGGGTGGCGGCGGCCAGTCGATAACCAGCACGAGCTTCGGCTGCTCTCGTGTCGCATACGACCGTATGACCCGGCGGTTGACCCCCGTCCGGGGATGCTGGCACTGCATTGCGCAGCGTTGGAAGCCGACGCGTCGCCGCACCGTTGTTTCCCCGTGTTGGCCGGTGTGTCGGGCGTCGGGCACAACGTGTGGGGTTGCGGTGCCGGGCAGTTGGTCACGACGGCGTGCAGTCGGCCCCCAACGCCGCGAGGTCCGGGGTGAGTGTGCCTCTCCTGATGATGTTGCAGAAGCAAAAGGGGCCGGGCACCCGAGAAGGCTAACTGCCCACCACGATGTGGACGGCTATTGTCGGAGTGCCCGGGCGATCAGCCTGCCGATGACCAAGTACACCAGCGCGGCGAGTCCGTAGTTGAGGACGAGCCCAACTTTGGCGTCGTTCGGCGTGAACACGTCCCCGAATCCCAGTACGAACGCCTTGGCAAGCACGTAGACGAATTGAACGAAGCTGTTGCTTTGGTTGGCCCCCGCCAAGGAAAAGAGAACGTGCAAGGCGAAGATGAGAGCGACGCTGCTGGTCACGCCGACCGTGACGCGGGCGACGATGGTAGCGGTATCTGTCTGATTCCGTCGTCGTGGCGCTGGCGCTGGCGCTGGCGCTGGCGGGGCCGGGTAGGGCTGTGATGGGTAAGCAGGTGGCGTGTACGGCGTCGGGGGTTGGGGGTAGGGCGTCGGTGGTTGGGGGATGGGCGGCTCGGGGTGGTGGTGCGGCGCTGGGGGTTGGATGCGCGGCGTGGGCTGGGGGTAGTGCGCCGTGGGTGCTAGGCCGTCGCCGTGGTGTACGTCCACGTACGCGATCCGCTGTGTCGGTGGGGGGTCGGGCGCCGTGGGTTGGGTGGGGAACCGGTGGCGTTGGTCGTCGGGGTCGTAGTTGCTGTACGACATGGATGGGCAGTCTACTGTCGGTCGGGAGTCGGCAAAACCTCTCTTTCCGATTAATCGGATCTCTCTACATCGTGTCTCTTGTTCACCACAATGCGTGAGTGTCCACTGCGTCCACCTCGATATCTGACACATCACCGCGACTGTCAGTGACCGTCGTGGCGAAGGTTGAGGTGGACCGTCGAGTTCACCAGACTCGGCGCGTCAACCTCGAACCGAAGCCGGCACTTGAGCCCGGCCAGGGTGCGTTCGACCTGGGCGCGGTTGGGGCGGCGTTGGGGTTGGCCCATCGCCCTGACCAGCGTCGCAACGACAGACGACGGCTGTCATGCCGGGTGAAGCGTGTGGCCGCGATTCAGACCGTATGCGGGTTACTTCCGGGAGGCGAAGACCACGGTGGCGAGGACCCAGCCGACGAACAGTCCGTAGACCCCACCACCGGCGGCCCAGCCGAAGGCGCCGCGCAGGCTGGCATCCACCTGGATGAACGCGGCCAGGAGGCCGGCGGACGCCGCGGCGAAGACGTAGGCTCCCCAGCTTGAGAAGAACAGCCTCGCGCTGCGCGATGATCCTGCCGCAACCATGAGGGACACGAAGACGCCGGTCAGCACGATGAGCAGGATTGCCTTGATGTCGTTGGCGAGGATGGTCCGCACCGAATCATCCGAGCTGAACGACCAGGTCGGCCATGCCAACTGCTTGAGAAAGAACCCCCACGCGTCGTTCGAGGTGTGGTTCTTCGCCCAGTCGGTGTAGGCCGGGTTGCCGAATGCGATCACCAGGATCAGGGCGGCGAGTACTGCTGTGCCCGTCACGGTACGGACCCGCCCGGCTGCAGTGGTAGTCATACGCACAGTGTGAGGCGTGACTCCTAAGCAAGCAATCCACGAGGGTAAATGACCACCCCTCAGGGAGCCAGGATGATCGCCAACACCAGCCCGATCCTTCGCCATGTCATCCGCGAAGGTGATCCATGCGATCACCGGACGACCAGCCATCCGTGATCTTCTTCTAATCCGAAGGCCGGCATGGGCCATCCCCCTGGGCCAGTAACCGTGGCATACAGCGGCACGAGCGGCCTGGTCCAAGACGATCCAGCCGCAGGTGTTGAGCGCGATCAGCGCACTGTCGGTGAACACTCCGGACCGGTTGGTTGAGCCGGGCCAGCCGATGGCGGGCGGTCGCCATTTCTGGTAGCCGCCAGCGGTCATGCTGTCCGCCGACGGTACGGCTCGACTATGAAAGGGGGACGCATCTCTGATCACTGGGAGTCCCATGACCATGCCACTATCGGCCCTGCATCGGGCGAGCGCCGCCTCCGTCACCTCGCTCGCCGTCGTGGTCGGCCTGCTCACCGCGGCGCCGTGGTCCACAGCGAACGCGGCGGCCTCCGCCGATGGCCTCGCCCCGGCGCCGGCCGCGCGGGTTGTCTCCGTGGGCGGCGGAGCCGAGGTCGCCCTGACGCCGCTCGGAGACACCGGCGCCAACTCGCTCGCCGCGCTGCCCGGCCCCGACGGTGTCACTCCTGGCCTTGTTGTCGCGACGAACAAGACAGGCACGACCGTGCAGACGACTGATGTCGCCAGCACGCCGACCGTGATCGAGGGCCGCGCCGCACCTCTGGCCGCCAGCGCTGCCGACACCGTGCCGCTGCACTTCTCCGCGGTGGGCCGGGACGGCCGGGCCGCCCAGGCCTACATCACGGTGTTCGACCTTGAGCACGGCGCGGCGTGGACCCGGCAGTTGGTCACCGACCCGGCTCCGGGCAACGAGTGCTCCGAGGTCACCTTCGCCCGGACCACCTGCGCGCTCGTACCGCCCGGCGCGTACTCGGTGATGGCGTTCGTCACCACGCTGCCCGCCGAGAAGCCGACCATCGGAAGCAGCCGCACGTTCCAGAACATCTCGCTCGTGGGCGAGCCGGAGACGACGGTGAGCGGCGAGCGAACCTTCGCGTTCGACGCCCGCGATGCCCGGCAGCTCACGATCAGGACCCCGGGGCGCAGCACGAAGGTGCCGCCGCAGGGTGCCATGCTCATCGGCTACGACCGCACCGCCGCGGACGGGTCCGCAGTCCACCTGGACATGCGCCCGGCATACCTCCTCGACCAGCACTTCTACCTGCAGCCGACGCCGCAGGTGTCCATCGGGACGTTCCAGGCGCGCACCCGGGTCCGGCTGGAGGCGCCCGACATCACCCTGTCCGCGCCGACCGCGCCGGCCCTGCACCCGGAGTACGTCGACCGGACCTGGTTCTCCGACGTCGCTTCGGACTTCCCGGTCGTCAACGGCCGGTCCCGCCTCCCTGTGGTGGACGTCGGCCGCGCCACGGCGGCCGAACTCGCCGGCCAGCAGCTGCACGGCGCGCTGGCGCTGGTGACGCACTCCGCCGACATGTCGATCGCCGAACAGTCCAACAATGCGGCCGCACACGGTGCGGGCGTGGTCGTGATCCGCAACGACGGCCCCGGTGACATCAGCGACCCGGGCGGCACCGGGGTAAAGCTGCAGGTGCCGACGATCCGGCTGAACCGGGCGGAGGGCCTCGCGCTCTCCGAACTCCCTAAGGGAGCCAGGGTGACCGTCGAGGGAGAGCCGGCCAGCCCCTATGTCTACGACCTCTACCTGAAGGTGAAGGACCGGATCCCCGAGGACCCCACTTACGTCGCCCTCCCCGAGCAGCTCGCCACTCAGGTGCGTCAGGTGTACGGGCAGCCGACGCTTCCCTCGACGTTTTCCGAAGCGGCGTACCCGTGGCAGCCCGGCAACTCGTTCGTCGTCTCGACGACGTTCCCCTTCGAGGGCGGGCCGCGTACGCGCGCCGAGTATCGCATCCCCGACCCGGACACAGCATGGAGCTACGCGGTGTTCGCTCCGGAGTCCGCTTACAACACGATGTTCCCCAAGGCACCTGTGCTGCCGATGAGCCTGAGCATGCCGGGGCGCCAGGCGTACTCGGACCGCGAACAGGGCGAGCTGCCCTTCGGCCGGGCGCCGATCACGTCGGCCCCGAATCCCGCTCGGCCCGTCCAGCGCTCCGGTGATCAGCTGCGGGTGGCCGTCGACGGCTTCACCGACGCGGAGGGAAACCACGGAACGGAGTACACCCACCCGAGTGGGGTGCGCACGCATCTCGAGATCAGGGCCGACGGCGCCCTGGTCGGGGAGACGGACAACCTCCCCTCCGGCACGGTCCGGCTTCCGGGCGGCGAGTCTCGCGTCTCGATCTCGTTCACGACGGACAACCCGCAGGCGTGGAACGAGCTGTCGACACACACCGACACCGCCTGGAGCTTCCCGTCGACGACGACCGCAGGAGGTGCGGCGGAGATCCAGCCGCTGCTGCTGCCGGACTACGACGTCGGCGTCGACCTGCACAACCGGGTCCGGGCCGACCGCCAGGGCCGAGTGGCGTTCGACCTGCGGCTGCGGCGCCCTGACGGCGTACCGTCCACGCTGGGCGGCGAGCCGAGCCTCGACGCGTCGTACGACGACGGTGCGACCTGGCGGCCGGCAGGCGTCACCCGCGGTACGGAGGGCTGGCGCGTCGAGCTGCCGGCGGGCAGCGGCCTGGTGTCGCTGCGGCTACACGCGGAGGACACCGGCGGCTCAGTGGTCGACCAGACGATCGTCCGGGCCTTCGACGTCGGGCACTGAGCTCTCGAGCCAACCGAGCCGGACCGCCTGCACGCCCGCCTGGAAGCGCGTGCGGACGTGCAGGTGGTCCATCAGCTCGGCGATCCGGCGGCTGAGCGTGCGGGTGCTGGTGCCCAGCCGGCGGGCAACCGCGTCGTCCTTCGCGCCGGAGGCGAGCAGCGCGGCGAGCTGGCGATCGCTGAACCCGCCCTCCTCCGCCGGAGCGACGATCGGCGTCGCCTGCGCCCAGAGCAGCTCGAAGAGCTGGACCAGCGCGTCGAGGAGGGTGGAAGGTCGGATGCAGATCGCCGCATCGGCGCTCTGCACGCCGACCGGCAGGATCGCCAGCCGGCGGTCGCCTATCGCCAGCTTCATCGGGAGGCCGGTGTGCACCCGGGACTGCTCACCCACGCCGGCTGCGTCCTGGACCTCCTCGAGTGCACCCGGCAGCTCCAGCGCCTCTGGGGCGTAGATGCCGCGCACCCGCACCTTCGCGCGCAGGAGCCGGCGGACCGAGTTGTCCGACCGCCGGGGATCGGCGACGTACGGCGGGCGATCGAGCACCATGAGCTCGTGCCGGGTGGTGCTGAGCAGGTGCTCGAACCGGGCAGCGATCGCTGCCCGGCCGACCAGCACCTCGACGATCTCCTCCGGGCGGTACCGCTCCTCGGCGGGCATCTCAGCGAGCAGGGTGCGCGCGGCGAGCTGCGTGCGCGCGAGCTCCTCGCGGCGTCGGTCGACCAGCGCGTCAACGGCGACGTCGGGTCGCGCCGCGCGCATCCTGGCGGGCTGGCCGGGCAGCCGGTGCACCAGGCCCAGCTCCTCGAGTCTGGTCAGCGAGCTGCCCACCTCGGCCGCAGCACGGTCAAGTGCCGCGGCGAGGTCGCGCTGGGACGCCTCGGGGCGGGACAGGAGTTCGCGGTAGACCATCTCGTCCTCGGGGCGGACACCGATCGGCTCGAGCACCAGCTCATCTTGCCCCGGTCGGCCGGGCGGCCACCCAGGCACCCGTCTGCTGGTGGCGAGGTCTACGCGCGACCGGGGCAACAACGGCGTGGTGTCGTTGCCCAGGACGGGAGCCAGACCGTCTCGGGGAGCGGTGCCAGGCTTGCGAAGTGGTTCATGATCGCCCGAAGTCCCGGGTGCGGATTCGTTCTGGGGAACATGAGGGAGAGCGGGTAGGCGAGCGTCGGGTTCACGATCGGGATGCGGCGTAGGTCGTAGTTCGTCGGCCAGATGTACCGGTCGCGCGCGCCGACGAGGGTGGCCACGTCGGCGGAGTCCGCGAGGGCGTCGAGGAGTACCTCGTTACCGAAGTTCGGGCCCGCCGCGTCGATGCGGAGGTCGAAGGCGGTGGCGAGCTGATCGTAGAACTCCGCCCATTCGCTTCGAGGCACGATACCCGGCACCCAGATCCGACGCTTGCGCAGCTGGGGTGGTGTCACTGTTCGCGCGGAGGCAAGCGGATGCCTGGGGCCGACGAGGAGTTCCAGCGGAGAGTCGAAGGCGTGGATCATTTGCACGTCGCGCGGCAGCCTGGCCGGATCGGTGACGGTGCGGAACGAGGCGTCGACATCGCCTGCCTGGACGGCGGCGGCCGCCACGTGAGGGTCGTCGACCCTGAGGGTCACCACGTCGAGGTCAGTTTCGGGATGCGACCGCCAATAGTCGTGCAGAACGACGGCCTGCGCGCTTCGCAGGCCCAGAACGTCGATCCGAAGGGCCCGCGAGCCCGGCCTGACCGCGGTGACGGCGCGATCAACACCCGCGACGATACTCCGCGCGTGGGGGAGGAATGCCTGGCCGTCGAGCGTCAGTTCGACCCCTCGGGCGGTACGGGTGAACAGGCGGACCTCCAGCTCGCGCTCCAGGGCGGCGACCCGCTTCGAGACCGCCTGCTGGGTCACGCCCAGCTCGTCGGCCGCGTGTTGCAACTGCCCGAGCTCGGCCGCGCGGACGAACGATCGCACTGCCTCGGTATCCATTGGTCCAGCTTATGCCCGCCCAACTGATCGTTGTGGCTCGCCGAACGGCGGTTGTTTGATCACGCCCTCGTGTAGCCGATGTGATTCAGGGATCCAAACATCGGTTGTTGCGGGGGAGTCATGTGCGCGTGAAACTGGGGTCGAGTTTCGGCTGGCTTTGGTCGGCCTACGCGGTCAGCACGTACGGCACGTGGATCGCCTTCGGAGCGTTCCCGCTCATCGCGGTTCGAGTGCTGCACTCGTCGGCATCCGCGGTTTCGCTTCTGGAGGCAGCCGGTCTTGCCGTCGCGGCGATCATTGCGGTCCCGCTCGGGCCGTGGGTCGAGCACCGGTCCAAGCGTCCGGTGATGATCGCGATGGACCTGGCTCGGTTCGTCGCGATGGCGAGTGTTCCGGTCGCGTACTTCCTCGGCGTGCTGTCCTACGGCCAGTTGCTGGTCGTCTCGGTCATCTCCGGAACCGCAACCATCGCCTTCACCGCCGCATCCGGCGCGTACCTGAAATACCTTGTCCGCGGTGACCACCTCCTTACCGCGAACGGAAGATTCGAGGGCACGAGCTGGGTGGCGACCGCGGCCGGACCGCCCCTCGGCGGCGCGCTCGTCGGGCTGCTCGGCCCGGTCATCACCATCATGGTCGACGCCCTCAGCTACCTGCTATCCGCGCTCGGGGTCCGCCGCATCCGCGACGGCGCCGTCGCGGCACCCCGCGACCCGGCCACCGCGTTGCGCAAAGCCGACCTTCTTGGTGGCTGGCGGTTCATCCTCCACGACCGCGCACTACGGTGCCTGTTCCTCAACTCGATCCTGGTCGGCGGCCTGATCATGGCCACCGTTCCGCTCCTGGCCGTCCTGCTGCTGGGCGAATACCACTTCCCGGCCTGGCAATACGGTCTCGCCTTCGGCATCCCGGCACTCGGCGGCTTCGTGGGCGCCCGCCTCGCCGCGCGCCTCGTGAAGCGTTACGGCCGGCACCGGGTCATGACCGTCTCCGGCTGGCTACGATCGCTCTTCCCGCTCGGTCTCGCGTTCGTCCATCCCGGCATCACCGGACTCCTCACCGTGATCATCGTCGAGGGCCTGCTGATCACATGCATGGGCATCTTCAACCCGATCTACGCCACCGAACGCCTGCAACGGACTCCCGCGGATCATGCCGCCCAAGTCCTCAGCGCATGGAGTGTCAGCAGCAAACTCGCGCAGGCCACCCTCATGGTGATCTGGGGCATCCTCGCCACACTCACCAGCCCCCTCGCCGCGATCACCATTTCCGGCGTTCTCCTGCTCGCCACTCCACTCCTGCTGCCCAAACGGGCACACTTGTGCTACCGCGAACCCGTCCTGTCGGCCGAAGACGTCCCGGCCGCCTGACTCACCGCAACGCCCCGTTCACCTCGGAAGGGCGCCGCAGGTTCATCGAGCGCGCCAGGTCCTGGATGACCTCACTCCAGATCCTGTTCGGGCGCGAGAATGCGGTCCGCCGGGTCGCAGCGCACCACGTTGAGGGTCCACGACAAGCGCCACCCCAGTAGCGCATTGATCAAGTCTCGCACTAACCGGTGGGACCATCTCCGCCTTGAACGCGGGCGGGCGTTCTGCCGCCGGCAAGGCGGCACGGCGACCTGGAGCACCGGGGCGGCGTGATCTGGCCGGTACGCCTGCCGGGTACCTTCACCCATCGAATCGGGAAACCTCCGACGCAACCTGGGCCCTTCGCGGTAGACAGGGCAGGTAAGCGCGGCCGGCGGGGGTGCCATGGGAATTCGAGAAGCGTTCCTGCCGTGGCCCGTGTTCCGGCAGGTCCAGTCCCTGGCCGCCGCAGGAGACCGGCTCGCGCGGGGTGCGGCGGCCCGGTCCCGGCGGACCGACCGGCTGGAGCCACGCACGACCACCGCGGACCGGGTGGTCGGCAGCGTCTGCCCGTACTGTGCGGTCGGCTGCGGGCAGTTGGTCTATGTCAAGGACGAGCAGGTCGTCCAGATCGAGGGGGATCCGGCGTCGCCGGTGAGCCGTGGCCGGCTGTGCCCGAAGGGCGCCGCGACCAAGCAGCTGGTCACCAATCCGCTGCGGGAGACGCGGGTGCGTTATCGCCGGCCGCACGGGACCCAGTGGGAGGATCTCGATCTCGACACGGCGATGGACATGATCGCCGATCGGGTCATCGCGACCCGGGCGCGGACCTGGACCGATCGGGACGAGCAGGGCCGACGGCTGCGCCGGACGATGGGCATCGCCGCACTCGGTGGCGCCACGCTGGACAACGAGGAGAACTACCTGATCAAGAAGCTCGGCACCGCGTTGGGAGCGGTGCAGATCGAGAATCAGGCGCGTATTTGACACTCCTCCACCGTTCCCGGTCTGGGAACCTCGTTCGGTCGCGGTGGCGCCACCACCTTCCAACAGGACCTGCAGAACTCCGACTGCATCGTCCTGCAGGGCTCGAACATGGCCGAGTGCCATCCGGTGGGCTTCCAGTGGGTGATGGAGGCGAAGGCGCGGGGCGCCACGCTCATCCACATCGACCCGCGGCTGACCCGGACCGGGGCGCTGGCCGACCTGCACGTGCCGATCCGGGCCGGGACCGACATCGCGCTTCTCGGCGGTTTGATCAACTATGTGCTCGGTAACGGGCTCGAGTTTCGTGAGTACGTGGTCAACTACACCAACGCGGCGACCATCATCAACGAGGAGTTCAAGGACACCGAGGACCTCGACGGGCTCTTCTCCGGCTGGCGAGATGACACCTCGAGCTACTCCACCGACACTTGGCAGTACGAGGGCGTCCGGGTGGCGAGCGCGGCCGGCAAGCGGCAGCAGGGCGCGAAGCAGGCGCGGGAGGCCGGTGAGCAGCGGGCGCACCAGCGGCACGCGACCGAACGGGGCCACGAGCACGGCAGCCACGGCGCGTCGTTGGCGGACCTGCACAACCTGCGGCGGGACGAGACCCTGCAGCACCCGCATTGCGTCTTCCAACTGCTGAGGCGGCACTACCGCCGCTACACACCGGAGATGGTGGCGAGGATCTGCGGCATCCCGGAGGAGCTCTTCGGGCAACTGGCCCGGGCGGTCACCGACAACTCCAACCGGGACCGAACGACCGCGTGGGCGTACGCGGTGGGGTGGACTCAGCACACCGTCGGGGTGCAGTACATCCGGGCCGCGTCGGTGCTGCAACTGCTGCTCGGCAACATCGGGCGGCCCGGTGGGGGCATTCTCGCCCTGCGCGGTCACGCCAGCATCCAGGGCAGCACCGACATCCCCACGCTTTACAACCTGCTGCCGGGTTATCTGCCGATGCCGCATCCGGACGCCCACAGCAGTCTGGACGACGAGTACGTCGCCGACGACTCCTCCGACACCGGCTACTGGGGCAACATGCGCGCGTACGCGGTCAGCCTGCTCAAGGCGTACTGGGGTGACGCGGCCACCGCCGACAACGACTTCTGCTTCGACTATCTGCCGCGCATCACCGGCGACCACAGCACCTACAAGACGGTGCAGGCGCAATTGGACGGTACCTGCAAGGGCTACTTCCTCAACGGCCAGAACCCGGCCGTCGGCTCGGCCAACGCCCGGGCGCAACGACTCGGCATGGCGAATCTCGACTGGCTCGTGGTCCGGGACTTCTCGCTGATCGAGAGCGCCACCTGGTGGAAGGACGGCCCGGAGATCGAGTCCGGCGAGCTGCGGACAGCGGACATCGCCACGGAGGTGTTCTTCCTGCCGGCGGCCGCGCACACCGAGAAGGACGGCAGTTTCACCAACACCCAGCGGATGCTGCAGTGGCACCACAAGGCGGTCGAGCCGCCCGGCGACGCGCGGAGCGACCTGTGGTTCTGGTACCACCTGGGCCGGCGGATCCGGGCGAAGCTGGCTGGCTCGACGAACGAGCGGGACCGCCCGATCCTCGACCTGAACTGGCGCTACGCCACCTCCGGTCCGCATGAGGAGCCGAGCGCCGAGGAGGTGTTGCAGGAGATCAACGGCTGGCGGGCGGACGGTACCTGCCTGTCGACGTACGAGGAACTGAAGGATGACGGATCCACCGTCTGCGGGTGCTGGATCTACTGCGGTTCGTACGCCGACGGGGTGAACCAGACCGCACGGCGCAAGCCGCACACCGAGCAGGACTGGGTGGCGCCCGAGTGGGGCTGGGCCTGGCCGGCGAACCGTCGCCTGCTCTACAACCGTGCCTCGGCCGACCCGCAGGGCCGGCCGTGGAGTGAGCGCAAGGCGTACGTGTGGTGGGACGCCGATAAAAAGAAGTGGACCGGGCACGACGTGCCGGACTTCCAGCCCACGAAGCCGCCGGACTACCGGCCGCCCGAGGGCGCGCAGCGGCAGGACGCCCTGTCCGGCATCGACCCGTTCATCATGCAGGCGGACGGGAAGGGCTGGCTGTACGTGCCGGCCGGGCTGTCCGACGGGCCGCTGCCGACGCACTACGAGCCGCAGGAGTCACCGGTACCGAACCTGTTGTACGGGCAGCACCAGAACCCGGCCCGGGAGATCAGCCGGCGGCGGGACGTCGACCCGTACCAGCCCAGCGGCGATGACTCCGGAAGCGGCGTCTTCCCGTACGTGCTGACCACGTACCGGCTCACCGAGCACCACACCGCCGGCGGGATGAGCCGATGGCTGCCGTACCTGTCCGAACTGCAACCGGAGATGTTCTGCGAGGTGTCACCGGAACTGGCCGTCCAGGTCGGGCTGGACCACCTCGGCTGGGCGACCATCATCACCGCCCGCAACGCCATCGAGGCGCGTGTCCTGGTCACCGACCGGATGCTCCCGGTACGGGTGCACGACCGGACCGTCCACCAGGTCGGACTGCCCTACCACTGGGGCCGCAACGGCATCACCACCGGCGACTCCGCCAACGAGCTCACCCACATGTCCCTCGACCCGGACGTGCACATCCAGGAGGTCAAGGCCCTCACCTGCGACATCCGACCCGGCCGTCGGCCCCGCGGCCCTGACCGGCGCCGGCTCGTCGAGGAGTACGTGCGGCGCGCGGAGATCACCGCGGTGACCGGCACCGCGCACCGCACAACCGAGAGGCACGGGTAACCCGCATGACCGACAACCTGCTGGAGGGCACGAAGGACCCGGCCCTCGACTCCGGCTACCCGCAGCCACCGCCGCGAATGGGCTTCTTCACCGACACCTCCGTGTGCATCGGCTGCAAGGCATGCGAGGTCGCCTGCAAGGAGTGGAATCTCATCCCGGACGACGGGCTCTCCCTGCTCGGTATGTCGTACGACAACACCGGCATGCTCGGCGCCGACACCTGGCGACACGTCGCCTTCATCGAGCAGGACCGCCCCCTCGGCCGGCAGAACAACGCCGTCGCCCTCATGCCGACCGGACCATCGGCAACCGGCCGTACCGCCCAGGCAGTCGCGGCCGGGCTCGGCGAGCAGCACGGCGCCCGCCTCGGCACCGAGACCGGCGCCACGCAGCTCGCGCCGAGCCCGGACGGCGGACCACGGCAGCCCGTCGCCGCAGACGGGCGCACCGAGCTGCGGTGGCTGATGGCCAGCGACGTATGCAAGCACTGCACACACGCCGCCTGCCTGGACGTCTGTCCGACCGGCTCGCTGTTCCGCACCGAGTTCGGCACGGTGGTGGTGCAGGAGGACATCTGCAACGGCTGCGGCTACTGCGTGCCCGCCTGTCCGTACGGCGTGATCGATCAGCGCAAGGACGACGGCCGAGTGTGGAAGTGCACGCTCTGCTACGACCGAATGACCGACGGGCAGGAGCCGGCCTGCGCCAAAGCGTGCCCCACGGAATCGATCCAGTACGGCCCCCTTGACGAACTCCACGAGCGCGCCGCGCACCGGGTCGAGCAGTTGCACGAGGTCGGGGTGGTCGACGCTCGGCTGTACGGGGCCGATCCGGACGACGGCGTCGGCGGGGCAGGCGCGTTCTTCCTGCTGCTCGACGAGCCGGAGGTGTACGGCTTCCCACCCGACCCGGTCGTGACGACCCGGGACCTACCGGCCATGTGGCGGCACACGATGATCGCGGCGGTTGGGGTGGCGGCGACCGCGCTCGCGGTGTTCGCGGGAGCCCGCCGGTGAGCGCCGCGCAGGAGGCCGGCAGCGAGGTACGCCGGGACGGTCTGCACCACGTCGCGCCGGGACGCGAGGCCCTGATCGGCTCCCGGGGCGGCCGGCGTCCGGGCCGCGGCGGCGAGGTCGTGCCCCCGGCCGAGTTCCGGTCGTACTACGGCCGGGCGGTCATCAAGCCGCCGGTGTGGAAGGCGCACAACATCGCCGGATACCTCTTCCTCGGCGGCGTCGCCGGAGGCGCGTCCCTGCTGGCCGCCGGCGCCGACGTCACGGGCCGCCCGGGCATGCGCCGCGCCGCCCGGCTCATCTCGGCCGGCGCGACCGGCCTGTCACTCGCCGTCCTGATCCGCGACCTCGGCCGGCCCGGGCGTTTCATGCACATGCTGCGCGTCGTCAAGCCCACCTCACCGATGTCGATCGGCACGTGGCTGCTCGGCGGTTTCAGCCCACTCGTGGCGGTCGCGGCGCTCGACGAGCTGTCGGGAGTGCTGCCACCCCGCGCGGCGAATTTCGTCGGGCCCCTGGCCCGCCCGGCCGGGTTGGCCGCCACCGCCGTCGCCCCCGCGATCACCACGTACACGGGTGCCCTGATGGCAAACACCGCTGTACCCGTATGGCACGAGGCGCACCGGGAACTGCCGTACCTGTTCGGGGCGAGCGCCCTCGCCGCCGCCGGTGGCCTGGTGGCCGCGGCCTCCCCGGCGCGCGAAGCGGCGCCGGCCCGGCTGGCCGGCGTCGTCGGGTCCGTCGCGGCGCAGGTGTTCGACCGGGCCGTCCACCGCCGGCTAGGGATGGTGGCCGAACCGCTGACCGGCGGGCGACCGGCCCGGCTGCTGCGCGCATCCCGCTGGTGTGCCCGCGCTGGGACGGCTCTGCTCGCGGCCTCGGCGATCCGGCCGAGCCGGGCGCTGGACGTGGCCGGCGGACTGGCGCTCGCCGCCGAATCCGCACTGACCAAGTTCGGCTACTTCCATGCCGGCACCGCTTCCGCGGCCGACCCCAAGTACACGGTGCTGCCGCAGCGCGAGCGATCCGACGCAGCGCAGTAGGCCACACACCGACGCGAGCGCTCTCCAACAGGACGAGGAACGCCAGCGACAGCGAGTCGGCGATCTCGGCCTGCTCGGCCGGTGACGGATCGGTAACCAGCGGCAGCGCGCCACCCCGAGCGCGCCGCCGCCCGCACATGCGTGATCAACGACCGTCTACAGCGCGAGCATCGCTGCGGCGACCTCATGGGCGGCCGCGTCGGGGATCGCGGTCGCGGCCTGTTCGAGCACGAGCAGCCGCGCGCCAGGGATCTCGCGCGCGAGCGCCTCGCCGTTGCCGACCGGGAAGAACGGGTCGCAGCGGCCGTGCACCACGAGCGCCGGTATCGCGAGTTCGGGCAGGCGCTCGCGCCAGCGCGGCTTGCAGTCGAGCTTGGAGAAGACCATGCCCATCTGGTTGGCCATCTGGACTGCGGGCTCGGTGCCTGGCGTGCGGTCGAAGATGCGCTCGGCGGTCGCGCGTGCCGTGGCGGGGTCGTCGCCGAGGATCTTTGCGCCGGCGGCGGCGAACTCTGCCACGGCAGCGCGGTCGGACCAGTCGGGCATCGGGAGCGCGAACCGCCGGTCCATCGTCGCCGCGTCGTGGTCGGGCAGGTCGTCGTCGATGGGGCCCGGTGCGACGGGCCGCGTGCCGGCGAGGGTGAGTGCCGAGAACGCGTCCGGGTGGTCGAGCGCGGCGACCTGGGCGACCATCCCGCCGACGCCGATGCCCGCCAGGTGCGCCGGCCGGTCGTCGAGTCCGCGGGCGAGCGCGGCGGCGTCGGCGGCGAGGTCGCGCAGCGTGTACGCCGGCGCCTCGGGGTCGACGGTCGTCGACGCGCCGGAGTCGCGCAGGTCGTAGCGCACGACGTGACGTCCGCCGCGAGCGAGCGTCTCGCAGAGGGCGTCGGGCCAGGAGAGCATGGTCGTGCCGCCCGCGAGCAGCACGAGGGGCGCCGCCGCATCGCCGAAATGCTCGACCCCGAGCGTGACGCCGTCGGGCGTGCGGAACGAGTGGACCGTCGAATGCATGGTCAACCTCCAGGACGGCTGCGTGGCCGCGGCACACGCTACGCGCGAAATGTCGCCCGCCGCCATGGCACCGGCACCGACTCTGGGATCCGGCCGGAGTGTAGTTCGGAGCCGTAACCAGTGGCTGCGACGCCCTCGGCTCCAACTCGCGAACAAACACCTCCGGCTGCCGGGCCAGAACCGACCTCCACCGGCAGCCTCCGGCTGTCGAGGTGAGCGATCAAGCGGACACGGATTACGACGCCAACTTCCTTGGTGCGGCGCTAGCGCGGAGCGCGGCGGTCTGCGACGGCGTACGAGGCGGCTGCGGTGAGTGCCGAGACGGCCAGCACGGCGGGCCAGGCACCGATGCGCTTGGCCAGCGGGTGCGACAGGCCGAACGCCCCGATGTAGGCCGCGACCAGGCCTGCGGTCACGGCCGGGCTCGTCCGCCGGGCCCACTCGCGTCCCGCCAACACACCGCCGGCCGCAAGGACCACGCCGCCGAGGGGACGGTTACCGGTCCGGCGGGCGAGCTGCCACCCGCCGATAAGGGAGCCCGCGGTGGTCGCTGCGGTTGGGAGACGCATTCCACGACCGTACCCGCCGCCGACGGTGTGCGCCTGAGATCAGGCGACGAGCAGCAACGCGCCGACGGCGGCGACGAGCGGCGATCATGTCAGCTGCCGTGTCAGGGGTGTGTCAGGTGGGTGGCAGGCCCGGCGCCGATGGTGGTCGCATGACGAGTTCAGCGATTGCGGCTTCAGGGCTGCGGAAGGCGTACAAGGACAAGATTGTTCTTGACGGCATCGACCTCGATGTTGCCGCGGGCACGATCTTCTCCCTGCTCGGCCCGAACGGGGCGGGCAAGACGACGACGGTCAACGTGCTGACCACGTTGATGAAGGCCGACGGTGGCACGGTCTTCGTTGCCGGGCATGACGTGGCGACCGAGACCAAGGCCGTCCGCGCGGCCATCGGGGTCACCGGTCAGTTCGCCGCGGTGGACGATCTCCTGACCGGTCAGGAGAACCTCCAGTTGATGGCGGATCTCAAGCGTCTGCGCTCGGGCGAGAGCAAGCGGGTGGTCGCCGACCTGCTGGAGCGGTTCGACCTGACGGAGTCGGCGCAGAAGATGGCGGCCACCTATTCCGGGGGTATGCGCCGGAAGCTGGATCTGGCGATGACCTTGGTAGGCCAGCCCAGGATCATTTTCCTCGACGAGCCGACGACGGGTTTGGATCCGCGCAGCCGTCGGACGATGTGGGACATCATCCGTCAGCTGGTGGCCGAGGGCGTCACCATCTTCCTGACCACCCAGTACCTGGAGGAAGCCGATCGGCTCGCCGACCGGATCGCGGTGCTCGATCAGGGCAAGCTGGTCGCCCAGGGCACTCCCGCCGAGCTCAAGCGCCAGATCCCCGGCAGTCATGTCCGGCTCCGGTTCGCGGGCGACCTCGAACTCGCCTCCGCGGTGCGGGTCCTGACCGACTCCGCGCAGGACGCCGAGGACGATCTGGTCCTGCGGGTTCCCAGCGACGGTGGGGCGAAATCGGTTCGCGCCCTGTTGGCACAACTCGACGCACATTCGATCGAGGTCGAGGAATTCTCGGTGCACACGCCGGACCTCGATGACGTCTTCCTTGCCCTGACCGGCCGTACTCGCGCGAAGGTGAACGCATAATGAGCAACGCGACGACCATGCTGGGTCGCAACTTCAAGCACACTCTCCGGAACCCGGTCGCGGTGTTCAACGCGATCCTGTTCCCGATCGTGATCCTGCTGATGTTCGTATACGTGATCGGCGGCGCTTTCGACATCGGCGGCAACTACATCGACTACGCGACGCCGGGCATGGTCGTGTTGACGATCTGCTACGGGTTGAGCGCGACCGCGTTGGCCGTGAACTCCGACATGACGAAGGGGATCATCAATCGATTCAAGGTGATGGATATCTCCCGCAGTGCCGTACTGAGCGCTCATGTCGCCGCCAGCATGCTCCGCAGCCTGATCGCCATCGCGGCCATCATCGGAGTGGCGTACGCGGTGGGATTCCGACCGGCGGCGAGTTTCCTCGAATGGCTCGGCGCGATCGGCCTCATCGTGCTGGTCTCCTTCGCGACCAGCTGGATGACCGTCGCCCTGGGACTGGCGGCGAAAACCCCGGAATCGGCGGGACTGATCTCCGTACCGCTGGTCATGCTGCCGTTCCTGAGCAGTGCGATCGTGCCGGCCGGAACCATGGGCGCGGGGGTGCGACAGTTCGCGGAGTACCAGCCCTTCACCCCGATCATCGAGGCACTGCGCGGGCTGCTGACCGGTGAACCTGCTGGAAGCAAGGTGATCATCGCCGTCGTCTGGTGCGTCGGGATCGCCCTGGTCGGATATGTGTGGTCGCTGTCCACCTTCAAGAAGCGGGCCTGACCAACCGGGGCGGGCACACCAACAGATCACGTACCAAGCAAGAGGGAGAAGTTGTCATGCCTACATTCGCCACCCCCGGGCCCATCGCCGTCACCGTGGAAGTCGCCGGTGCTCAGGTGCGGGTCACCGCGAGCGACCGCACCGACACCGCGGTGCTGGTCGAACCCATCAACGAGGCGAGCCGGTCCGACGTCAAGGTGGCCGAGAAGACCAAGGTCGAATTCGCCGGCGGTCAACTGTCGGTCAAGACGACCGTCCCCGGGCACAAGAACGGGTCGGTCGCCATCACGATCGAGCTGCCCACCGGCTCCAGTGTCGCCGCCTACCTGGCGCACTCCGATGTTCATGCCGACGGCTCGTTCGGCGGGTGCGAGCTGCACGTGGCATCGGGCCGGGTCCAGGTGGAGCGCATCGCCACGCTGCAGGCGAACATCGCGTCCGGTGACGTCGCGATCGGCCACATCGCCGGACGCGCCGACATCGAGGGCGGGGCGTTCGCGATGCGGATCGGCGAGGTCGAGGGCGCGGTGCGGCTCTCGAACTCCGGCGGGCAGGCCTGGATCGGCCACGCCTCGGCCGACCTCGATCTCAGCAGCGCCAGCTGCGACTTCGACATCGACCGCGCCGACGGCAGCATCGCCGCCATGACAGACAGCGGCGCCATCCGGATCGGCCGGATGACGCACGGTCAGGCGAAGCTGACGAACGCCTCGGGAAACATCGAGGTCGGCATCAGCGAGGGCACCGCCGCCTACCTCGACGTCAACAGCGAGCGAGGATCCGTGCGCGACGCCGTTTCCGCGCCGGGAAACCCTGGCCCGGCGGACACCAAGGTCTCGGTCCACGCCCGCACGCGGCACGGCGACATCGTCATTCGACGCGCAGGTCAGAAGGAGAGCCCGGTCTCGACCAGCTGAGCCCAGCTCGCCTGCGTACCCTCCTGCGACACCTCGGCGAACCGTGCTTCGCCGAGGTGTCGCCGTACGTCCCGCTCGATCCTGGCCGCATCCGGGTGGGCGAGATCCGGCACTCCACGTGCGCCGACGCTGGCCGCGAGCAGTCGCGCCGCCTGCTCGTACTGGTCGTGCCGGAGTGCGAGGTCCGCGACACCGACGAGGGCCTGGGCGATCATGGGAGCGTGTCCCGCCTCGGAGGCCGCCTGCCAGGCCGCCACGCGGTGGGAACGAGCCTCCCGAAGATCGTCGGCCAGGTAGCCGAGCACGTCGTGGATGCCCGCGCGGATGTCCGCCGTCTCCGCCTCGTCGCCGAGCAGGGCGGTCGCGACCCCGAGTTGATGGCGTGCCTCCGCGGCGTTACCGACCCAACGCGCGAGATCGGCCTTGGCGAGCGCCAGCTCGACCAGCGCATGCGGCCAGGTAACCCCTTCGGCGCACCGCTCCGCCTCGGCGACGGCGGCCGCGCTGGCGTCCCGATCGCCGTGCAGCCAGTACAGCAGGGCCTGTTGGGTCCGCAGCCGGATGACATCTTCGACGGCGCCGACCTCGGTGACGAGCGTGACCGCCTGTTCGTAGTGCGCACACGCACCGACGAACTCACCACGCAGGGCGAGTTGGCCCGCCAACTCGGACAGGGCGATGGACATGCCGAACCTTTCGCCGAGCGCGCGGAACTCAGCGAGCGCAAGCTCCAGGTTGGCCTCCGCATCCCGGCCGCCCTGACCGAGCATGATCCGCATCTTGCCGAGCTGGAACCGGGCCAGGGCGCGTACCCAAGGGTCTTCGTTGTCCAGCACCGACTCGAACGCGGTCACCGCGGCGTCCGGCTCCTGCAGCAGGCGTTCCAGCGCGTCGACCAGTCCCAGCAGCGGGTTGCGGTGCTGGCTTTGCTGACTGAACCGGTACGCCTTGTGGATCCATTCCGCGCCCAGGTGTTCGTCGCCCCGCCCGGAGGTCACGAAGAGCACCACGATCCCGTACGCCATGGCCCGGACGTCATCGGTCACGTCGCCGGGGATGTTGGTGGCCGCGAGCATCAGCTCGAGGCCTTCGGCCCGGCGCCCGCCGAGCCACCAGTACCAGCCGGAGGCGGCCGCGAGCCGCATCGCCGCCTGTGCGTCACCAGCCGCGACCGCCACCCGCATCGCGGCGCTGATGTTGTCGTGTTCGGTCTCAAGCGTGGCGAGCCAGGCCAACTGCTCGGCGCGGCGCAGATGTGGCTCCGCGGTCTCGGTGAGGTCGGTGAAGTAGGCGAGGTGCGCCCGGCGAGCCAGGTCCGATTCGTCCGCTTCGGCGAGCCGGTCCGCGGCGTACTCCTTGATCGTGCTGATCATCCGATAGCGCGGGGCGGCGTCGCCCTCGGTGACCACCAGCGACTTCTCGGCCAGCGACGTGAGCAACTCCAGCACCTGATCCTGCTCGACGTCATCGCCGGCGCAGACCCACTCGGCCGCGTCCAGGCTCGCTCCGCCGGAGAACACCGACAGCCGGCGCAGGACCGTCCGCTCGGCCTCGGTGAGCAACTCCCAGCTCCAGTCGACCACCGCGCGCAGCGTCTTGTGCCGCGGCAAGGCGGTACGGCTCCCGCTGGTCAGCAGGCGGAACCGGTCGTCGAGCCGGTTGGCGAGCTGATCGATGGTCATGGTGCGCAACCGGGCGGCGGCCAGTTCGATCGCCAGCGGCATCCCGTCCAGCGCCCGGCAGACGCGCACCATCGTCGACAAGGTGTGCTCGTCGACTCCAAGGTCCTTGCGCACCGCGCCGGCCCGGTCCCGCAGCAAACGGACGGCCGGGGAGGACGCGGCCTCGGCAAGGCCGGCGTCGGTGGGCATGGCCAGCGGCTCGACCAGCCACAGCGCCTCACCGGTGATGCCGAGCGGTTCCCTGCTCGTCGCCAGGATCCGCAGCCGTCGGCATTGCCCGAGCACCCGATCGGCGAACCTCGCCGCCGCCTCGATCACATGCTCACAGTTGTCCAGGATCAGCAGCGCCTCCCGCTCGCGGATTGCGGCAATGAGCCCGTCCGCCAGATCCGCGCTCGGACCCGCGCCGAGCAGAGCATCCCGCAGTCCGAGCGCGGTGAGCGTCGCCTGCGCGACGTCACCGTCGGCGCCGATGGCGGCAAGTTCCACCAACCAGACTCCGTCCGGCAGGTCACCGATCAGCGTGCGTGCGGTTTCCGCGGCCAGCCTGGTCTTGCCCGAACCGCCCGGCCCGATCAAGGTGATCAGACGATGCTCCGCGATGAGCTCGCGGACCGCAGCGACATCAGCGTCCCGGCCGACGAAACTGGTGAGCTCGGCACGCACGTTGGTCTTCCGGTGCTCCTCCCGCCGCCCCAGTTCGCCCCGCAGCAACGCGACATGTAAGGCCGACAACTCCGGCGAGGGGTCGACGCCCAGCGTGTCGGAAAGCGCCTCCCTCGTACGTTCGTAGGCGAGCAGGGCCTCGGCGTCGCGGCCGGCTGCCACCAGCGCCCGCATCAGCGCAGCGACCAGCGGTTCCCGCAGCGGATGCGCGGCCACCGCGTCGGTCAGTTCCGCGACCACCTCCGCTCCGTGGCCCAGACTGACCTCCGCTTCGAAGCGATCCTCCATCGCCGTCAACCGCAGCCCCTCGAGCCGCGTCACCGCCGCGTCGAACGCCTCACTGTCCCCCAACCCCACATCCTGCATAGCCGCACCGCGCCACAGGGTGAGGGCCTCGCGCAACAGCCGAACTCGCTGGAGGCCCTCCTCCCGACGAGCCCGGCCGATGAGGCGTTCGAACCGAAGGGCGTCGACCGCGTCGGGGCCCACCATCAATCGGTAGCCGCCCGTCTGCCCCTCGATCACCCCTCCGGGCAGCACCTTCCGTAGCCGGGAAGCCAAGCGTTGCAGGGCGTTCCCCGCATCGGCGGGCGGGTTCTCACCCCAGATCCAGTCGATGAGCGTCGCCTTCGGCACGACGCGGCCAGGTTCGAGTGCCAGGGCGATCAACAGTGCGCGCAACCGGACGCCCGGCACGTCGGCCAGGATGCCCTCGTCCGTGCGAACCTCGAATGATCCAAGCATCCCGACCTGCACTTGCTGATTCTCCCACGGCGGCGTGCCCTTGCCGGACGCGCGGCCCGTCACCGGTGACGCCTCCAAGACCCAGGCACGACCGGTTGTTCAGGATGGCGACGGCGCCCCGCGTCGAGACCGCGCGGGAGCGGGTGACGGATCGGGGCGGCGAGTTGGAGGCGGAGCGGACCCGGTGCCGCGGTTCGGCTACCGCTTCACCAGGTTGCGCAGCGCGGCGAGCAGCGACCGGTTGCTGACCTCGGCGTAGATCTTCTTGTCGGGACCGACCAGGACGACGTACGGGCAAGCCTGGTCGTCGCCGCCCATGGCCTTGTCGAGCAGCTTCCGGCCGGTCGCCACCTCGTACACCCGAAGGCGGTAACTGGCCTTCAGCAGCGTCAACGTGTCCGGCTTCGGGTCGTCGTACTTGCACCGGCGGATCGTCGCGCCGGTGCTGACCCGGTCCAGGCAGGCGACCATCTGCACGTTCTTCGGATCCTCCGACGCCCAGGTCTGTTCCACCCGCTTCGACAGGCCCTCGTCGTAGTAGTAGCCGTTGTCCTGACGGCGGTGGTCTCCCGGGCCGTCTCCGATGAGCAGCACCACCGGGTGCGGTGCCTTGCCGGCGCGCTTGGGCGACTGGGGGTAGTAGAGGATGCCGTCGCACACGTTGTTCAGATCGGAGATCTGGGTTGCGGCGTAGTCGCTGGGCTGCGGCCCCTGCGGCACCGGCTCCGCGCTCGCGGCCGCGCGAGGGCTCGGGGCCGGGCTACCGGTCGCGGACGACCGCCGCGTCTCCGTCGCCGGCTTGGCCGCGTCGCGCTCCGCGGAGCGCAGGAGGAAGGCCCCGCCGACCAGGCCCGAGCAGGCCACCAACAGCAGTACGCTCAGCGCCACGACGGCGATGATCAGGCCGCGGTTGCGGTGGCCAGGTGGCGGCGGGTCGGCGGGCAGTTGCGGCCCGAACGGGATCATGGGCGGTCCGAACGGCTGGCCTGCCGTGGGTGGCACCTGCGGCGGTGGCGCGCCGTGGACCGGTGCCGGCTCGGGAGCCGCACCGCCCGGCAGCGGCGTCCATGCCGTTTCCGGATCGCGCACCCAGTCCGCCGTCGATCCTGAATCAGGTCCGGCCCCCGCGTCGGACATGTGCATCCCCTTGTCGATTCAAAGCGAAGGGCGAATCTATCAAGATCCCGCCGGGTGGGGCGGGTGCAGGTTGACCCCGGGGGAAACACGTCGCCGGACGTACGCTTCCGCCTCGGTGGCGGCTGCCCTGGTTGGCTGCCAGTTGGCGTCAGTTGGGATCAGGGAGACGTAGAAGTCGCTCACGGGCGTGATTCTCGATCACGCCCGGTAACTGGCTGAGCCCGTAGAGCTCGTTGAGGTCGAGCAGGTGGTGGCCGAGTACTGATGCTGTTCGGAGGTTGAGCACGAGCACCATGAACACGTTCGGGGTATCGGACGCGATGAGGACGTGCTGATGCGGCCCGTCGGGCATCTGCCAGACGTTCGTTACCTCCTCGCGGCTGAAGTCGTGGCCGGCGAAGTGATCGTGGGGGATGGCGTCGAAGTAGGGCCAGAAGTCGAATGGAGGAGGCTCGTCGACGTCGACTGGTGCCGGCGGTGTCCCGTACGTGGCCTTGAACTCGTCTGCCGTCAGTAGTCGCACCGGGTCATGGTGCCTGTCCTGTCGGGCGAGGTGCGAGGTGGGTGAACGGTCCCCCCGCGATGTAGCGCTCAACCCAGGACGGCGCGACCAGCGGGCCGAGCATGTTGTCGCAGGTCACGCGTCGGCCCACCTAAGTTCCGCTTCAACGTCTGACCTTCTGGCTGACCGACGTTCCCCGATCAGAGCGGTATCTAAGTGCCCCTCGTCGTTAGTTCGTCGGGGGTTGGGTCCAGGCGGTTGGATCGTTGAGGTAGAGGCCGCAAGCGCAGTCGAGGGCTTCTTCGGGACTGCCGGCGTGCAGGCCGCTGGGCAGGATGGAGTCTTCGTAGCCGTCGCGGCTGGCCAGGTAGATAGCGAAGCCCCATGTGCTGGCCGAGCCGCCGTAGCGGAGTCGGCAAAGCGGCAGCGTGGTGCCGTCAGCGAGCCGGCCGTCGACGTAGGCGAAGACGCCGCGATACCGCACGGACACAGCGGTCAGGGCAGGCCAACGGCTGCGGGCGTGCGCGGTGAGGCGTTGACGCAGGCTGCTCTTGGTCGATTCGGGTGGGGGCTTGGCCACAACTGTCATCCTGCCCCACCCTTGCTGCGGCGTGTCGGTGCCGACGCGGTGGCGGCACGGGTGGCACAACGGTCCGATGCCCCCCTCATCCCCGTATCCGATCACGCTCGACGCCGATGAGCGGGTCGCCCTGCAGAGGCTGGCTCGCCGACCCACGGCCTCCTACCGCCTGGTGGTGCGGGCCCGGATCGTGCTGGCCGCCGCCGGTGGGGCCAGTAACACCGCGATCGCCGCCGACCAGCGGGTGCACGTGGACACGGTCCGCAAATGGCGGGTGCGGTTCTGGCAGCGGCGGCTGGACGGGCTGACGGATGTGCCGCGCCCTGGCCGGCCACGCCGGTTCACAGATGTGCAGACCGCGCAGGTCAAGGCCCTCGCGTGTGAGTTGCCGGCCGAACGTGGGGTGCCGCTGTCCCGGTGGAGCGCCGCCGACCTGGCCGACGAGGCGGTGGCCGCCGGTGTCGTGGACGACATCTCCGCCTCCACGGTGACCCGCTGGCTGGCCGCCGACGCGATCAAACCCTGGCGGCACCGGTCGTGGATCTTCCCCCGGGACCCGCACTTCACCGCCAAGGCCAGCACCGTGCTGGACCTGTACGCCCCGCATCTGGGACGGCCGCCCCCTCAACGATGGTGACTTCGTGATCAGCGCGGACGAGAAGACCTCGATCCAGGCCCGCTGCCGCTGCCACCCCACCCTGCCGCCAGGCCAGACCCGACTGATGCGCGTCGAGCACGAGTACGAACGCGGCGGCGCCCTCGCCTACCTGGCCGCCCTCGACGTGGCCAACGGGAAAGTCTTCGGCCGCTGCGACGCGTCCACCGGCATCGCCCCGTTCGCCCGACTGGTCAAGCAGGTCATGACCAACGAACCCTACGCCTCAGCAGACCGGGTGTTCTGGATCGTCGACAACGGCTCCTCCCACCGCGGGCAAACCTCCATCGACCGCATGGCCAACACGTGGCCCAACGCCAAGCTGGTCCACCTACCGATCCACGCCTCCTGGCTGAACCAGGTGGAGCTGTACTTCTCGATCGTGCAACGCAAGGTCGTCACCCCGAACGACTTCTACGACCTGACCGACGTCGAAGACCGGCTCACAGCCTTCCAGGACCACTACAACCTCGGTGCCCGACCGTTCAACTGGCGATACACCAAGAAGGACCTCGACGCCCTGCTGAAACGCCTCACCGTCCACGAGCCCTTACCCACCGCCGCGTAACCCCCGACGAACTAACGACGAGGGGCACTTAGCTTTCGCTCGGTTTCAGAGATTTTGACCGGGTTGAGCCAGGTCGGCTGCGACAGTTGGCGGGATCAAATCGATCGGCATCTTGACGGGTGGGGCGGGATGTGACGTAGTGGATCGAGCGGCTCGAATCGATGCGGGTCGGCCGGTTGATCCGTCCGCCGCGGTCCACGTCGGCCCGCTACGGTCTGTGACGTCTAGGAGGCTTGTCCGTGTCTATGTCTCGCCGCCAGTTCCTGTCCCGCTCGGCCGGCGCCGGTCTTGCTGTGGCCGTGGTCGGTTCGGTCGACGCCCTGTTCACGGCGGCACCCGCGCTGGGGGTGTCCGGCCCGGAGGTCGGGTACGGTCCGCTCGTGCCTGACCCGGCCGGCATGCTTGACCTGCCGGTGGGCTTCCGCTACAGGGTGCTGTCGCGCGAAGGCACCGTCCGGCCGGACGGTGGCATCGTGCCGAGCCGGTTCGACGGTATGGGTGCCTTCGCCGACGAGGCGCGCGGCGCTCGCCTGGTCCGTAACCATGAGTGCTCCCCGACCGCGAAGATTACGGTCGTCGCTCCGCCGGAACGTACGTACGACCCGGCCGCCGGGGGCGGAACCACCACGCTCGCCGTCGACGCGTCGAACCGCGCCGTCTCTGAGCACGTGAGCCTGGGCGGCACGGCCATCAACTGTTCCGGCGGCCGGACGCCCTGGCATACCTGGCTGACCTGTGAGGAGACCGAAGACAAGGCGGGGACCCGCGGGTACACAAAGGACCACGGATTCATCTTCGAGGTCGACCCGTACGACGATGCTCGCAACACCGATCCGACACCGCTGACCGCGATGGGACGGTTCCAGCACGAGGCGGTCGCGGTCGACCCGCACACCGGCATCGTCTACGAGACCGAGGACGCGTTCGTGGCGCCGCTGGGCAGCTTCTACCGCTTCCTGCCGAACCGGCCGCTCGGCGGCCACGGGAGCCTGCGGGCAGGCGGCGTGCTGCAGGCTCTGCACGTCCCGGACCTGCCGGACCTGTCGGTGGTGACGACGGCGGGCACGTCCTTCTCCGGCATCGAGTGGCTCGACGTGCCGGACCCACTGGCGACGACGGAGTCGGTCCGTGCCCAGGACTACCGCAAGCCGATCACCGGTGGGTACAAGATCGAGGGCGCCTGGTGGGGGGAGAAGGACGGCTGCGCCTACTTCGTCTCGTCGTTCGCCCGGCGTGAGCTGGGTTCGGCCCGCGACCACGACGGCCAGGTCTGGCGGTTCGACCCGCGAGCCAACACGTTGCGCCTGGAGACCATCTTCACCCGTCCGACGCCGGCGCCGGAGAACCCGGAGTTCGACGCCCCGGACAACATCTGCATGTCGCCGTACGGGGGCCTGATGATGTGCGAGGACGGGGTCGGGGATCAGCACATCCTCGGTACGACCGCCGACGGCAAGGTGTTCGTCTTTGCACGCAACCGGGTCAACGTCGGCACCAGCGGGGACCCGGAGTACGGCGAGCTGGCCGGTGCGACGTTCTCCGCCGACGGCCGGACCATGTTCTTCAACGTCTACAACCCGGGCATCACGTACGCCGTCACCGGCCCCTGGAACCGCCGCCAGGGCTGACCCCGCCGCCGCCCTCTGCGGTGCTCCCCGGTCCACAGGTGATCGGGAAGCACCGCCTCGCCGGGCCTCGGGCGCCGGCGACCGTGCGGCTCGTCCTGCGGGCCCGGGCTTAGGGGACTGGGACGAACGGCTTGACCTTGTGTTGGCGCCTTCGATCGGGCCATTGCTGTATGGCGGGGGTGCTGATCGTGGTCACGTCCTGGTGTCGGTGGGCTGCGCGGGGCAGTCCCGACCCGCCCACTCCTTCATGGATGACAGGTCGTGTGGACGGAGTTGGATAACCCGGGCGAGGCTTCCCGGGCTTGTCCGTCCACAGTTTCCATGTGGCCAGCCGGGCGAGAGGGTCGGTTGCGCCACTACGAGGGCGGCAGCGGTCGTTGCAAGGTCCCTCAATCGAGGGTGGGGAAGGGATCCGGGAGGGCGTGTGTTGACCGCGCCCTCCCGGCCCTTCCCGGTGCCAGTGGCTCTGCTGAGACGGCTTATCCGCAGGTCACCCGGGCCTCGCCCCAGTCGGCGTGGTCGAAGTTCCTACCGTCTCCACCATCGGTGACCTTCAAGGTCAACATGCGTACTCCCGTGACGTCGACGCCGAGTGGGCGCGCTCCGTCGGCACGCCGGACGACTCCGGTGTCGGCGAGTTGCCGGCCGTCGCCGAGGACCTGGAACACGACCGAGCCGGACTGGCTGACCTCGTCGTCGATGCCGACCTCGGCCTGCAGTTGGCTGCAGGCCCCACCCAGCCACACGGTGAGCTGGCTCGGCGCGTGGGTCCCGATGCCCTTGGCGTAGGTCCTGCCGCCGATGGACAGGGTCTGCCCGTCGCCGGCACCCGTCTCTCCGTTGGATTTGTCGCGTTCGATCGGCCCCCACCCGTTGCTCTCGCTCAGGAACGGCAGGTCGCTCACGTACGTTGTTCCGCTCGGGCTAGGTGGCGGAACGAACACGCGGACCGCCTCCTCGACATGCACCGGGCGCTTCTGCGGGTCGTCGGAGAAGCGGTAGGTGGCGACGACCGGGACATCGACGTAGCCGGGGGCGGCATCCTCTGCGGCGGTGACCGTCCACGCGCCACTGATCGACTCGCCAGCCCGCAGACGCTTCGTCGATACTGGCGCGCCGTTCACGCTCCAGCCCGCGGTTGGTGTCACCCGCAGCGTGACGTCGGTGATCGGCGCGCCGGCGGGCAGGGTGAACGTGCCGCGTACGTCGATGGTGCTGCCTGGCCGTGCCTCCGCCTGGGTGGGCGTCACCGCAAGATTTGTCTGCGGCACCCGGCGCACCGGCTGGTCACAGGTCGACATTCCCTTGGCGTACTTGCAGACCACGGACACGAAGCCTCCGTTGGTGGCTACCGGCACCGCGAGCCGGTCGTCCGAGTCGACAATCTGGGCCTCCCGGATCAGGCCGTGCGGGCCGTCGCGGAGAGTCTCCACGAGCCATTGGCCCTTGCCCAGAAACGTCAGCGGCGTCTCGAACGTCTTCGCCGGCACGGCCGAGATCGCGCCGAGGTACCAGCGCTCATCCGCCCGTCGGGCGAGGAAGACCTCCTGCCCTGGGCGTCCGCCGAGCAGGCGCGTCTCGTCCCAGGTCGTCGGGAGTTGGTTCAGCGTTCGGAGCGCCTCGGGGCGCGATTCGTAGTTCTCGGGTTTGTCCGCGGCGTGCTGCCAGCCCGACTCGTACACCAGGAACGTCGCCGCCTCGTGTGCGGCAGTGGTGTCGCGGTCGGAGACGACGAAGGCGACCGGGGTGTAGTCCATGCCACCGACGACGTTGCGCGTGAACGGGAACATCGTGTTGGTCGCGGCCCGGGTACGGAACTGCTCCGCGCCGCGGATCGCCTCGACGGTCATGACGTGCGGCCACGTCCGTTGGATGCCGCGGGGGATGGTCGCGCCGTGGAAGTTGACCATGAGTTGCAGGTCGGCGGTCTTCTGGAGAATGTCGTCGTACCACGCGAAGCGCGCCTGGGAATCCGAGTCCATGAAGTCGACCTTCACGCCGGCGACACCCCAGGACTTGATGAGCGGGAGCGTCTCGTTTCGTTCCTGTGCGGTGTCCAGGGCCGTCCAGTGGAACCACAGCAGCACCTCGACACCCCGAGCGCGCGCGTAGCGCACCACGTCCGGCACCCAACTGCGGTCCCAGCCCTCGTCGATCAGGACGTAGGACCATCCGTTGCGGGCGGCGAAGTCGACGTACTGCTTCTGGCGCACCGGGTCCCGAGGGCTGTCGTGCTCCGACAGCCACGACCACGCGACCGTGCCGGGGCGGATCCACGAGGTGCCGGCCACCTTCGACGCCGGTGCCAGGTCGTCGACGAGCGTCGAGGTGGTCACCGTGGCCAGGTCGCCCACGATCGCGGTACGCCAGGGCGTGGCCAGCGGGCCGGGTGAGGTGACCTCCGCGTCGGCGAGCTTGATCGTGTAGTTCCCCGATCCCGCATGGTGCGTGAGGCGGCCACCCGAGTATCGCCCGTCGACGTCCGACTCGGTGAGCAGGACGTAGGTGTTCTCGACGTCGAACAGTGCCGGGAAGCCGAAGTCGCCCGCTGCTGCCGCTGCGGCGGTCGTCTCGACCCGGGTCCCCTCGTAGTTGGGGGTGTAGGGCAGCAGCCACGCGGGTGCGCCGGTCGGCAGGGAGTACGACGATGCCTCCCGCTTGACGGTGACGCCGTCGGCGTCGGGAAGGACGTACCGGAAGGCCACGCCGTCGTCCGAGACGCGGACCACGAGGTCCATCCGCGTGCCGTGGGCGCCGGCGAACGAGAGCGTCGATTCCGCCAGCGTGGCGTGGCGGACGCGCTGCTTTCCGGTGGTCATGATGTAGTTCTCCGCCACTGTCCGGTCGGTGCGGCGGAGGAAGGTCAGGCCTCTGGTCAGGTTGGCGGCCGTGGTCTCGATGCCGACAGCGGAGGGCGCGAGCACGGTCCTGCCCTGGTGGGCGACGGCGAGCGACAACGCCCCGTCGGCGTCGAGCGCGACCGTCGCCGATACCGGCGTTACCGGCGACGGAGCACCGATCGCCCAGGTGGCGGTATCCGAAGCTGTGGCGGGGTTGGCCGCCACTGCCGCCGTAGCGGCGGCGAGTATGGGTACGACGCAGCGAACGATGAGCCGATGCCACGAGCTGTGCACACGCATAGATCATCCCTTCTACACAGGTTCGATCAGCGGATGCCGAAGCAGCAGGCACGTGCCAGGGCGACGATGCGGCAGGTGATCGACGCGAGGCCCGTGCCTGCGCCGCCAGTTGCGGGACCCGCTGAACCTGACCGCGGTCGCGTTGCCTACGACGGCAAGAGCCGGCCGGGTATGGCCGGCGTGAGGAGCCAACCTCCCTCCTGTCCGTTCACAAAATCCAACACCGGCGAACAGGGGTGCCATTTGTGCGAGCGCCCTCATGGCCCTCGCGACGCGAAGCCTAGGGCGCGTAGCCGTGGACCGCTACCCTATACATCCGATGTTCATTCATGTCCATACTTGATCGGTCCTGTTGCGGTCGTTAATCTCGCGGAAACGTTCCTGCCCGGAGCAAGGCCGACCAGGACCCCCATGTCCGGCAGCAGTCCCAGGTGCCACCGGATGTGGACGAGCCTGAGCGTGCCGGGGGCGCGGCCGAGGTCCGCCGCGTCCACCGACCGGTCTCTCCGCCGCATCCGAGGAGGAGTCACCTGTGATGCACGTACCACTCCGACTGACCTGGCCGGCTACCGCGCGCCGCTCGACGTCGCGGATCGCGGCCCTCACGGTCGC
The DNA here is from genome assembly GCF_042870725.1 of Micromonospora sp. NPDC006431. NCBI lineage: Bacteria > Bacillati > Actinomycetota > Actinomycetes > Micromonosporales > Micromonosporaceae > Micromonospora > Micromonospora sp. NPDC006431. The sequence goes on from NZ_JBIAHQ010000018.1 coordinate 154,592, forward strand.
CCTCGTCGCGGCGCTACTCACCGGAACTCTCGCAGCCACATCCGCCAGGGCGGAGACCGCCCGGTAGACGGTCACGGCTACCTTCGCTCCCGACGGCCCGACGGCGCAGGTCACTCACGACACGGAGGCGGGGAGCATCTCGTTGGCTGTGTCCCACGGCGGTCGGACGATCCTGCCGCCCAGCCCGCTGGGCATCCGGACCGAAGACGCCGACCTGACCGGCGGGCTGCGGTTCCTCGGCCGTAGCGACCGCACCGACGTCGAGCGCTACACGACGACAGTCGGCAAGGAAGTGCAGCGGCTCGCGATCTTCCGGGAGGCGCGATTCCGGTTCGCCGGCGCGGGCGACGCCCGGGTCGACCTGGTCGTCCGGGTCGCCGACGACGGCGTCGCCTACCGGTATGAACTGCTCGACGACTACGGGTCGGTGCTCGGCGAGGCGTCCGCGTTCACCGTTCCCGCCGACAGCACCGCGTGGCTGGCGAACCACCGCCGGGACTACGAGAACCCCTACGTCCAGACCACCGCTGCGGCCGCGGCCGCCCGGGAGTACCTCGCCCCGGCGCTGTTCGACGTCCACGGCACCTACCTGATGCTTGCCGAGTCCGACCTCGACGGACGCTACTCGGGCGGCAGCGTCCCTGATCAGCTTAGCGATCCTGAGTCGGATTGAGTTTCCGGGATCGTTTCCCACCGTGGTGGAGATGCATGGGCGTGGAAGTGGAATCCTGCGCCCAGTGCGGCTCCGCGTGGCCGGTGGCCGGTGGTGGTGGGTGTGCTGATCGTGTTCACGCTCTGGTGTCGGTGGGCTGCGCGGGGCAGCTTCCGGTCCGTTGGTGCGTGTCCCTCCGGACGCTTGCCCGCCTGACCGTGGGGCCGGGTGGGGGAGGGTGCCCTGCGTCGCCTGGGCGCGGGGCGT